>CAYUYV010000058.1:23498-26721 GCA_964449455.1 uncultured Alphaproteobacteria bacterium | reverse complement strand
CATGGTCGGCGAGAGGGCGGGCATCAAAATGGGGATCGGCATGGCTTCAATCCTTCATGGTCATCTTGTTCGGTCCGGACCCTGACCAAAGCCGGGCCCGTTCGGCCGCGCCGCGCATCAGCGGGTGTAGGTGACCGATCGCACCGCATCCACCACGTCCTTGGCCTGGGGCAGGGCGCGTTTTTCCAGATTGGCGGCGTAGGGCAGAGGCACGTCCTTGGCGCTCACGCGCAGAACCGGCGCATCGAGATGATCGAACGCTGACTCCATGAGCCGGGCGGAAATTTCCGCGCCGATGCCGCAGGGCGCCCAGCCCTCTTCGACGGTGACGCACCGGTTCGTCTTGGCGACGGAAGCAATCACGGTGTCGATGTCGAGGGGGCGCAAGGAGCGCAGATTGATCACTTCGGCCTCGATGCCGTCGGCGCTCAGGGCCTCGGCCGCCTCCAGCGCGTGATCGACCGGCCGGCTGTGGGCCACCAGCGTAACGTCCGTTCCCGGACGCACGATGGCCGCCTTGCCGATGGGCAGGACGAAATCGTCAAGCTGAGGCACATCGGAACTGCGCCCATAGAGGATTTCGTTTTCAAGGAAGATGACGGGATTGGGGTCCCGGATGGCCGCCTTGAGCAGGCCCTTGGCATCGGACGCGCTCCAGGGGGCAAGGACCTTCAGGCCGGGGACATGGGCATACCAGGCCGAATAGTCCTGGCTGTGCTGGGCGGCAACCCGGGCCGCCGCCCCGTTCGGCCCGCGGAAGACCATGGGACAGCCCATCTGGCCGCCGGACATATACAAAGTCTTGGCCGCCGAATTGATGATCTGGTCGATCGCCTGCATCGCGAAATTGAAGGTCATGAATTCCACGATGGGTTTCAGACCGCCAAAGGCCGCGCCGACCCCAAGACCGGCGAAGCCATGTTCCGTGATCGGCGTATCGACAACCCGCTGGTCGCCAAATTCGTCCAGAAGACCCTGGGTCACCTTATAGGCGCCCTGGTAGTAGGCGACCTCTTCACCCATGACGAACACCGCCGGATCCCGGCGCATTTCCTCGGCCATGGCATCGCGTAGGGCTTCCCGCACGGACTGGGACGCAAGACGGGTGCCGGCCGGATAATCCGGTTCAGGAGCATTTCGAGGGGCGGGCGCCGCCGAAATGGCAGGCGCGGACCGCGGCGCCGGCGCGGCCTCGGCGCGGGGGGGCGCAGGCGCAACTGGGGGCGTTGAGACAGTGGGAGCCGCAGGGCTGAGCGAAGGTGCAGCACCACCATTAACGGCAATCTTGCCGACTTCCTCGCCTTCCTCGATCAACAAGGCGATGACCGCATTGACGGCGACATTGTCCGAGCCTTCAGGGACCAGGATCTGGCCAACAATGCCTTCATCGACGGCTTCCACCTCCATGGTGGCCTTGTCGGTTTCGATCTCGGCGATCACATCGCCGGCCTTGACCATGTCGCCTTCCTTGACGAGCCATTTGGCCAGAGTGCCCTCTTCCATGGTGGGAGACAGGGCGGGCATCAGAATTTCGGTGGGCATTGCGAAGCCTCTTTGTCGGGCGGAACGGCGGATGCCGGGCAGCGCCTTGCGGCGCGCACCGTCAGCCTGCGATCAGAACATCCGTGTACAGCTCGGCCGGATCGGGCTCGGGGCTGGTCTGGGCGAAATCGGCAGATTCAGCGACCTGGGCGCGGATTGTCCGCTCAAGGGCCTTCAAATCCGCATCGGTGACCCAGCCTTCGGCAAGAAGCCGCTGGCGCGCCAGTTCGATCGGATCATGGTGCTCCCGGATGTCCTGGACCTCTTCGCGGGTGCGGTATTTGGCCGGGTCGGACATGGAATGGCCGCGATAGCGGTAGGTCTTCATCTCCAGGATGATCGGACCCTGACCGCTGCGGGCGTGCTCGACCGCCTCCCGGCCCGCATCCCGCACCGCCAATACATCCATGCCATCGACCTCGTAGCCCGGAATGTTGAAGCTGGCACCGCGCCGGCACAGATGGGTCTCCGAGGAGGAACGCTGGACACTCGTGCCCATGGCATACTGATTGTTTTCGATCACATAGACCACAGGCAGCTTCCAGAGTGCCGCCATGTTGAAGGCCTCGAAGACCTGACCCTGGTTCGCGGCGCCGTCACCGAAATAGGTCAGGCAGACATGGCCGTTTTGCTGGTACTTGTTGGAAAAGGCGAGGCCCGTGCCGAGGGGAACCTGGGCGCCCACGATGCCATGGCCGCCGAAAAAGGCTTTCTCCCGGCTGAACATATGCATGGAGCCGCCTTTGCCCCGGGAATAGCCGCCGGACCGGCCGGTCAGCTCCGCCATGACGCCCTTGGGGTCCATGCCGCAGGCCAGCATATGCCCATGGTCCCGATAGCCCGTGATCACCTGGTCGCCCGGTTCGATCACGGCCTGCATGCCCGTCACCACGGCTTCCTGACCGATATAGAGGTGGCAGAAACCACCAATAAGGCCCATGCCATACATCTGACCAGCCCGCTCCTCAAAGCGGCGGATCAGCAGCATGATATGCAGATAGCTGAACAACTCATCTTTGGTCGTGGGCCGGGCACTGAGCGTCGGCGCGCCAGAGGCGTCCGTCGCGGCCGCAGTACCGCGGGCCAAGGGAGCCGCAGACCAGATGGCGCCCGTCGTGGAAGATCCGTTATGTGGGTGGCCCATTCTTTTCCCTTCCCAGCAAGGTGCATCGACAGGGGCGGCCCTGGTTGTGCGTTACCCGAACCGTCTCGCCATTGGTGTCCCTTAACCCTGTCAGTATAGGCAACAGTCGGCTATCTGGCGAACCTTAACAGGGTGTTATCGCGCTCAATGAGAACGCTGCCATGCCAGACACGCAAGACACTCTGAGAGGCCTGCGCCGGCGGGTTTGGGACTTTGAAATTATTCTGGTGGAGGAACTCTGGTGGGTCAGAAGCGGAAGTGGGCGCGGCGCTCTGGCAGGGAAAAGTGTGCCCCCGGACCCGACATTTAGAACACAGCACTGGCAGAACACAGCACCGGAAGAACACAGCACTGGCGGGACGGGCTTAGCCCCTCCGCAGAGCCCATGCGCAGGGTATGCAGGCACGAGTGGATTGGCCAGCAGACCCAATCCCGCCCTGGACGTGTCACAAGACCGGGAAGACGATGTGATGGAGGTCCGGCCAGAGCGGTGAACGGGGCTTTGCGCGCGGACTGGGCTTTGCGCGCGGACTGGGC
>CAYUYV010000058.1:13035-23398 GCA_964449455.1 uncultured Alphaproteobacteria bacterium | reverse complement strand
GGGCTTTGCGCGCGGACTGGGCTTTGCGCGCGGACTGGGCAACCGATCCTTAAAAACCGGACGCCTTTAAAGACCGGGCGCCCGTTCAGGCGGTCTTGTGGGGCGCAGGATGACAAGATCGTCAGGATGCGCATAGCCGAGCGCGGAGCGGGCGCTTTCCTCCAGGAGGTCCGGGTCCAGCCGCTGCCTGTCGAGCAGGTCAACGCGCGCTTCAAAGCCCGCCCGGTCGGAACGGATCAAATCAAGCTCTGCCTCCAGAACATCCCGGCGCTCACGCAAATCAAGCAGGGCGAACAGCCCGTGATTACCGGCCACGCAATGGTAGGAAAAATATAGGGTCAAAACCAGACCGACAGCGGTGATCATACCGTTCATCCAGCGGTCTGGCGCTACGCGTACTGCACTCATAGGCGTGAAGGAATCACGCAAAAGAGTCTGCGTCAAGAACAAAACCCGCCGCAAACGGATTTTCCAGTCCAGGAGGGTAGTGAGCCAACGCTCCGGTCTCAGAATGACTCGTTTTGGCACATAAACGCCGCCGCGGCGCTTGTAATAGCGGTGGACCGGCGCCATGCGCTGCCGGCGCCGCCGGGCCTCCTCGAAGGTCGTTGTCAGGGGTGCCGGGTGCCTGATCACAAGGCCCCTCCCTGCCCGGCAAAGGGCTTGGCCAGACGCACCCAGATGGGCATGTGATCGCTCACATCATGCTCGAATTGGGACAGAAGAGTGCGCCGGGCCTCGGTCCCCAGACTGTCTATGGTCGCCCCCTTTCCATGCAGGGCCTCCACGAACAGGCGGACGAAATCGAACATGCCGTAATCATACGATCCGTCGACGGACCCCGCCTGCTTGTTGTCGTCCACCCTCGGCAGGCGGCGATCATGCATGAAAAGGCCGATCTGATCGTAGGTCTGGCTCTTGCGGGCATTGGTGCGTATGAGGCCCCGGCGCGGATGTTCCGTGATGAAGGGAAAATTGACGTCCGCTTCGTCCCGGTGCGCAAGTTCCGTGGAGTTGATCAGCTTGATGTCCGCCGTGATCTCCGCGCGCCGCACCTCGTCGTCCTCGAAGTCCAGATTAAGATCGCCGAGCAGCAGGATGTCCTCGTGGAAGCCTCGATGGGTTTCCTTGGCGCGCAGGATCAGCCAGCGGAGCAAGTAGCGAAACTCCCGCTCCCTGTCCTCCTTCTGGCGATATTTGTCCCCATAGAGAAGATGAGCGTTCACCGTCACGAAGCGATAGGGCATGGCATCGCCGAAGCCAGGCACCTCAAAGCCCGCAAGATGGGGCGACCGAATGAAGGTGAGGAAAAAGGGCAGCACCAGGGGCGGTTTTGCAGGGCGGGAGCGCCGCAGGCCCTGCCTGTAGTCCGCAACCTTTTCCGCATGGCTCTGCATCTCCTGCTCATAGGCGAAAAAGGCCGTGAGGAGATCTTTGCGATTGTCCCAGAGCTGATCAAAAACAAAACTGCGCTCAAACGCGATGTCGGAGGCAAGCTGGGTGCGCCTCACATGGGGTTCGCGATAGAGAAAGGCGAGCCGCTCGCGGGGCGAGCCAAGGCCAGGCACTCCGCCGGTCGCGTCGGACACCACCATATGGTAGTCCGGGCCCAGAAGACCGTGCAGATATTGGAGCCCGGCGAGATTGTCCTGAACCTCCTGAATGGCGAGGAGGTCACACCGGTCCGCAAAGCGGCGCAGAAAGCTCCACGCGCCGCGGGACTTGTTCTCGACCGTGCCGAGCTTGCGGATGTTGAACGAGGCCAAAATCACGGAGTCCGGCCGCCGCTCGGGCAGGCCATACCGGGCCTCGTCGGCGTCGAGGGTCACCATCACCCGACGCCATTCTTCCGTCGTAAATTCCGCCATTGTCCGGACCCTGATACGCAAGGCGTTCCGAAAGCAGCGCGTCGCGCCATTCCGGAAGCAACCGGACCCCCTTTACTTGGGCTCGAC
The DNA here is from genome assembly GCA_964449455.1 of uncultured Alphaproteobacteria bacterium. GTDB lineage: Bacteria > Pseudomonadota > Alphaproteobacteria > JAJFIK01 > JAJFIK01 > CAYUYV01. The sequence goes on along the minus strand of CAYUYV010000058.1, from coordinate 21,443 downwards.
AGTGACCGGATTCGCAGCGTGGTGCGAACAAATCCCACAGGGGCCTTGGCGCACAGGCTGTGTATGCAAGGTCCACGACCCCTTCACGGATGCTTTGTTTAAGGAGCGATGCCATGACACCACACAGCCAGAGCGATGCCGCGATCACCGTGATTTACAACGGGAACTGCCCGATCTGCAGCCGCGAAATCGCGGTCTATCAGCGTCTTGCCGAGCGGGAGGGGCTACCTATCACCTGGGCGGACCTCACAAAGGAGCCGGGGCTGCTCGATGCCTGGTCCCTGACGGAAGATCAGGCCGCACGCCGCCTTTATGTGGTGGATACGGACAATACCCTGCTTGCGGGCGTCGATGCCTTTGTCCGGCTCTGGCTCGCCCTGCCCGGCTTCGGCTGGCTTGGCCACCTCGCCCGCTTTCCCGTGGTCCGGCCCTTTGCCGTTGCGATTTATGAGGGCGTGCTCGGGCCGTTCCTGTTCTGGCTCCACAAACGGCGCCAGAAGCGCAACGGGCGCTAAGACATCAAGCAGTATTCAAAGGTCTTGTGTGCTTCGAGCGTGAATCATGCCAGTATTAATACTATCTCAAACTGTTCAGGGGGCCAAGACCCATGCGTTTTGCTGCCCTGGCCCTGTTGGCGGCCTTATCACCGGCAAACGCGCTCGCCTTGGATCCGGCAGGGGATCAGGGCGAACGCGCCATTGCCGAGCCCCTCTTGGCCCCGGCCACCGGGGCTGGGCAGGAAAGCTGCACCCCGGATTTTCCGCTTAAGGAGGGTTGGCTGGGCGGCGACGGTGTTTATTCCGTGCCCCTGTCCAAAACAGACAGTGTCTGGCTGTTCGGCGACAGTTTTGTTGCCCGCTCAGACACGCAAAGCCGGAACGAGGCGGCCCTCATCTCCAACTCCATTGCCCTGTCCAGATGCGTGAATGGTGTTTGGTCCATCACCTATCACTGGAACCGGCGCGGCGCGGTCCATGAGGCCTTTTTCCATCCCCCTGAATGGGACAGGCAGGAAGAACGCCATGCCGTGCGCTACTGGCCCCTGGATGGCGTGATACATGAGGGCGTGCTGACCCTGTTCATGATGCGTGTGGAAACGGTCGATGCGGGCAATCCCTTCGGCTTTGCCATTACGGGCACCGATCTCATCCGCATTGGCAATCCCTCGGCGCCGCCGGAGGCCTGGGACATGCGCGTCCATGCGCTTGGCAGGCAGCCGGCCCTCACCGGCTCCGGCCTTGTCGTGGAGAACGGCCATGTCGTTCTTGCCACGCCCCTCGAAGAGGCTGGCGGGCATCCCGTTATCCTGACCCGCCTGCCCTTTGACGGCCTTGATGATCCGGGCCGGTCCCTGCAAACGCTTACAGGCCCGGGCGCGTGGACCAAGGGCCTGACACTCGACACCGCCGTCCCCGTGATTGCGAACGCCTCAAGCGAACTCAGCCTCCAGCGTCTACCCGGCATTGGCGATTTCCTGGTGATCCATATGGACCCGGAGCCCTTCTCCAGCCGGATCGTCTATCGCACGGCGCCCTCTGTCGCCGGGCCTTGGAGCCCAATGCGCGATCTCCTGACCATTCCGGACGCACAGGAACGGGATACCGACACGGTGTTCTGCTATGCCGGCAAAGCCCATCACCAGTTCGACCGGGTCGAGGAGGATGGCATCTCGGTTCTGCTCACCTATGCCTGCAACAGCACCGATTTCACATTGCTTCTGGAAGACACCGATCTTTATCGGCCGCGCACGGCCCGGGTAACACTGCCCCCAAAGGGCCGGTGAACCGCAGAAATCCGCTTCAAGGCCGCCCGGGCGTGGCATAAGGTCCTCCAATGGCGTCCCAGCGCCCCTTTTTTCAGGTCTTGGAGGATCGCACCATGGAACCGGTCACATCGAAGGACCCTGTCACGCGCGTTCTGCCGCTTCTTCTCGCGGCTTTCTTCAGCATGGTCATGGTGCTGACGCCCTCGGGCCCGGCTTTGGCCCAGACCGACCAGGACGAGACGGCTGCGGATGATGGCCAGCCCGCCCCCGAAACGGCACAGGACGAGGCCGGACTTGACGATCTCCGACCCGTGCCCCCGCCGCCCTACACGGTCGAGACGCTGGAGGCCTTTATCGACGGCGTGGTCATGACGGCCATGGACGACCACAAAATCCCGGGTGTCACGGTTGCCGTGGTCAATCGCGGCGCAACGCTTCTGCTGAAGGGCTACGGCTTTGCCGATGTGCCCGCCCGCGAGCCCGTGGACCCTGGCCGCCACCTGTTCCGTGTCGCTTCCATCACCAAGACCTTCACGGCCACCGTGATCATGCAGCTTGTGGAAGCCGGCCAGATCGATCTTGAAACGAATATTCGCACCTATCTTGACGATCTCGCCTTTGACGACTCCAAGGGCACCATCACGGTGGGCAATCTCCTGTCCCATACGGCAGGCTTTGAGGATCGGCTCCTTGGCTATTACGGCATCGGCGGCGCGCAGACCATGCCGGGCCGTCCGACGGCGGAGCAGCTTGAAGCCCTCGCCCCGCGCCAGGTGCGCGCGCCTGGGATCGTGACCAGTTACTCCAATTACAGCTATGCCCTTTTGGGGGAGATCATCGCCCGCGTGACCGGCACGGATTATGCGGACGCGGTCCATGAACGGATCCTGGCCCCCCTCGGCATGGCCCAGGCCAGCCTGCGCTTTCGCTATACCGATCCGGCCCAGGATGATCCCCGGACGGCCGCCCTGCGCGCCGATGCGGCCAAGAGCCATGTCTGGTCGGCGGGTTGGTATGAGACCCAGACCTTCGGCCAAGCCCTGAAATCCCAAGCGGCGGCGGGTCAGCTTTCCGCATCGGCCGGTGCCATGGCGCGTTACATGCGGATGCATCTGAATGGGGGTAGCCTTGACGGGGTGACAATCCTGGCCCCGGACACCATGGCGCTGATGCGCATGGAGCTGTTCCGGAACGCGCCCGTGTCCCAGGCCAACGCCCATGGTTTCTGGCTGGAGACGGTTGAGGGGCACACGGCCTATGGCCATGGCGGCTCCATCAACAATTTCCTCTCCATGATGACCTTCTTTCCGGAGTTGGGGCTTGGCATCTTTGTCTCCACCAATGCAGCCGATGGCAGTGAGTTGAGGGACCTGCCGGAACGGATCGTCCGGCGGTTCTCCCCCGGCCCTGAAAAGACCATTCCCGCGCCGCCGGCCGGTTTTGTGGACCGGGCTGAGCGCTATACCGGGACCTATCACTCGACCCGGCGCAATGATACGGCGCTCGACCGTCTGGCGGTCCTCGCCCAACCTGCGCTCGAGGTCCGGGTAACAGAAGACGGCTATCTCGTGACCAGCATTGGGTCGTCGAGCCGGCGCTATGTGGAGGTGGATGAAGTCAAGGGTCTGTTTGCCCATGTGAAGGACGGATCGCAGATCCAGTTCAGCCCCGAGCCAAAAGCAAAATGGGCGTATCTGTCGTCCGGTGCGGCGGCCTATGAGCGGCTCGGTCCGTTCTCTTCGGCCGATGCCTTGATGGCCGGGCTTGGGGTTGCCGGATTGGCCGCCTTGAGCACGCTGCTCGCGGCGGGCCTGCGCTGGAACAAGGGGACACCGCCGCCACGCACGATCGGCCAGCGGATCGCCCAATGGGTCCTGATGCTCACCGGCATCGCCTGGCTCGTCACCCTGGGGACCTTTGCAGCGGGCTTCGGTGAATTGGCTGAAAGCGAAACGCTGATCTATGGGGCCTTTCCCACACCCATGATCGCCGTGATGCTGATTTGTGCATTGGTGACGGCTGGATTGAGTGTGCTCAGTCTGCTGATGCTTTTGGCCGTTTGGCTCGGCAAAGAGGGTTGGCCCATGGGTTGGCGGCTGCGCTACACGGGCGTGGTGCTGGTCTTCGCCTACGGCGTCTGGGTGCTCTATGACTGGAAGGTGCTGAGCTATCACGCGGAGACGATCCGCACAGCCTTGTCCTTGTAAGACGGTGGTGAAGGGTTAGGCGATGATGAAAATGCGTCCGTGCGAGCCTGGCCAAGCGGTGCGCTCGCATGGACGAAGGTCAAATGCCTCGCCCGGACCCAGCAGCAAAAGTCAGGTCTCGACCTCCAGAAAATCACTCGGGGACGAGGGTTTGGGCAGGTACTGCCATTGGCGGTGCTCGGTCATGATCTGGTCGTGGACGCTGTCGATGAACCGTTGTACGACGGGACGGGCGTCCTCGCCTTGATCCGTGATCCGGTCCCGGATTTCCTCAACACTGCGGGCAAGTGCTGTGAGGTTCTGGCCGGTCACCCGGTAGCGCAGGGCGTTGCGCCGGTCGCCGCTGATCAGTTTCAACATGTCCTGGCCCTGATAGATCACCGGCAAGGCGATACCGGCCAGGGCAAGAAGGGCCGCGGCGGTGGCTTCCGAGATGGGCCCGCTATCGGGGCCGAAACTGACCCGTTCAGTCACCGCGATCAGAGCGGTGATCAGGATCAGGACAAAACCCAGGTGATTGTAGCGCCCGGCGGCAACGCGGTGCTGGCGGGCCCGGCCATTGTAGTAGCGGATCTGCACATCAAGCTGGAAGCGCCGGAAATACTCGAACTGAAGGGCCAGCAGTGGGAGCATGCTTTCATTGCGCTCCCAATCGGGCAGGGCCGCGCCAGCCGCCCCCTCCTTGGGCCGCCGATAGCAGATGACTTTGAACAGGTTGATGCGCTCGGACTCCGCGGCCGCCCGGTCCAGCATCCAATCTTCATAGGCCGTACTTTCCTTGAGCTGAAAGGTGAACACCGCCACCAATGCAACTGCGCCGGCCTGCACGAACAGGGTCACCCAGGCAAGCATTGAGGTTGCAGGGCCCGGATCGATGGCTCGGATGAAAAGGTAAAGGCCACCGCACAAGACCGCGAGCACCGTCGCCGTCACGAGCCGCAGGCCAAGCCCCTTGAAGCGGCGCTGATGCCGACCGGCCTTGCGGTCATGATCGTCGAAATCCTCGATAATGCCCGTGACACGCTCCGTAATGAGAATATCAGCGAGCGCCCTGGCCTCTGGCGGCAGCTTGGCCGCATGGTCGGCAGGCTTCAAAATCCAGTCGGTTTCATCATCGTCACGGCCAATGGCCTGAACCGCGTCCATGCTTGCATCCTTACACTGCACCCAGGTATCCGGCCCTGGCTCCTCATTTGCACGGCCCGGGGACCGCGCCTACACTTTTGCGATCCGCCATACGCACAACAACAACGCCCCCGGCAGATCCGGCCCAGGCCGTCGCAGGACCAAGGGAGAACAATCATGGCACAGGCCGTCAACCGCCAATGGCTGCTCAAGGATCGGCCCGAGGGGGCCGTCAGCGCGACCCACTTTACCTGGGCGCAAACCCCGGTTCCCGCGGTCGGCGCCGGCCAGTTTCTGATCCGTGTTCTTTATCTCTCCTTCGACCCCACCCAGCGCGGCTGGCTCAACGATGTGCCCTCCTATCTGCCTCCGGTGGCGCTCGGTGCCGTCATGCGCGCCGGTGCCGTGGGCCAGGTCGTGGCGTCTGACCATCCTGGATTCCCGGTCGGCGTTCTGGTCCAGGGCAGCTTTGGCTGGCAGGACTATTATCTCAGTGATGGGACCACGGAGCTGGGTCCTGTGTCCAAACTCGCGCCCGGTATCTCCCCGACCGCGGCTTTGAGCATCTTTGGTGTGACAGGGCTCACAGCCTATTTCGGAATGCTCGATGTCGGGGTTCCCGAACCAGGGGATGTGGTGCTCGTGTCGGGCGCTGCTGGTGCGACGGGCTCCGTTGCGGGGCAGATTGCCCGAATTGCCGGTGCCTCAAAGGTGATCGGGATTGCGGGCGGGCCGGAAAAATGCGCCTGGGTGCGCGATGTGGCCGGCTTTGATATCTGCATTGATTACAAATCGGAAGATGTGGCGGCCCGCATCCAGGAGGAGGCCCCCAAAGGGCTCAACATCTATTTCGACAATGTGGGCGGCACCATCCTGGAACAGGCCCTGATGTTCATTGCACGGAAGGCACGGGTCGTGCTGTGCGGCGGCATCTCGTCCGGCTACACGATGGAGGGGCTACCCTCCGGTCCCAGAACCTACATGAGTCTCGTAATCCAACGGGCACGGATGGAAGGGTTTATCGTGCTCGATTACCAGCCGCGTTTCACGGAAGCCGTGGTGCAGTTGAGCAGTTGGGTTGCTGAAGGCCGAATCCGTTATGCGGAGGACATTGTCGATGGTCTGGAGCATGCACCGGACACCTTGAACCGCCTTTTCGACGGCAAGAATTTCGGCAAACAGCTCCTGAAACTGGCTGACCCGCCACTGCCCATCACCCCCGTCTGAGCGCCCTACGCGGCCCATCTCACGCAAGAGGAGAACGCCCATGTCTTCGGTTGCCATCGTCATTGGTGTCGGCGCCTCACGCGGTCTCGGCGCCGGCCTCGCCCGGCGTTTTGCCCGGGGCGGTCATCATGTCATCGTCGCGGGCCGGACGAAGGAGAAGCTGGACCTCATCGTGGACGAGATCCGGGACGCCGCCGGCTCGGCGGAAGCGCGGACCACCGACGTCAGCGACGCCGATACGGTCGAGGGCTTGTTCGCCCATGCGCAGACCGTCGGCCCCCTCGGCGCCGTGCTCTACAATGCCGGCAACAATGCCATCATCCCCTTCGATAGTCTGGATGCGGAGACCTTCGAGACATTCTGGCGCATCTGTTGTTTGGGCGCTTTCCATACAGCCAAAGCGGCCTTGCCACGCCTGCTCGCCAATGGCGGCGGGTCCCTCCTCTTCACGGGCGCGTCGGGGTCCTTGCGTGGCCGGGCGAATTTTGCCCATTTCGCCAGCGCCAAAGCGGCGTTGCGCGCGCTTGCCCAGTCCCTTGCACGCGAATATGGGCCCCAGGGCATCCATGTTGGCCATGTGATTGTGGATGGCGTCATTGACGGGGACATCGTGCGGTCCCGCTTTGGCGAATATCTGGATCGTCTGGGCCATGAGGGCGCCTTGAATCCGGACGACATCGCGGAAGCCTTTTGGCACATGCACACCCAGCATCGCACGGCCTGGACCCATGAACTCGACGTGCGCCCCTATAAGGAAAACTGGTGAAGGTGACCTGGTGAGCGCTTAAGGCGCAGGCCCAGCGGCTTCCAGGCCGTTGACCCATTGCGTGAGGCCCAATAACTTTAAAAAACAAACTAATTGGGCTTTGCAACAGGGGCGTGTCATGACAGTGATGGACTGGCTGGATTGGGGAACATGGGTGCACACGGTGGTCGGCGGAGTTCATTTCGTGGCCGCCATCATCGCCTTGGTGCTCGGCCCCCTGATATTCTTGAATCGGAAGGGTTCGGGCCTTCACCGGCTATCAGGCTATGGCTTTGTCCTGGCCATGCTGACTGTGAACATCACGGCCCTCACGCTTTACGACTTCACGGGCGGTCCAAACCTGTTCCATGCCTTCGCCGTCTTGAGCCTGACGGCCCTCCTGCCCGGCTTTTATGCCATCCGCATGGCGGCGCGGACCGGCGAAGAACGCCACTTACAGCTCCATATCCGTTTGATGATCTGGGCCTATTTCGGTCTTCTTGGGGCCGGCATCGCTCAGGTCGGGACGCGCTTTACCTTCGAGAACCCGGCCGACAAGGGCATTTTGTTTGCCGTCATTGGGGGGGTAACCGCAGCGTGCGCAATCCTTCTTGCGATAAGCCTGCGCTGGCTGGTTCCCTGGCTTGCCCGCCGGTATGCTGATGTGCCGGGCGCCCAGCCTTCGAGTGGAGACTGACTTCATGCCTCACTCCAGAATGCCATCTGCTGGCGATGGTCCCGCCACGAGCCTTGAGCAGGATCTTGCATTTCTGCGGGCCGTTGCGGAACAGGGCCGGCGCACGGCGGTGGTCTCGGGCGCCTATCTGCTTTTGTGGGGTCTGCTCATCGCTGGCACCTATCTGACGAATTTCATGATCGCGACGCGCCTCTGGCCCGTGGGTCATGGCTGGATTGGCGTTGCCTATCTGGTGATGGGCGTCGCCGGCTGGATCGGCTCCATGGCCCTTGGCATGCGGGAGAACCGACGCGCCCAGGTCAAGACCGTCGTGACACGGATTTATTCCACGATCTTTATCGGTGCCGGCCTGGCCCTGACGATCTTTTCCCTTGGCTCAGCCTTCAGCGCAGCCGTGCCCATGCATGTCACTATGATCGTTGGCGCATTGATCATGGGCCTGTGCTTCATGGTGACGGGCCATCTGGGGCGGATGGGCTGGCTTACGGGCCTCGGCGGGCTATGGTTCGCGGCCGGAGCGGGTCTCTTCGCCATCGCCGGCACGCCCGACATGCTGCTGGCTGGCGCCATCCTTTGGCTGGTCCTGCTCGCCGGCCCGGGCCTGATGCTGATGGCCCAGAACCAGGCCCAAAGTCAGGCCCA
>CAYUYV010000058.1:0-12935 GCA_964449455.1 uncultured Alphaproteobacteria bacterium | reverse complement strand
CAGGCCCAAAGTCAGGCCCAGAACCAAGCCCAGAATCAGGCCCAGAATCAGGCGAATCCCGCCTCTAAGGACCGTGGCCGCCTCTCCATGGCGCAATCCGGCAGGGAGTGACCATGAGCACGCCCTTCGACCACAAGCAGATCGATGACGTCATCCATGGCCGGGTCCGCCTGGCCATCATGGCGTTCCTGGCTTCCGTGGACGAGGCGGATTTCGCGGCCCTTAAGAATGCCGTCTCCGTGACCGACGGCAATCTCTCCGTACACCTGCGTAAGCTGGAGGAAGCGGGCTACATCACCCTGACCAAGACCTTTGTGGGGCGACGCCCCAACACGGCCTGCGCCCTCACTGAGGACGGCCGAAATGCCCTCGTGTCCTATGTGGATCATATCGAGGCGCTGCTGGCATGCACCCGGGTCCTCAAGGACCCCTGATGCAGCGGGTACGGATCAAGCGCGCGGCGTCACGAGGGTGCTGTTATCCTCACTGACCATGACGCCGCGACGCTTCAAAGCATCGAGCCGATCGGGCGTGATGTAGAAAAGGTTCGGCGTGCGCCGCGTGCCCTGTGTCGCGATGAGCCGGCCCTTGTCGTAAAAATAGGTGCCGTAGCCGAGGCTCGTCAGGAATGGGAATTCCTGCCCCGGCTCATATTCGATGAGGAACGCCGGGCGATGGCGGGTGATGGTCTCCTGCCCGCCCATGATCACGGCATTCTCAAAGCCCTGGACATCGATCTTGATGAAACCCGGCGACAGCTCAAGGTCATCGAGACGCCGGATGGTGCTTTCGACTTCTTTGACCGTCATCAGCTCCTTGCGGAAGCCTGGCATGCGCTTCTCGTTCAGCCAGGAAACAGCCGCTTCCCGGTCGAAGGACGCGAGGCCGTCAAACATCCATTGCCGGTAATAGGGCAGATAGAGCGTGCCACGGGTTTCCTCGGTGCCCAGACCGAACGCCTCGACCGTGAGGTGGCGGTCCTTCTGAAAGCGCCCTTTGAGCCGGTCGGCAAGCACCGGATTGGCCTCGAACGCGATCACCGGCGCAGTGGCCTCAAACATGCGGATCGCCTGAATGCTCTGGCCGCGATTGGCGCCGATATCGAGAATCTGTTCGCCCGAAGCCAGATCAAACTGCTCCAGAAGCCGGAATTCTGCCATGAAGGGCCGACGCATCATGCCCCGCCATGTGTATTGCAGGGCGAATTTGGCCTCCAAAAGCGCCGGCACGCGAGTCTGCAGCCCACGGGTGAAACGCATCAGCCTGTTCTTCAAATCGCTCATTCCCGATGAAATCCCCAAAATGGGCGCCGGCCGTGGCGGCTCAGCGCGCTCAGATCTGCAAAACCGCCCTCTTGGCCCGTTTCCAGCGGGCGGCGGGGCACCAACCTCAACAGTCCGCACACTGTGCAGTGGCGCGTCCCGGCGACCGCTACACTCTGGCAACCCCCTTCGTGCCCGCAAATTACAAAATGGGAAATTGAAGAAACAAGATTTTGGAAGACTTCAAGGGGCGAATTATTCAGGATTGCCGCGCTCATCAGCAAGAAAGGCGGCCTTGTCTTACAGTTTCAAAGTGTATCAGCAGAACAATATGCACAATCTTCGAAAGCTGATGAGATTTGCGGTTGATTGCCGGCCCGAACGCGGTGCACGCCCTCGCATGACCACGCCGACCGTATTTCAAGGGAGTCACGATTGCAACTGAACCAAACGGACATGACATTAAGCCATGAAGGCCAGAGACCCAGGGTTCAGGCCGGCGTGCAGACCAGCCTTCGGTCCAACCCGCACGGGCCCCACAGTCGCGACTTCCAGCACCGCCATTAAGGGAGCAGAGCCATGACCAAAGCTACCGCCACGGAGAAAACCGCCCGTTTCCGCGCCCTGCATGAGCGGGACGGCGCTTTCATTATCCCCAATCCCTGGGACCTGGGCAGTGCTCGTATCCTGGAGAGCCTTGGCTTTGAGGCGTTGGCCACGAGTTCCGGCGGCCTTGCATGGACCTATGGGATGCTCGACGGGGACCTTGATCTGGAGACCAAGCTTGACCATTGCCGTCAGTTGGCGGAGGGAACGGATCTGCCGGTCTCGGCCGATATGGGCAAGGGGTTCGCCGATCGGCCCGAAGATGTGGCCGAGACCGTGCGCCGGGCCGGGCAGACCGGCATTGCCGGCTGTTCTATTGAGGATGCCTCAGGGGTCTATGACGGCGAGACCTATCCGATTCCACTGGCGGTGGAGCGCATCACGGCGGCCGTCGAGGCGGCCCGGTCTGTGCCAAGCGGCTTTGTCCTGACAGCCCGCTGCGAGAATTTCGTCCGGGGTGGAACAGATCTGGACGATACGATTGCGCGTCTTCAGGCCTATGAAGCGGCGGGCGCAGATGTGCTTTACGCGCCGGGCATCACGGATCTGGAGATGATCCGGACCCTGTGCCAGTCCGTGTCCAAACCCGTCAATGTGCTTGTCGGCTTTAAAGGCATGACGGCAACGCCGGCGGACCTTGCCGCCATCGGGGTCAAGCGGGTCAGCCTGGGCGCCCAACTCGCGCGCATTGCCTATGGCGCCTTCATCCGCGCAGCCGAGGAGCTGAAAGAGACCGGTAGCATAACCACCCGCGAGACGGATGTCCGATCCTCCGATATCGGCCGGCTCTTGGGCTGACGAGGTTCCAATCCCGCCATTGAATTCCAATCCCGTCACTGAAAATGTGGCGGAGCAAACCAAGACCGAGCAGTCCGGGCCATAAAGGCCTGGATTGCTTCGCCGCGCTCGCAATGAAGGCGAGGTTGCCAATATCAGAACACATTCAGCGTCAGGCGGACACCGGCCGTCGCAGGCAGGCCCGTGGCGGCGACATCGGCGACACCATTGGGGGCAATAAAGAAATTCCGCGTCTCATCATATTCGGTGTTGAAGATGTTCCGGCCCCACAGGGCAATTTCCCAGCGGCCATCCGTCGAGCCGAAGGCGAGCTGGGCATTACCGAGGATAAATCCGTCCACCTCATAAAGTGGCCCAAGCAGCGGCAGAGCCAGATTGTCCCTGTAGGACACATCAAAGCGGAACCGCCAATAGACCGACTCAGAGACCTCCCCTTGCGTGGTCACCGCGCCTGTATAGCTGAATTCCGGGAAACCAAGGGACTGACCGGAGCGGTCAACCGTGACTTGCGTGCCCGTGGCGCCGGTTGCGGCCGTATCGAGGTCTGTGAACTCGATATAGCGGCCGGTCTTGTAGCCAAGGGCCTGGGAGATCTCGAGCCCGGGCACAGGCGCCCACATCATCTCCAATTCGCCGCCATAGATCTCGCTTTCGGGCGCATTGACGATCCGGCCGACAATGGCGTTGGTCGCGGGATCGAAAATGGCCGACTGCACTTGCTGGTCCTTGTAGCTGTAGTAGAAGCCGGCAGCATTCAGGCGCAGGGTGTTCTCGAACCACTCTGACTTTACGCCCACCTCATAGGCATCCAGCTTTTCCTGCACGAAAGGATCGATGGCCTGGGGATTGAGCGTGTTGTATGCGGTGAACCCGCCGGACTTGATGCCCCGACTATAGGACGCATAGATCAACAGATTATCCGTTGGCGTCGATTCAAAGGCAACACGCCCCGTGATCGGTGTGATATCCAGCGACCGGTCCTCCAGCGTTCCGTCCACGGTGCCATTGGCGAAGTTGAAGGGTCCGAAACCGGTGGCAAAAGTGCCAAGGCCGATCAGATCCCGCTGCTCGTCCTCATAACGGATGCCACCAATGAGCCGGAATTCGTCGGTCAGGTCATATTCCCAGTTGATGAAGGCGCTCAGTGTTCGGACTTCCTGCTGGTAGGGGGTCGAAACGGCAAAGCCGGGGCCGAAGCTGTCGACAAAGTCAGACCGATAGAGCTCGTCCAAGTCCTCCGCCGCGTAGTAACCGCCAATCAGCCAGCGAAGACGGTCCGCCGCCAAAGTGCCGCTCGCGCGCACCTCATGGGACTGGATCTCAATATCGGAGACGAAAAAGGTCGAGGCACCGCCCAGAACCAGGGCATCGAAATCATTGAACTCCCGCCGGTCCATGGTCTCGTAAGCGCCGATATAGACAATGTCCACATCACCGATCCGGCCATTCAGGGTCAGGTTGACACCGATGCCGTCACTGTCCCGGAAGGGCGCCTGGTCTTGATTGAAGCCCACCAGCTCCGCGAACTCGGCCGAAGACCCCCAGCTTGTCTGGCGCACGCCGTCATGGGCCACGGGGCCAAAGGCGGAGTCCGTGAAAAGCTGGAGCCCCTGCCCGTCCGACTGATCCCGGAAGCCATGGACATTAAGCAGTGCCGTGAAATTCGAGGACAGATCAAATTCGAACAGGCCGCGCAGGGCGAAAATGTCCGCCTCGCCCAGCTCCTCGCCCGTCTCCCGGTTGACTTGCCACGCGCCGCCCCGGCTGACACGACCAGACAGGCGCACCCGCGCCCGATCGGTCAGACCGCCCGTGACAAAGCCCTCCGAGTCGATGCGTCCGAACCGGCCCGCCTCCAGGACAAGGCCGGCGGCGAATTCATCCTGGGGCCGCGCACTGACCAATTTAATCGCACCGCCCGTGGTGTTGCGCCCATAAAGCGTACCCTGGGGCCCGCGCAGCACTTCGATCCGCTCCACATCGAACAACACGCCCTGTGTCATCACCGGGAAAGGATAGGCGACCTCGTCAACGTAAAAGCCCACCGTGGAGGAATTGTTGGTGGCGTAATCGCGAAAGCCCACGCCCCGGATGCTGAAGCTCGGCTGGCCGGAGCCGAACTGGCTCTCGATCTCCACACTCGGCGTGAAATTTTCGATGGCATTGATGGTCCGGATGCCCTGGTCGAGAATGTCCTGGGCTGAAAACGTGGTCAGAGCGATGCCCACATCCTGTTCGGACTCTTCGCGCCGCCGGGCCGTGACAATCACCCGTTCAATACCGGTGCGGTCCTCCGTGGCCAGCGCAACGTCGCGTTGGTCCTGGCGCTGGGCGTCACCCGTCTGGGCGGCCTGACCGGTCTCAGCCTGGGCGGTCTCAGTCTGGGCGGTCTCAGTCTGGGCGGTCTCAGTCTGGGCGGTCTCAGTCTGGGCGGTTGCCGGCAGCCAGACCAGGGCGGACGCGCCACAGACGGCAGTCAGCAAGAGCGGCGCAAGCCGTGACGTCATCATGGTCTCCCTGTCCGCCGAAGCCAGCCTTACGGGCGGCACGTGCGGGTCATGCAAGGTCGGCCAGCGTGTCGGCCAGGATGTCGAAAGTTTGCCTGAATTGGTCCGCCGTTGAATCCAGAAACGGCGCGAATTGCAGGATATCACCGGAAAAGCGAACCATCAGCCCCCGTTCGAAGCACCCCACATGGGTCTCAAACCCGCGGGCGCCCGGCGCACCGGGCCGGGGCTCAAGTTCCACGGCACCCATCAGCCCGAAATTCCGGATATCCGCGACAAGGGGGTGCCCCTTCAGGCCATGGATTGCGGCCTCAAATGCAGCCTCAAGGGCCCGGGCGCGCACGAACATGTCCTCGCGGCTGTAGACATCGAGGGACGCCAGCGCCGCAGCGGTCGCAACTGGATGCCCCGAATAGGTGTAGCCGTGGAAGAGCTCAATGGGGCCGTCCGCATGGGCCAGGAAGGTTTCGTAGATCTCCCGTTTCACCAACACCGCGCCCATGGGAATGACCCCATTGGTCAGGCCCTTTGCGAGGCAGATCATGTCCGGTGTCACGCCGAACCGTTGGGCTGCGAAGGGGGCCCCGATGCGCCCGAACCCGGTGATGACCTCATCGAAGATCAAAAGTGCACCGCAGGCGTCGCATTCCTCCCGCAAAGCCTCCAGATAGCCGATGGGCGGCACCAGAACGCCGGTGGAACCCGCCACCGGTTCCACGATCACGGCGGCGATGGTGCCGGCCCCATGGAAGGCGGCGATGCGGCCCACGCCCCGGGCCAGCTCGGCGCCAAAGCGGGGCTGGCCTTTGGAAAAGGCATTGCGCGCCGGATCATGGGTCGATGGCAGATGGGAGACCTGGGGCAGCAGGGCACCCGAAAACAACGCCCGGTTGGCTGGAATACCGCCTACGGAGGATCCACCCAGATTGCTGCCGTGATAGCCGCGCTCGCGCCCGATAAAACGGGTCCGCGCCGCCTCCCCCTTCAGCCGGTGATAGGCGACCGCCAGTTTGAGCGCCGTGTCGACGGACTCCGAGCCTGAATTGGTGAAAAACGCGTGGTCAAAACCGTCGGGCGCCAGCGCGGTCAATCGCCGGGCGAGGTCAAAGGCCGGCGGATGGCCCACCTGGAACGCGTGGGCATAATCGAGCCGATCCAGCTGGGCCTTGATGGCGGCCACGATGTGGGGATGGCTATGCCCGAGCCCGCTGGTCCAAAGCCCTGAGAAGCTGTCATAGATGGCCCGGCCATCCTCGGCCGTGTACCAGTGCCCCCGGGCCGCGGTCACAAGACGCGGGTTCGCCTTGAAGGCCCGATTGGCCGTGTACGGCATCCAATACGCCTCAAGGGTGCGGTTGTCGCCCCGCCCGGCCTCACCTGTCATGAACACCCCCACGGCTCGACGCGCGGACTGAACCCACCATCGACCAGCATAGTCCGCTGAAGTCCAGATGTCAGGACCAAGTCCGCCAAACGCTTCGCCCAAATGGCTCGCTCAAATACCTCGCTGCGCCCTGGCGCGCGTGGTCAGGCCGCAAAGAATGGACGCCGGACGCTCGAAGCCCACCGTACTCTGATAATTAAGTCCTGAAAGAGCGTGAACCGCATCGGCGGCAAGACCCGTCAAACCGTGATCACGCCCCAAGGCCAATCCGCCTTCGGATGGCTTGCCGCAGGCGTGAGATCCTCGCGGCTCTGCCGTGGCCGGTTGGCCCAACACGCAGAAGCGACACAATATCACGGAATGGCGATTGAAAAGATCGGCCAATTGACTGGAACAGGGCCCCAAATGGCTTCATCGATCCGGTTTCCCGCGCTACCATCGGGACTTAAGGTTTGGATACTAGGTCCAAATACGAAGGCTAGGGTCTGAAGGGGCGTCGGGCAGACGGCCTTTTTGGGGCCATTCGAAGAATGTCGGCTGAAAATGCCGGTCAGGAAGAAGCGGTGCCGCAAGCATCGCAAGAGCTAGGGGTAAGGAGCGTTCGATGTCATTGACATATCAAAAAGCGAAAGGTGCGGACCGGCGCATGCGCACGCGGCTGCTGCTCTCTGCTTCGCTGGCGGCAGCCATGGCGATGGGCCCGGCTGTCCTTGCGCAAGAGGCCGAGGACGCCGACCTGGCAGAGGCGGAGCGTGACGACACCGAGCGCCTGCTTATTACGGCTACAAAGCGCGGTGATGCCGAAATCATCGATGTGCCGATTTCGGTGACGGCATTTAGCGCAGAAAGCGTGGAGCGCGCCGGTGTGTTCGACATCTCCCAATTGGGCGTTTTGTCGTCGAGCTTCACCCTCAACACCACCCAGACAGAAAGCCAGGGCGCGACAATTCGACTGCGCGGCATCGGCACCACGGGCAACAATATCGGCCTGGAAAGCTCCGTGGGCATCTTCATCGACGGCGTGTATCAGAGCCGTCCCGGTGTCGCCCTCGGCGATCTGCTGGACGTGGCACAGGTCGAAGTCCTGCGCGGTCCCCAGGGCACCCTGTTCGGCCGGAACACCTCGGCTGGTGCACTGACGATCTCGTCCGTCCGTCCGAGCCTTACGGATTTTGAGTATTTCGGCAACGCAACCTATGGCAATTTCAACCAGTACCAGGTCCAGGGCGGGATCGGCATTCCGCTGATCGAGAATGAGCTGGCAATCCGCATTGCCGGCTCGGTCCGCGGCCGGGACGGCATCCTGGACAGCACCACCGGCGCCGAAAGCGGCACGCGGAACCGCTACCAGTTCCGGGGACAGATGCTCTGGGAGCCGACGGAAAAGCTCTCCGTCCGACTGATCGGGACCTTCGCGGAAACCTTTGAGGAATGCTGCGACGCGGTCATACGGTTCGAGACACCGCTGGTGGAGGCCGGTGTGTTTGAACTCGCCGGCCTGCCCCGCGACGGCGGCGTGCCGGTATCGGGCCGTGACAGCCTTGACCGCCGGATCAGTAACGCCGAGGAATTTGCCAATGACGTTTCGCAATATGGCATCTCGGGGGAAATCAATTATGACCTGGGATTTGCCGATCTGACCTATATCGGCTCCTATCAGGACTTCACAGCCGACTTCAATACGTTCACGGATTTCGGCAATCTCGACGTCATTCCGGTGCCGGGCAATGGCACGGGCGGCGGCGACCGGTTCGGCGACGACATCCAGACCCAGACCCATGAGATCCGCCTACAAGGCCAGAACGGTCCCTTGGACTGGCTGGTGGGTGGCTTCTTATTCCGTGAGGATATCGAAGAAGAGTTCACGCTGACCAATGGCTCTGACTATGACGCCTATATCAGCGCCATTGCCTATTTTGGCTCCATCTTCCAGATCCCGGGCATTGAGGCGTTCAACGATGTGCCCTTGGCCCTGGGCGGGACCTTTGGCGACCTCTTCAACACCCAAAATCCGGCACGCCTGTTTGCCGGCGGTGTCGACGCGGCCGACGGCTTCGCCCAGAACCTTTTTCAGCAGGAAACACGCTCCTTCGCGATCTTCACGCATAACAATATTACGTTGTCGGACAAATGGAGCCTCGTTGTTGGTCTGCGCTACACCAACGAAACCAAGGACGGCCGGTTCATCCAGCTTGAAGCGAATTCGCCGGCCTGTCTGAACAGCGTCGCCAATGCCGCCGGCCTCCCGGCCGAAGCGGCCCTGGTTGGCGAGCTGGCCATCGGCTTTGCCTGCTTCCCCTTCGCCGCGGAAGCAGATATTCCGGGAACGGAAGGCTTCCTGCCGTCGACATTCGACGACACCTTTGAAGAAGAACAGGTCACCGGGACCTTCTCGGCCGTCTATTCGATTACCGACAATATGAACCTCTACGGGACCTATTCCCGGGGCTTCAAGTCGGGCGGGTTCAACCTCGACTCCACGGCGGCCATTGGCGGAGGCAGCCCGACCTTCGAATCCGAACTGACAAACCTGTATGAAGGCGGCTTCAAGGGCGATTTTCTGAACGGACGGTTGCAGGCCAATGTCGCCGTGTTCCACAACACCCTCTCGAACTTCCAGGTGCTGGAATTCACCGGCGTGCAGTTCTTGACCTTCAACGTGCCCAAAGCCCTCAGCACCGGCTTTGAAGTCGAACTGACCGGCAATCCCCTCGACAATCTGCAACTCGCCGGCTCGGTGACTTATGCCGATGCGCGCTACCCGAATGATTGCGACGACGGCGATCCCAATGCTCGCATTGAGGTTTCGGCCCTATGCGGCTTCCGCCTGACCAATGCGTCCTTGTGGTCCTCTACCCTGTCGGCCCTCTATGAGTACGACATTCCGAATACGGAGCTGACGGCGTTTATTTCCGGCAATGCCCGCATTGAGACGGAGCGGCGCACGAGCACCCAGGCCATCGAGCTCACCACCGGCGTGCCGCTCCCTGGAGACATCCAGCCGGGCAATGTGAAGATCAATATGCGGGTCGGTCTCGGCGATGCGGATGGTCGCTGGGCAATTGAGCTGTTCGCCAACAACATCCTGGATGAGCAGACTCAGAACGTGACCTTCAACGTCCCGCTGCGCGGTGTCGGCTCCCTGGGGACCCAGGCCCGTGGCTCCTTCATCGAAGAACCACGCTTCTACGGCGTGACGATCCGCTTCCAGGGCTGATGGTCAACACACAGATTTTAAGGTTAAGGGCCGCACCGCATTCCCGGTGCGGCCTTTCTTGTGCCCCGACTCAGCCGTGATCAATGCACCCGCCGCCCGCGGACCACCAGACGGGTGTGCGCCAGACCTAGAGGCTCAGATCGACGGTTATCAATTCGTGGTCTGAGAGTGCCGTCCCTTGACCATCAAGCGCAGGGATTG
Source organism: uncultured Alphaproteobacteria bacterium (assembly GCA_964449455.1). GTDB lineage: Bacteria > Pseudomonadota > Alphaproteobacteria > JAJFIK01 > JAJFIK01 > CAYUYV01. The sequence goes on along the minus strand of CAYUYV010000058.1, from coordinate 2,960 downwards.
TCCTGGGGTTCTGCGCCCTCACCCCACGAACAAAGAACCAGTCGAGGCGCAAATCGGGATAGCGCCTTGGGCCGGATTGGGGGGTTTCGCGGGTGGTGCGGCCCGGGGCGTTGGCGTTTTCCCAGGTGAAACCGCGGTCGGCGGCGACCTCGAACAGGGGCTCATGGGCAACCGGGTCTTGCGTGCGGGCATTGATCCTGGCCCATTCGGGCGTCCCGGCCATCACGCCCTTGCCCAGGGACCAGGAGTCGCTGGTGGTGTTGAAATCACCGCCGATGATCATGGGCGCGCCCGGCGCGTAGGCCTCAAGCGCATCGAGAAGAACGGCCATCTGCCGGGCCCGGACGGAGGAATGGACCCGCACCTCCAGATGCGCAACTGCGATCACCACCGACCTGTTGCCGAGCCGCGCCGTGCCCGCCAGGGCCATGCGCCCGCCGATGCGCCGTTCGTCACAGTCCTCAGGAAACCATGTGGCAAGATCGTCAAAGCGGATCAGCACCGGGTCGGCCAGCGCGCATGCCGATGTGATGGCATTGCCATGGAATCCGCGCGCATTGGTCTGACCCTCAAACAGGCTCTCTTCCCGTTTGCTCCCGAGGCTGAGCTCCAGGAATTCGACCGCATAAAGACAGTCATGGTTCAAAGGTTCGGCGATCTGGCGCGGCGTATGCCCCTGGCCCGTGCGCGCCATGCCCACATCCACTTCCGTAAGCAGAGCAATGTCCGCTCCCTCACGGGCCAGGACCCCTGCCACCGCCTGCGGATGATAACAGCGCTCCAGATTCCACGCCGCCACCCGAAGGGTTTGCGTATCCTGGGATCGCGCCGGCGCCGAGGAATGCTCAATGGTGTTGAACAGAGCAAGCGCCTGCTGCGCGCGGGCATGGTGCGCCTCGTCATAGGGCAATTGGCCGAACAGGGCCCTCTGCCCCCTGGGACAGTCCGGCATTTGCTCCGCCACCTGGGCGGACACTATGAAGGCTCGCGCCACGTCGTTCCTGTCTTCGCCGCCCATGGCCCTTATCCCTCACTGTGTTGGCCGCGCGCCTTGCGACCTGCGCTGGTGTCATAGAGGATTGGTACGGCACGATCCAGGCCGTGCTGGCCTGCGGTTCTTTTGGTGATGCGGGGTCCATCGATCCCGGAGCGGAAATCGTCTCATGCCCCAGCTTCCTTACGCTGAACTCCATGCCTTCCCAGACGGCGAGGCGCGCTACACCGGCAATCCAGCCGGCGTGATGCTCCTGGCCGACCCGCTTCCCGATACCGATCGCCAGGGCATCGCGAATTCGAACAATTTGGCGGAAACGGCGTATCTGGAGGCTCGCCCAGGCGAAGAGGATCTGTGGACCCTGCGGTGGTTCACACCGGAATCCGAAGTGGATCTGTGCGGGCACGCAACGCTCGCCGCCGCTGTCTGGCTCTTTGAAGAAGGGCACGTGGCCGGCGCGCAAGCCAAATTTGACACCCGGTCCGGCCGCCTCACCGTGACCCGCGATGGTGACGGTGCCTTTGCCATGGATTTTCCAGCGGTGGCCTATCGACCGGCCACAGCGCCCTTGCCGGGCCTTGCCGAAGCCCTGGGCCCCGCCATCCCTGAAAGCGCCTTCGACATCGACCGGATTCACGGGGCGGCCTATCAGATGCTGGTCTATGCGGATCAAGCGGCCATCGAAGGTCTCATGCCGGACTTTGCCGCCCTTGTCGCGGCCGGCGCCAATGTGGTGGCCACCGCGCCGGGCAAGGTCTCGGACTTTGTCAGTCGCTTCTTTGCGCCCCTGTCAGGCATTCCGGAAGATCCCGTGACCGGATCAGCCCACTGCACACTCGGGCCCTACTGGGCCGAGCGCCTGGGCCGCACAGTGCTCAGTGCGCGGCAGATTGGTCCGCGCCCTGGGGCGCTCACAGTGCGGGCGGGGCCGGGCGGCCGCGTCACCATGATCGGCACAGCCACCCGCTATCTCGACGGCATCATCAGACTGTGACGAGCTGATCCTCAGGGTGGACCAGCACCTTGCGGTATAGATGCCAGGTGGCATGGCCAATAATCGGCAGGGCCACGATCAATCCGAGAAAGGCCGTCGCCACAGAGGCCGCGACCAGGGCCACGATGATACCAGCCCACAGAAACATGGGGCCAGGATTATCGCGAAAAGCGAGCATGCTGGCCACCATGGCGGTCATGAAGTCCACATTCTTGTCCAACAGGAACGGCACCGATACGACGGCAATGGAAAACACGAGGGACGCAAGGATCGCCCCCGCCGCCATGCCGAACAGGAAAAAGGAAATCCCGTTCCCCGTCGTGAAGATCGCCACGATCATGTCGGGCAGAGGCACAGGCTTCAGGCCGAAATGAAAGGCGTAAATGATCGCCGCGATGCGCAGCCAGATGGACAGGATGAAGGTGAGGGCAAAGCCGAGCCAGATCAGATGGGTCGCGCCATGGCGGATCTTGGCCCCGAAAACGACTGGCCAGCTCAAGGGCTCGCCGGTCGAGAGACGGCGGCTGACCTCATAGAGTCCCACCGCAGAAATGGGACCGATCAGCATGAAGCCCGCCATGGCCGGAAAAATGAGATAAGGCATATCCGCGATGGTCAGCCCGCCAACTATGCTCAGACCACTCAACACATAGAACAGGCCGAACACGATGCCATAGAGCGGCGCGGCCCGAAAATCGCCGGCACCGCGGCGCAGGATGTCCCAGATGTCTGCGAAACGGATCAGCGCGACCTTGGGAAAGGGCATGCTGGGCTCACCCTTTCCGTCAGGCTGGCCCCCAGACTGCACCGCCGGGCCGTTTGGCGTTCCCTGATCACTGGCCATGGCTTTGTCCCTCCCTTAGAACCCTTGCATTCTTGTCTGACAGCCTAGTGTGGCGGGTCAGGAATTCGCCCGAATGATCGGCAGGCTCCGTCGCGAATGCCTGACCCAAGAGCCACACGAGCAATATT
>CAYUYV010000057.1:0-26945 GCA_964449455.1 uncultured Alphaproteobacteria bacterium | reverse complement strand
TTCGCTACGGAGCCCGCCGATCATGCGGGCGAATTCCTGACCCGCCACACTAGCGTGTCGGATGCACGCCTGGAATGGGGCGAGAGGGGACCTGCGCCAATGATCCCTTTGAGAGCGTGGACATCGTGAGAGCCTGGACATCGTGAGAGCCTGGACATCCTTGTTTTCAGCCTGTGTCTTATCCTGGGGGACGGTGACCTGGGCTGGGGATGACGCACCGGAGGGCAGCCGCCGGCTCAAGTCCGTCCAGGAGATCTCCCGTGAGGCCCAACAGGGTGTTGAATTCATTTCCGTCGAGAGCCTGGTCGCAAAAGTCGAGACGGATGAGAGGTTCATTCTTCTTGATGTTCGGACACGCCGCGAACACGAGGCGGGCTGGATAAAGGGTTCAGCATGGGTGCAAAACGGGATCGTCGATTTCGTGCTCGCTCGCACCCTGCCCGACCCGGATGCCGAGATTGTCGTCTACTGCAAGAAGGGGAACAGGACAGGCTCCGCCGTCAAACAATTGAAGTCGATCGGCTACACCAATGTCGTGGGCTTGGAGGGCGGGTTTGACGCTTGGGCGCAGAGCGGGCGGACCTTCCATAATTTTCTAGGTGAAATGAAAATGGTGGCGCCGTCCGAAATCAACGCGGCGTCCTTCGCCGTCGATCTGTATCAGGATAAGAAGTGACTCATTTCGTCCTCCTGACACGGCGGTAGCTGGCGCTCGCTTAGAAGTAAGACGCGGACTGGCCCACTTTTCGCGGCGGCCGTCGGTGCCCTCGGCGCAGCCAGCGCGAACGCGCGCGATGGTGTTTCTCAGAAAAATGGTGTTTCTCAGAAAAGACGAGCGATTGACAGAGAAGCGACCGCACGACGCCTTAATGGGCAAGCTTATCGGCATCGGCGGCTCCACCGGACGGTTACGCATTGCGCGCAAGTCTGCGCCTTTCTTCCCTTTTTTGTCTTCTTGCCGGGCTTCGGCCTTCCCGCCGCAGTCGGTGGCTATGGTGCCATGTTGACCGGCGTCGGCCTTGCGTGATTACAAATCTGTCGCACGGGGCGGGTAAGCTGCTTGTCTTAAGGAAATGGGCGCCGCATGCGCGCGGCAAAGGACGCGGAGGCACACCCATGGCACGTCCAGTCAGCCGTCGTTTTGGGGCAATGCGGGGCTTCAGCCTGCTGGAGCTGCTGGTGGTTCTGGCAATCCTGGCGCTGCTGGCAGGTGTCGTGGCGCCGCGGGTGATTGGCCAGTTGGGCAAAGCCAAAGGGCAGACGGCCTCGGTTCAGATCGAGAATATCAAGACCGCGCTCGACATGTTCCTGATTGATGTGGGCCGCTATCCGACCAAGGAAGAGGGTCTTGGGGCTCTGGTTGAGCCCACAAGTGCCATGACCGGCTGGGCGGGCCCTTATATGACCGATGGTGTCGTGCCGGCGGATCCCTGGGGCAAGACCTTCCGCTATGCCCCCGCGCCGGATGGGAACGGTGTTCTCGTCTATACTCTCGGTGCTGACGATGCGCCCGGCGGCACCGGTGACAACGCAGATATTGGCCGAACCGGCCAGTGAGGCGTTGCCCGAAGAGGCCTTGAACAGTGACCGGTCCAGTCCAAACCGCCGCCTGGAAGCCAGCAACGGCCCCCGCCCAGAGAGAAGCGGCCGGAGCGCCAGGGGAATCCGTCGTCCTTGAGCATTTGCTCCGAGCGGGGCAACTGGACGATGCGGCGCTCCAGCGGGCCCGGCGCCAATGCACGATTGGCGCACCGGATGGTGAAATCTTCTCGGTCCTGACAAGGCTGGGCCTCGTCACGGAAGACGACGTGGTGGCGGCGTGCGCAGCCGCGCTTGAGATGCCGGACTGCCCCGCGGATGCTTTGCCGGAAGCCCCTCTTCTGGAGCGGGACAAGGTGAGCCTGCGCTTTCTGGCCGATGTGAAAGCCGTGCCCGTAGCAGCCGACGAAACGGGCATCGCCCTCGCCCTTGCCAATCCGGCCGATCCGTTTCCCGCCCGGGCCGTGACCTGGGCCACGGGCCAACCCGTCCGCCCCCTGGTGGCGCGCGCCAGCGATCTTGATGCTGCCCTGTCGCGTTATCTCGACGCGCGCCCGGAAACGGACGAGGCGGAGACCGAAACGCCGTCAGACAGTCAGGATGCAGACCGGCTTCGGGATCTTGCCAGTGAAGCGCCTGTGATCCGTTATGTGAACCGCCTGCTCGCAGATGCCTCTGACGCCGGCGCTTCGGACATCCATATCGAGCCGGCCGAGTTGGGCCTTCGGGTGCGCCAGCGCGTGGACGGCGTCCTCCAGACCGTCGAGGCCCCGCCGCCGGGTTTGACCGCCGCCGTCATCTCCCGGATCAAGCTCATAGCCCATCTTGACATTGCCGAGCGTCGGCTCCCCCAGGATGGACGGGCCCGCTTTGTCGTCCGGGGCCGGAGCATTGACCTTCGCATCGCCACCCTGCCCATGCTGGACCAGGAAAGCGTGGTCATTCGCCTGCTGGACCGGGGTCAGGTGGTTTTGGACTTTCCGGCCCTAGGCTTTGAGGCTGAGCATGTGGACGCCCTTTCAGCCCTGCTCCGCCGGCCGAACGGCATTCTCCTCGTGACTGGCCCGACAGGGAGCGGCAAGACCACCACGCTCTACACGGCGCTTAAAGAGATCAACGATCCGGCTAAAAAGATCATCACGGTCGAAGACCCGGTCGAATATCAGCTTGCCGGCGTCAATCAGGTCCAGGTGAAGCCGAAAATCGGGCTCGATTTCGCGAAGGTCCTGCGCTCCATGCTTCGTCAGGATCCGGATGTCCTGATGGTGGGCGAGATCCGGGACCTGGAAACGGCGCAAATCGCCATTCAGGCGGCCCTGACCGGACACCTGGTGCTCTCCACCCTCCACACCAATTCCGCCGCCGATACCTTGACCCGATTGCGGGATATGGGGGTTGAACCCTATCTGCTGGGCTCCACAATTTTGGGGGTCGTGGCCCAGCGGCTGGTGCGCCGTCTGTGTCCTGACTGCCGGGTGCCTGTGGAGCGGGACGGGCGCACCATCCACGCGGAACTGGGCGTCGATACGCCGTTGCCGGAGCAGGTCACGGTCTATGAACCCAAGGGCTGTGAGGCCTGCGGTGGGCGGGGCTATCGGGGCCGTATGGTGATTTACGAAATCATGACCTTGAGCCCGGCACTGCGAGATGCGGTGACTGCGGGGGCCAGCGGCGCCGAGCTGCAACGCATCGCCAAGGCCGAAGGCATGCGGACCATGGTGGAAACCGGCCTCGCCAAAGCCCGTTCCGGGGCCACCTCCCTTGAGGAGGTCTTCCGCGCGGCCCAGGAGGGCTGACCATGGCGGCCTTCCGCTACACCGCTCTGGACGAGGCAAACCGGATCGTGCGCGGGGATGTGGAAGCCACAGACCGTCAGGGTGCGTTGGAGGCCTTGCGAGCCCGCGGCCTGCGTCCGACCCAGGTCAAGGCCTCTGCCGGATTGATGGATATTCTGCACACGCCCATTGGCGGGGGCCGGGCGTTGGGAACACCCGATCTGATCGAGCTGCTGGACGAGCTTGCCATGCTGGTCCGCGAGGGGCTGTCCTTAAAGGATGCCCTATCCCTCGCCGCGGACCTGCGCAGCACCCGGCGGGGCAAGGCCCTTCTGAAACGGCTGGAGGGGGCCCTCACTGAAGGCCGGTCCCTCGCTGATGCCATGGATCTGGAACCGCGCGAGTTCCCGCGCATTGTCCGCGCCTTGGTCCGTGCCGGAGAGGAAAGCGGTGCGCTGGCACAGGTGCTCACCAGCATGACGGCCCATATGCGCCGGGCGCAGCAGACGCGCACCCGGATCATCTCAGCCCTGACCTATCCGGCCATTCTGCTCACCGCGACCATCGGCTCGATCTTTTTAATGATGAGCGTTGTGGTCCCTCAATTTGAGCCCGTCTTCGCCGCCGCAGGCGCCCAACTGCCCACGGCCACGCGGGTTTTGCTCACCGTCGCCCATGGGGTGCAGGCCCATGGTCAAACAGCGGCCCTTGTGTTTGCCTGCGGCCTGTTGCTGTTCGCGGCAGGTTTGCGGGATGAGGGCACGCGCCTGCGCCTCGGCCGGCTCGGGGCCGCTGTGCCTTTTTTCGGCAGTCTCGCCTCCGATGCCGTGGCCGGAGCATTTGCCCGCACGTTGTCCGTGTCACTGCGCAATGGGGTGCCGCTACTGCGGGCGCTGGAGATCTGCCGGGCCACCATGACCGATCCGGTTCTGGGCCAGGCCCTTGAAGACACCGTGGAGCGGGTTCGCAAGGGCCGGCGCCTTGGCGCGGCCTTTGAGGAAACCGCGCTGGGGCCGGTGGTCTTGCGCCGTCTCGTGGTGCTTGGCGAGCAGTCGGGCCAATACGACACCATGCTGGAGCGGGCGGCTGATCTGCTGGATCAACGGGTGGAACGGCGGATTGCCATGGGCCTTACCCTGCTGGTGCCCCTTGTCACGGTCATCATGGGCCTCGTTGTGGGTGGCACCATGTATGCGATTTTCTCGGCCGTGTTTGCGGTCAACACGCTGGTGTGACCATGACCTGCGCACACCGCCGACAGCCTACGGACCAGTTTGAAGCAAGGCGAGGCTTTTCGCTCCTGGAGCTGATGGTGGTGCTTGCCGTGCTTGCTCTCCTGGCTGCTTTGGTCGTGCCTGCCGTCCGGCCACCCGGGCCGCGCCTTGTGCTCACAGGCCTCGGCCAGGACCTCATCAGGGCCGCGGCAGCCGCCCGGACCGAGGCCATTCGCACGGGACGCATTACGACACTCGATATTGATGTGTCCCGGAGGAAAATCCTGGCCGATGGCCTGTCTGAGCCCATGACCTTGCCGGAGCATATTGCTGTGGAAGCCAAAGTCGTCAACCAGGTCTCCGCAGCACCTTCAACGGCACGGGTCCTGTTCTATCCCAATGGGCAGTCCTCTGGCGGCAGCCTCACCCTGGGCCAGGCCGGATTGACGGTCCGTGTCGACATCAATTGGATCACCGGCCATGCGGCTGCCCAAACGCCCCGATAGACCCGCCCGCACCGGCGTGGACCGGGCCGGCTTCACGCTGCTTGAGGTGCTGATCGCCCTTGCCATCCTGGCCATGGGTCTTGGCGCTCTCTATTCCGCCCTCGCCCAGTCGAGCCGGTTCCATCGGACCGCCATTCGCCACACCCAGTTGGAGCAGGCGGCCCAGTCCGTGCTTGACGCCGCCGCCACCGAGGGCTGGCCCGATGCCAGCATGTCACAACAAGGACAATTGGGCCCCATGATCTGGACCCGCACGATACGCCCGGTCGAGGGCAGCCAGCCAGCTTCGGGCCTCCAGCCGATGCATATTGAGGTGACCGTGAAGGACCCCGATGGCCGGACCTTCACCGTGGAAACAATCCGCCTGCAACCCATCAGGGGGCGGACACCATGACCAGTCAGACGCATGGAAGGCCAGTCACCAATCCGCATGGATACGAACCAGCGGGCGCCTCACGCCATTTTTCCCAGCCTTGGTTCGTCCAGCCTCGGTTCGTCCAGTCTCGGTTCATCCAGTCTCGACACAGAACATATCGCGGGACGCGACGGAGCATGGCCGGCATGACGCTGCTGGAGGTGCTGATTGCCCTTTTGCTCACCGCGCTTCTTGTGGCGGCCATGAGCGGGACCCTGGCCATGGGCGGGCGGATCTGGGAGCGCTATGGCCTTCAAGGTCAGGAGGCGTCGGCGAAGGCCCTGGGCCTCCAAGCCATGCGCGGGCTCCTGGAGCAAATCCGCCCGCTGCCCCGGACCGGCCCTGGCGGTGAGCCGATCAACCATGTGCGGGGCGGGCCAGACTGGCTCGTGTTCCTCGCCGATCCCGGGCCGCTGTCGCCGGTGCCTGGCCTTCGGGCTTATCGCCTCGCCATCGCGCCCGGTGAACCCGGCGACAGCGACAAGGCCTTGATCCTGGAGACCGGCCGTCCCGATCACCGCGTGAGCGGCAACCGTTTGGTGGGCATCGACAGCCGGTCGGTCCTTCTGCCCGGTCTTGCGTCGTGGCGGATCGCCTACCAGGCCCAGCCCGGAGCGCCATGGCTGGACAATTGGCCCGACGGCCCGGATTTGCCCGCGCTGATCCGCCTCGACCTTGTATATAGTAACAGTGTGGAACGGGTTTTCGTCGCGCCAAGGCGGGCGCGCAGTCTGCTGGCGAACGGCAATGGCATGCGTTGACGACATGCCGAAGGGGGACAGGTGACGGGGTTCGGAACCACGGATGCGCCGGCGATGACCCGGGGGCTTCTGGCGGAGCGCCTGGCCCGCCCCCTGTTTGCGCTGCCTGGATCCCGCGCCTTGAGAGCCCGCATTCACCAGGCCGGCGCATGGTGGCTGACGAGCATGCTTGGTCTTCTTCCTGACGGCGCCGTGCGGGGTCTTTCAGACATCGGCGCCCTGACGGTATTGGACCTGCGGCCCGATAGCGCGACGGTGTGGTCGATCAGTGCGGTCGGCCACTGGCGAGAGTTGGGGCACAAACCCCTTGAGGGCATCGACACGGACAAGGACAGCGACCTTGCCGATGCCCTTGCCACCCTGCCGGGCCTGAAAAAAGCCGGCGGTTTCAGCGTCCTGTTAGACCCGGAATGGGTTCTGGAACGCAGCCTTGTCCTGCCCGATGCAGAACACGGGACCCTTCACGGCCTGCTCTGCCTGGATCTCGACCGCTTCATGCCCGTGGATGAGACAACGGCAGACATGGCGTTCCGAATTGCCGGCCGAAACGACGACGAGGCCACGGTTCAGGTGGTCCTGGCCTGCATCCGCTCGACAAGCCTTACCGCGCTGGCCGACCGGCTGACGCGCCATGGTCTTCGCCCCGCGCGCTTTGTGCACTGGAGCAAGGCGTCCGAATGCCTGCTTTCATTCCAGACCCCGAGCCAGAAGCAACGGTCCCGGAGGGCTTTGCGCCGGACTGGGCTCGGGCTGGGCATTGCGGCCTTGACGCTCGCTGGCCTCTTCGCCTTGCCGTGGGTCATGATCCAATCGGAACGCCACGCCCTGGAGGCAGACCTTGCCTTGGTTCGACAGGACGCGCGCCGGGCGGCCCTGGCCCGGCAAAAGGTTCAAGGCGTTCGCGCGCATTATAGTCTGGTGGCTGACCATCTAACCGCAAGTCCAGCCCTGCTGCCCTGGCTCGCGCGGCTGACGGACGCCCTGCCTGACGATGCCCATCTTGACCATGTCAGCCTGCGCCGTGCTGGGGACGCCGGAAGCGGGCTCGCGATGCAGCTCAAAGGCAGCGGCACGGACAGCACCAAGATCCTGCGGCGCCTGGGCATGCTTCCCGGTGTGGACAGCGCCCGCCATGGCGCGCCGGTGCGCATTGATCCCTCGAATGGTCGTGAGGCCTTCACCATCGACGTGACCCTCATTGGGGCCGGGGAGGTCAGCCCATGACAGGCCCCCTCACCCTTCTGCACCGCCTCGCCGCATTGCTCCTGACCATGACGATCCTGGCCCTGCTGGTCTGGCTCACCATTGGCAGCTATCTCACCGCCATGGCCGGGGCCCGGGCCGAAAACGCGCGCCTCGCCCAACAGATCGCCCGCCTTCAAGCCAGCCTGACACGGCAATCGGCCCTCCAAGCCCCCGCCCCGGAGGATGAGGCTCTGCTCATGGGTCCTCCAAGCCCGGATGATAGGAGCACTGGCAGCGCCGATCTCGCGGTCGCCGAGCTTCAGGCCCGGCTGCGCGCTCTGGCACAAGACAGTGGCGGCCGGGTTGAGCAGATGAGCATTGCCCCGTCGAACGAAGACAGCCCCTTCATCACGGTGCGGATCCAGCTTGTGGCCGCCGAGCCAGACGCGTTCGCCTTTCTCTCCACCCTGGAAACGGAGCGGCCGATCCTGGCTCTTGAGGCGCTGGAGATCACGGCCCAGCGCGACAACAAGGCCCCAGAACCGACCCGAAAGGTCAGGCTCGCCCTGAATGTGACTGCGGCCCTGCCCAATGGAGCCGGTCAATGAGGGTGCTGATCATCATCGGGGCAGTCATCATCGCCGGCATTCTGGGCCTTGCGGCCATGATTGTGCTGCGCCCCCTGCCCGAGACGGCCTTGCCGGGGCGAGGCGCCCCATCACCCGCCTACACAGGGTCCGTGACCGACTGGCAGGCTGATCGCGCCACCCGGTCCATCAAGGCCAACCACACTCTCACCGAGCGGCTGCTCTTCACTCCGGGCCGCCGGCCCCGCGAGGTCGAACAAGCCGCTGCCGAGGACACGCTCGCCCGCTCCGCCGCGCCAAAGATCTATCTTCGGGGCACGGTCCTGAGTGGTGACCGGCAGCTCGCGATTCTCATTGACCCGGCCCAGACCGAGCCGGTGCTGGCCCAAACCGGCGACCACCTGTCCGGCGGATGGCAGGTTGAGATCGTGGAGCATGGTCGGGTGGTGATTGCCCATGGCGACCGGCGGATTGACCTGCTCCTCAAAGAGGAAAACACGAGCGGCCCAATGGAAGCGCCCGCTCGACAGCGCCCCAAATCGACCGCGGCGAAGGCGCAAACGGATCACGACCCCCGCAAGGCTGCGAGAGAAAAGGCACTCCGCGATGCCATGCGCTCCGGCCGATTCGACCCTGAGTAGGCACATCTGCGATCAGCATTACCATTGCCTGTGTCAATTTGGTGCAACACTTGGCCGTTAGGTTGGCCGGATAACAGGAACACTGGATCGGAGCCGATGACGGCGTTGAGCGGCACACTCCCCCATTTCAGCAGCTGGGCAGTCTTGACCCTTTGCGCCCTGGCACTGTCGGCCTGCGCCGGCAAGGAGCCTCCAGCCCGGCCCGAAACGGCCGAGCTGTTGGCGCGCCTGTGGGATGATCGGCCAAGCAACACGGCGCCGATTCAAGCCCCCGATTCGCCCCCCCGTGCCGGTCGGTCGTCTCAACCAAGCCCTGTCATCCGCGCTGGTCAGTCTGTGGAACCGCAAACGGTCCGCCGCGTGGGGAACGGTTTGTTCATGGCCCCGAGCAGCGATGACGACGAGCTTGATGACGGCATTGTGGACAGCGTGTCCTTGAGTTTTCGCGATGCGGCCGTCGAAGATGTGGTCGCGGCGGTGCTCGGCGATCTTCTGGGCCAGAACTATATTATCGATCCAGCGGTCTCCGGCCTCGTCACGTTGCAGACCAGTCAGCCCCTGCCCCGCAGTGCCCTGCTCGATGCGCTCGACAATGCGTTGCGGGTGAACGGCGCCACGCTCGTGCGCCGGAGCGATTTTTTCGAGATCAGACCGGCCGGCAATGGCGCCCAGGGGCATCTTGCCCCCCTCGGCGTGGGCCGGCGGGCCGCCCTCGGCGCCGGGCATGGCACCCATATCGTGCCCCTGCGCTATGTCGGCGCCCAGGCCCTGCGGGACGTGCTTGATCCCATGAAACCGAGCGGAGCCTCCGTGCAGGCCGATCCCACACGGAACATTCTGATCCTATCCGGTGGCAGCGCCGAGCGTGCACGCCTGATTGAACTGATCGATGCCTTCGATGTGGACTGGATGGCGGGCATGTCCTTCGTGCTCCAGCCCCTGCGCTCGGCCAGCCCGGAGACCATGGTGCAGGAACTTGAGGCCGTGTTCGGCGCCGGTGCGGATGCCATGTCCGGCGACCTTGTGCGCTTCGTCCCCGTCAACCGGCTGAACGCCATCCTTGTGGTCTCCAAGTCGCCTGGCTATCTGCGCCGGGTGGAGGACTGGATCACCACCTTCGACCGGGGTGGTCAAGGCGACGGCCGCGAGGTTAGCGTCTATTCCGTGCGCCATGGCCGCGCCAAGGATCTGGCGATCACCCTTGGCGGCATTTATGACGCGGGCCAACAGACCCTGAGCGTGGGCACAACAGCGCCGGGGCAAGACACGGTGTCCCTGACTGCCAATGCCGGCGGCGGCCAGGGTGTGGGCCAAGGGGGCGGCGTGCCTCCCTCATCGATCAGCCGCCGGGTGGACACCCAGGACGCCAATCGGGACAAGCTCATCGTCTCGAACGATTTCATGCGCATCATCGCCGATGAGCAGCAGAACAGCCTGACCATTCTGGCGCGTCCGGCGGACCATGAGCGGGTCCTCGCCACTTTGCGCGAGATTGATACCCCGCCCAGACAGGTTCTGATCGAAGCAACCATTGCTGAAGTTCAGCTTAATGATGAGTTGCGCTTCGGGCTGCAATGGTTCTTTCAGTCCGGGAACTTCACGGGCAGCTTTACCGATCCCTCAAATGGGGCCGTCTCCAGCATTGTCCAGTCGGCCGGCGATCTTGCGACCGGCACGCCGGTCAGCGCCGGCCTCTTCCCCGGCTCACAAGCGGGCGCCAATGTGTTGTTCCAGGGGGCCGACGCCATTGCCGTGCTCGATGCCCTGGACGCCATCACGGATGTTCAGGTCGTGTCCTCGCCCCAGGTTGCAGTGCTGAACAATGAAAGCGCCGTGTTGCAGGTGGGCGACCAGGTGCCGATCACAACCCAGGCCGCCGTAAGCGTCATCGACAACAATGCGCCCGTGGTGAACAATGTCGAATATCGCGATACGGGCGTCATTCTGGTGGTCACGCCGGAAGTGAAGGCGGAACATGTCGTGTTGCATGTGGAGCAGGAAGTGTCGAGCGTGGTGGAAACCACCACATCCGGCATTGATTCCCCCACGATCCAGCAGCGCCGCATCGAAAGCCGCGTCGCCGCCCGCGACGGACAAACCGTTGCCTTGGGTGGCTTGATCCGCCGCGCATTCAGTGACAGCCGCACCGGCCTGCCCATATTGTCGCGTCTCCCCGTGCTCGGCCCGCTTTTTGGCGCCACGTCTCGCAGAGCCGAACGAACCGAACTCCTGGTGATGATCAGGGCCACAATCATCCGGAACGATGCGGATTACCAAGCCGCAACGGACGACTTGCGCAGCCAGCTCACCATCATGCGCGACCTGCTCAACCCGTAATGGCTCCTGTCGACCATTCGATCTCAGTCTGCCCGCACCGTCATCGCCAAGGACGGCGGGCCGGCTTTGCCCTTGTCCTGGTGCTTTGGGTCATGGCGCTCCTCGCGCTGATTGTTTCTGCGGTCATCACCGCGACCCGTACGCGCCATGACCTGACCCGCTATGGCGCCGCCCAGACCCAGGCCAAGGCCGTGGCCGAGGGCGGCCTCTACAGCACCATCCACGCCCTCTTGTCCCGGAACGGCGCTGGGGAGCCATGGCAGTTCGGCATTGACCGTTCCGTGGCTGTCGGAAAATCATGGGCGCGGGTTCAGGTGCGCCATGAAGGGGGCAAGCTTGACCTTGTCGCTGGCTCGCCGAAGTTCATCGCCGAACTGTTCCGGCAGTGCGGTCTTGACCGGCGAGATGCGGATGCTCTGGCGGCGGACATTGTCCGTGTGCGCCGCACGGCCGAAACCGGCAAAGGCTCCGGACTGACAGGCCTTGGAGACCTGGTCCAGCTCACAGTCCTTACGCCTGCGGACAGTCTCGAACTCCAGCCCCTCGTCACCGTCCATAGCGCCAGCCCGGACCCCATCGAACCGGTCACGGCCCCGGTGCTGGCAGCCCGTGCGGACTGGCTTGGCCTCAGCGGATCGGAGCGGCGGGCGGCGGAGAGAAGAAACCGGGATCGGACCATCGGCCGGTCCCACGACCTGGTGGAGATCCGCTCCACGGCGCGCATAGATGGCGGGGCCGACTATGTGATCACCGCCGTGGTTCGCCTGTTGCCGGGCACACGCACACCCTTCACCATCCAGAGTTGGGAGCGGGACTATAGTGATCCTGGCCCCCTGAGCGGCGGCAGCCGGCTCGATTGTCGCCGCTGATCCGTGCTCGGATGAGAAATGCTACCCCGCCTTGGGCGCCGCCGGCGGTGCCGGTTTCACGCCATCCTCTCCAGCCAAGAATGTGATCAGGGCGAAACGATTGCCGCTGGTCACGGGCATCACCTCATGGGCGTGGGCCCCAGAGAACACCACCGCGCCGCCCGCCATGGGCGCGTAAATGGTGGGACCATATTCGGGAAAAACGAGGCCGCCACCTTCGTAAGCATCCGTATTCAGATTGATGGTGAGGGCGAAGCGGCGATGGGCCGTGTCGGGCGCCGTGTTGTCCCGGTGGGCCTTGAAATATCCGCCGGTCTGCGCGCCATAACGCACCAGCTTCAAGGTCTCAAAGCGGGTCACCCGGTACCAGAAGGCTTTGTAGATTTCCGGAAGGACGCGTTTTGCAATCAGTGCCGTGAGGGTTTCGGTCACGGCCTTGTCCTTCAGCACCACATCCATCCGGTCCTTGGCTGTCTGATCCACCGCCATGGAGATGGCGCCATCATCAAGGCTAGGCATGGGTGAGGCCTGGGGCTCCCAACTCTCGAACCGGTCCATCAGCATAAGGCGAACCGGCTCCGGGATGACGTCGGGTATGATGAGCACTGGAGCCGTCATGGAGGCGGTACCATTCGGCGCGGCCGCCCGGCGTGCAAGTCCCTCGCCAAGGCCCTCAAAGACCGCCTCGACGGTCCGCCCCGGCTCCACCCGCTCAAGCACCCGCAGATTGCGGTCCAGGATAAGGGCGAACAGGCCTTGCGCCTCGTCAAGGGATGCCCCGAAAAGCAAGGCGATCAGACTGGCCTTTTGGTCCGTCAGCAGGGGGAAGAAGAGGTCCAGCGCCTCAGCCAGCCGGGCATTGACGATCACGTCACCGGGCCGGATCGCGATGAGAACCGCTTGCTGGCCGGCAGACCACCACGCATTCAACCGTTGCAGGTCGGAGTGAACTTCATCCTCGTCCGTGTGCGCCCCATGGGCGACCAGGATGACAGGATCGCCGACCGCGAACTCGTAGAACAGAAAGGCCTGCCCCGCATCATCGGGCAGGGAGAAATTGGGCACCCGTTCCCCGACCTCGAGACCGGCCTGCTTGATCTGGTCGTCGGCATGCGTCATGGGTGCGCTCCCTGAATGACAAGTCGGACATCGGCGCTAGCATAGCCAACACCCACCGCAAAAAAGAAGGGGCCCGCAAGGGGCCCCTTCCCTGACGGCCGCCCGGAGCGCCGCCGTCTGGTCTCGGAATGACGATTACTCGCCGATGATCCGGCCCTGGGAGGCATCGCCGCGGACGGCGATGAGCGACGGACGGGGCTGAGCGAATGTACCACCGTCGATCGTGCTGTCCGGCCAGTAGCTGGACGGCTCGGCCAGGGTCGGCAGACCGGCCTGCGAGAAGATCGCTCCCGGGTGCTGGATGTTGAAGAAGACCGTGCGGTTGTCCGGCGTGAACTCACAGCCGCAAACCTCACAATCAACCGGACCAGAACCGAACTGCTGAACGCGGCCACGGTTCGGGCCGAAGGTCGGCACGGCGAAGGCACCGTTGTTCGTGCCGCGCGGCTGGGAGCCGTCAGTCACGATCCACAGATTACCCTTGTTGTCGAAGCCGATATTGTCCGGCGAACCGATCGGCGCCACTTCGGCCGGGTTGCTGAAGCCAGCGAAATAGGTGTCGTTGGTCTGCAGCGGCAGGTCGTCCAGGTCTTCCATGGACGTCAGGTAGCTGCCGAGATTCGTGCCCGGATCACCGCAGAGCATGAAGATTTCCCACGTGAAGGTGGTGGCGGCGTTGTCGTCACCTTCTTCCGTGATCTCCAGGATGTGGCCGAAACGGTTGTCCCGCGGGTTCGGAACCGTCACGAAGGAGCTGACCTCACGGCCCTGAGCCGTCCGCGTGCCGTCCGGATCGTCGATCTGGCGGCGGGTGTTGTTGGTCAGAGCGCAGTAGACCTTCTTGGTGACCGGGTTGGCTTCGAAGTCTTCCGGACGGTCCATCGGGGTCGCGCCGAGCAGGTCAGCGGCCTTCCGGGCCTTGATGAGGACTTCAGCCTGGCTGGCAAAGCCGTTCTCAGCCGTCAGCGGGCCCTGGCCCCAGATGAGCGGCAGCCACTCGCCGGTGCCATCATCGTTGACCCGAGCAGCGTAGAGCGTGCCGCTGTCCAGGATGGTCAGGTGCTCAGCGCGCGGAGCAGCCGGATTATAGACCTTTTCGGAGACGAATTTGTACATGTATTCGTCGCGAGCATCGTCACCGGAGTAAACCACGCAGCGATTGTCGGCGGCGAGGATGGTGGTGGCGCACTCGTGCTTGAAGCGGCCGATGGCGGTGCGCTTCTGCGGCGTGGAGAACGGATCATAAGGATCGACTTCCACAACCCAACCGAAACGCAGGCATTCCTTCGGCTCAACGGCCACGTCGAAACGGGGCTCGTTGATTTCCCAGCCGCGGTTGGACTGACTGCCCGGCAGAGGCAGACGGGCATGGGCGTCGAGGACGTTCGGGTCAGCGTCGGCGCTTTCGGCAAAGCCGTTAAAATTGCCGAAATACTGGTCCACGTTCTCTTCTGCAGAGAGGTAGGTGCCCCAAGGGGTCTGACCGCCGGCGCAGTTGTTCAGTGTACCATTGACCATGGTGCCCGTCGGATCAGCGCTGGTCTGCAGCAGCGGATCGCCAGCGGCCGGACCGGACAGTTGGATCGGGGTCTCGGCCGTGATGCGGCGGTTGAAGAAGGAGGACCCGCGAGCGCGCCAGCCACGGCGACGATTGGCGATCTCTACGACGGATATGCCGTGCTGGGCCAGCTCGACCTTGGTGCCTTCCGGATTGGCCAGGCGGAAATCACGGATCAGAGCCTGTACTTCAGCCGTCGATGCCGGACGGTTCTCGTTGGAATCCGGGTCCAGGATTTGCTGGCCGAACAGTGGGTAGTCCGGGAACAGCATTTCCGGCTGGGTGTATTCGTGGTTCACAGCCACAAGACCACGGCGGGAATTGTCGCTGCCCGGAATGATCGGGAAATATTCGCAGGCATCGCAATTGTAGCCGAACTGGTTGGCAGCGGCTTCACCCGCGCCCGGCTCAAGCAAGCCGCCATTGGCGATGGTCGAGGTGTCGAGGTCCGGCACGGTCGGGTTCAAGGAATCACCCCAGCGGATCACGACATCCGTGGTGTAGCCCTGCGGCGTGACGAACATGTCAGCGGTGGAGCCGTCGATCGGATCGAAGCTCAGGCCGTCCATGCTGTCCTGGGCCTTGGCTTGCGAAGCGCCGGTCACGCCCGTGGCCAGAGCCGTTGCGCCGACGGTAGAAGCGGCAGCGCCCTGCAGGAACACGCGACGCGCAATGTGACGAGTCAGGATCTTGTGGAAGGACTCGCCAGCGGTCGGGCGCTGGGCCAGATCCACGTCGGCCAGGCTCGGATCCTCGGGATCATTCTCGAGTGCAATCGGTGCAGTTGCTTTCAACTCGGTCACCGGTTCCTCCGTCAATTGGATGCATTGAAAGTCGGATGGGCAAGGTTCCGTACGCCACCCCGAACCTCGCTGAAGGAACAAGACAAGATTTTTGTCACAGCACCGTGACAATACGCAATTTGGCCTGGCATTTTCCAGGCTTTTGACAATCAATCTCAGATTTTCACAAATGTTATATAGAGCTGTCAGCCAAGTGTGAGATCTGACCACAAATGGAGGTGTTGTTTGGGTACGCAACAGCTCTGATTTGTTATTACGGCATGATAAGCCTCTCTCTTCAAAGGGTCTTTAAAACTATGTCTGCGCGCGCTTCTGTGCTTGTGGAAAAACTGCAAGGTCAGTGACGCGATCACGACCGTCTTGCGCGCGCCCTGTCGACTCTGCAGCCGCGTGGGTGAAATGGGCGCCTCTGGAGGAGGGATGTGTTGTCCAGGATCACCCCACACCTTGAGAATCGCTCCAGACCCAGCCCACACGGACGAATAATGAAAAAAGGCCGGAGCGTATACTCCGGCCTTCCTCAAGTCGTCAGCAGTTCTGGGTTACGTGCCCGTCAGGGCCTTGATCACCGCCTCAACCACGGCGTCGGCCTTGGCATGCATTTCCGCATCCGTCGCATCCTGGATCGGATGGGGGACAAGGAGATAGCGGGCGTCTGGCAAGCCCAGATTCTTGGCCTGCTCCTGGGCAGCCTGGTCAAATTCGCTCGAGGCAATCGTCACGGCGGGAAGGCCTTCGATCTCGAACCACACAGTGTCGTGCATACTGCACGTCGTGCATGATCCTCAATCGGCCAGCGCTTCGACCACGAAATTGCACTCACCCTTGATCTGCAGTCGCAGATCATCCGGGCACGGCTTTGTGAAGGTGGGCTTCGCGTAGCGCTTTACCGTCGCGCCCGGAAGCTGTTCCCCGAGCAGCGCCTCCAGCCGGTCAAGCAGCACATTGCCCCGCGGCTTTCGGATATCGAGCAGCCCCACCACACCCGTGATCGCCGCTGGCCGTTCGGCCAGTTGGCGCGCCACGGGCGTCCGCTCATTGGTGGGATCGAGGATGGTGGTCACGCATGATCCTCCCTGTTGTTGAGCTTCAGTCTTCAATCCGTTGGGACACGGACACCGAGCCGATCTCCCCCGTCGCCCAGCCATGGAACACGCCGGAGAACTTGCCCGCATCCGAGCCCGCAACGACAATGTGAATATAATCGGAACTGGCGAATTTCGGCATGGCCGCTTCCAGCCGATCGGCCGGAAGCCGGGCCGCCGCCTGTCGTTTCATGCCTGCGCCGGAGATTTCGTCTTCAATCATGGTCCAGAAGGGCTTTGCTGTGACTTCCTGGATGCGGGCCCGCAGGCGCTCCTTGGTGTAGCCGCTGCCGTCCCGCATGAGCGTGTCCACATGTTCCGGGCACACCACAAGAAGGGCATCGACAGGCAACCCATGCAGCTTTGGCAGGAACACACCCTCAAGGCCCAGACCGAGCGAGCCGGCGATCTGATCGGGCTCGCGGGATTCCTGGTCGACAATCAGGGTCGGTCCGCTCGTCATGGCGAAAACAGTGACCACGGACTCATCCGCCCCATAGCCGCGTTCCACATGGAGCGGGGCCCAGGGGCTGCGCTCCTCCCATTCGGCAAAGCACATGGTGAATTTCATCGGGTTCGACAGGGTCGCCCGTTCCGTGCCCCCAGGCTTCGCACCGCCCACATTGCGCACCGTGAGGCGCAGGGCCCGGCCGATGGTGGCATTCGCACGATTGCCCGTGCCGAGTGCGCCAAGGCCCATATTCATGCCAATGCGCTGGCGGATTGGCCCATTCACCACCATCACCGGGGCAGCGCCCATGGTGGTCGCCATCACACCATGAATATTAAAAGCGTCCGTACACACCGCTTCGAGCGCCGCAATGACGACGGGCAGATAGTCCGGCTTGCACCCAGCCATGACCGCATTGATGGCGATCTTCTCCACCGTGGCCTCGCCCATATTGGGCGGCACGACGGCCACGACCTCCTGGGCGCCCCGCCTTGTGCCGGCCAGCATGCGCATGACGCGCTCCGGTGTCGGCGGCACGAGCGGCAGGCCATCGCAGAAGCCCTGGTCGAACATGAAATCATGCACATCATCGGATGAACCGATGGCGATGCGCCGGGCCCGCAAGGGGCTGTCCGTGGCCTCGGCCTCGAGCCGGGCGAGCATTTCCGGGTCCAGATGCTTGGATCCGCAGCCCACGCGCCATTCCGGTAAGGACGCCCAGTCCACCTGGGCGGGGACAAGGGCCGTGTCCCGCGCAAGGGCGTGGCTCAGAGCCTCCCACTCTTCACGCACAAAGCCCACATGCCAGGCCTTCACGGCGCCGGTCCCGTCCGTCCAGATGAGCGTCGGAACGATTTCGATATCGGTGTCGAAGGACACCCGGCAGCCGGTTTCATCCAGAATCGGCAGGCTCAGCCCGTCCTGGGCCGCGAAGCCGTCTTGACCGGCCGTCTGGTCAAGCAGAACCACATCGCAAGCATTGCCATAGGCCCGGTGGAAGGCCTCAAGCACCGGAACCGCAAGGGCGCAGGTCGGACAATCTGCCTTGACAAAGCAGATGAGCGACGGGCGGCCCGACGGAATGGTTCGGGCCTCACCACGGCCATCGGTCAGCGAAAAAGCGGGCATGATCTCTTTCATAGGGGCAGCCTGACGCACAACAGGGCATGCTGCAAGACAGCCCTTGATTGCAGGGCGCCAACCCGTTTTCTCCCGTGACGCCAGACAACCTCCCGCGACGCCAGACAACCCCCCGTGACGCAAGACAACGGCTGACGCTCAGGCGGCAGGCCTCCCCGGCCCGCAACATCCCGGGCCCGCAATATCCCGGGCCCGCAACATCCCAGCGACCGGGCGGCTCGGATGGCGGAGGCGGATGGGAATCGAACCCACCACGCGCCTTGCCGGCGCGTCACTGGTTTTGAAGACCAGGGAAGCCACCAGACTCCAAACGCCTCCAGAGCGCTCAGCTTAGAGCCTGGGGCGCGGCTGGCAACGCCGGCCCATCCTGACTCGGCGGCACCGCCATGGCGCGTTGGTCCCCGTCCCGGACGGTCAGCCCCTCGGCATCGAAATGCTCAAGCATCGGCACAATGAATTTCCGTGAGGTGTCCAATGCGGCGCGCGCGGCACCGGTGGTGAAGGCCAGGGGGGGCGGAAAGGCCTCGGACAGTCTTCGGGCCGCTTCAGCCAGACTGTCCCCGTGGAAGACCACGAACCGCCGCAGGGCGTGATTGTAAAGGGATACGGCCCGTCCGCACCCGGTCAAAAGCTCAAGCAGGACCTCACCATCGGGCACAAGGGCAGCGAGTGTAGCCGGCTCCGGCGGCACTACCCCGCCCTCACGCAAGGCACGCTCCAGGCTTGCAAGCGCCGCGGCTTGAGGCCCACTCAAATGGGCCAGGGGATCGTGAGATGAGAGCGCGGCATACCCCCCCTGCACCTTGGCCACGCCGGCGCGCATCAGGAGCCGAAACGCGTGATCGATCAGCCGGGGATCAAATCGCACGGGCAGCGGGTTCTTCAAATCGGCCAAGGGGATGCCCGCTTTGAGGGGGTGTGCGCCATGGCAGGCGGCCAATTGGGCCTCAATCGCGTCCCTTGCCGTGTCGAGATCGCTCTCGCGCGCCCGCACCCCATGCCCAAGATCGGCAAGACCAGCATCGATTTCAGGGGGTGCGGGGCCCCGGGTCAGTCGGGTCACATCGTGCCATGGGAAAACGCCCCGTCCCCGTGCCGCAAGCCGGTCGACAAGAGCAGCAGCGTCCCCCTGTTCGACCGCATGCAGAACATCGATCATTGCCGGATCGCGGCGCCGAATGGGGGGCGGCGCCGGGTCAAGCACAAGGGCCCCGCCCAGGGTCTGTGCCGGAGACAACCGGCGCAAGATGGCCCGCTGACCGGCAAAGGCGACCACCGGCGCGGCGAGGCGCAGTTCCGCAAAGGCCTGGGCACCCGGCTCCAGGCGCCGATCCTCCAAGAGACGGACATCGGCAATCACTTGGTCCGTCCCCAGCAGAAGGCGGACCTCCTGCGCATGTTTCAGGGAGATCGCCGGATCGGCGGACAGGTGGAGACGCACAAGCAGGCGGGAGCTCGCCTCGAACCGACCAGCCTCGCACAGCACGTCCCCCCGTCTCACAGCATCCGCGCCAACCCCGCGCAGATTGACGGCCACCCGCTGGCCCGGCACGGCGTGGGAAACCTCGGCGCCATGGACCTGGATCCGGCGGATGGGCGCGGCGCCGCCCGTGAAGCCAAGCACCATGGCCCCATCCGGTGTCAGATCCGCTCCCTGAAGTGTCCCTGTCACGACCGTGCCCACGCCGGCCGGTGAGAAAACCCGGTCGATGGGCAGGAACGCCCCATTCGGCCCGGGCGGGACTTCGCGTTCCTCGAACAGACCCGCAAGCGCGGTATGGAGCACGTCAAGGCCTTCACCTGTGTGAGCGGAACAGAACACCGTGTCCTGGGGCGAAAAACCGAGAGCCTCGATTTCGGCCAGACAGTCCGCCTCCAAACCATCCCGGCCCGCCGCGGACACAAGATCGGATTTGGTGAAGACGACAAGGCCCTTTGTGAGGCCGAGATGTACGGCAATGCGCACATGCTCCCGGGTCTGGGCCGCCACACCATCGGCCGCCGAAACGATCACGAGAGCCGCCGTGGCCCCGGTTGCGCCTGCAACCATGGTGCGGATGAAATCCTCATGGCCCGGCGCATCCACAAAGTCGAGAATGCCGCCTGGATAAGCCCGATGGGCAAAGCCGAGGGCGATGGAGAGGCCCCGCGCCTTCTCCTCCGGCAAACGGTCCGTCTGCGTGCCCGTCAGGGCCCGAACCAATGCACTCTTACCATGATCCACATGACCGATGACGACCACCGGCCGGGACCGGGTCACGCCGCCGCCTTTGCCAAAGCGGACACAATCGCCGGAAGGTCCTCATCCGCCACGGCCCGCATGTCCAACAGGACGCACCCATCGACAATGCGGCCGATCACCGGGGGATCCGCGGCGCGCAGGGCAGTGGACAGGGCTTCCGGCGAGACCCCCGGCTGAGTGACGACAACGCCATGGCTTGGCAGGTCCTGCTGGGGCAAGGAGCCGCCGCCGGCAAAAGCCTTTGTGGGCGTGGTTTGCGCCTCGGCCTGCGTCTTCGCCCCGATCATCCGTGTCAGACGCGCCGCCCGGGCCTGGACATTGTCCGGGGCTTCCGCCACCATTTTCAGCACGGGAACGGCCTTGAATGGATCATGGGGCGCTCGGTAGAGCCGCAATGTCGCCTCAAGGGCGGCCAAAGACAGTTTGTCGATGCGCATGGCCCGCAGCAAGGGATGACCCTTGAGCCGGCCGATGACGGTGCGGCGCCCGGCAATGATCCCGGCCTGGGGCCCGCCGAGAAGCTTGTCGCCGGAAAAGGTCACAAGATCGACACCAGCACGCAGGATGTCCCCGACAACGGGCTCGTCCACAAGGCCAAAGGGCGCGAGGTCCACCAGAACGCCGCTGCCCAGATCCTCAACCAGCACCAGATCCCGATCCCGCGCCAGGACCGACAAAGCCTTACGGGTTGGAACCTCCGTAAAGCCGACAATGCGGAAATTACTGGTATGGCTTTTCAGAAGTACGCGAGTCTCAGCACCGATGGCCCGGTCATAATCCGCAAGCGTTGTTTTGTTGGTGGTCCCGACCTCACGGAGCGTGGCGCCACTCTGCGTGATGACATCGGGCATGCGGAAAGCGCCGCCAATCTCAATCAGCTCGCCCCGTGATGCAATCACTTCCCCGCCCGCCGCCAAGGCCGACAGGCTGACCAGCACGGCGGCGGCGCAATTGTTGACCACAAGGGCCGCCTCGGCCCCCGTCAGCTCACAGAGCAAAGTCTCGACCAGGGCATGGCGGGAGCCCCGCTTACCCGTTTCAAGGTCAAGCTCCAGATTGGCATAACCGCACGCGGCCTCGCGCACCGCGTCCAGGGCCTCAGGCGCCAAAGGCGCGCGACCGAGATTGGTGTGGATGATGATGCCTGTGGCATTGATCACCGGGCGCAGGCGCGGCCGCCGGGCTGCCAGGATCCGGGCGGCAAGATCCTCAAAAAAAGCTTCGCCCGAACAATCCGGTAACGGCGCATCGGGATCGGCGCGCACGGCAACCCGGGCCTCTTCAAGGGCGGCCCGCACGGCCTCCACCACTTCCGCCCGGCTGAACCGCTGCGCAAGCCAGAGCGCCGGCCGCGCTTCCAGCACGGCTTGAACGGGCGGCAAATGGCGCAAGGGATGGTTCATGGCAGCGTAATCCTCACGGTAATTCCGCTTCAGTCTAAAGGCGCCGGCCGGTCCGCGGCAACGCACCATCATCACCACTTTTCAGCCTTGACGCACATACCGACCAATTGGTATGTAAGACCCATGCCAAGACCGACCAAAAAGCAGCCGGGCCGCGGCGATGCTCGAACCCGGCTCCTGGAAGCCGCCCGCGCGGTCATCCGCCGGAAGGGCTTTGCGGCCACCACCGTCGATGATTTGTGCACAGAAGCAAGCGTGACCAAGGGCGCCTTCTTCCACCATTTCAAAAGCAAAGAGGACCTGGGCGTCGCCGCCGCCCATTTTTGGGCGGAAACGACCACGGCCTTTTTCAAGGTGGCCCCTTATCATGGTCCGGATGATCCGCTGGAGCGCGTTCTGGCTTATGTGGACTTCCGCAAATCAATCATCGAAGGGGACATGGCCGAATGGACCTGCCTTGTCGGCACCATGGCCCAGGAGGTGTACGGATCCTTTCCGGCCATCCGGGACGCTTGCGCCGACAGCATTCTGGGCCATGCCGCGACCCTGGAGCCTGACATCCAGTCCGCCATGGACGCCCGGGGGATGAGCCCGGACTGGACGGCCGCGAGCCTGGCGCGGCATACCCAGACCGTTCTTCAGGGTGCCTTCATTCTTGCAAAGGCCACAAATGACCGGGCCATGGCGCTGGAAAGCGTCGACCACCTCAAACGCTATATCGAACTCTTGTTTCAGGGCACCGAGAAAACGCGCCTTTCCGCCTGACTGGTCCTCAAGAAGCAGGACAGATACGGATGGGCTGGACCGCGCGCCGCGCCAGTGAACAGGCCGAACACAAACACCTTGAAATCGACTTCGAGGCCGGTTGGAGTAAAGCTGCAGATCAGCTCAATGGGCTGGCACGAGCGCAATATGAGGCGCAACAACGGAAAAAGGAGATGGTGCGATGACCTATGTCGATGGGTTTGTTTTTGCCGTGCCAACGGCGAACAAGGAAACCTTCCGTAAGCGTGCAGCGATTATCGCCGAGGCTTACAAGGAAAATGGGGCGCTCCAGGTCATGGAATGCTGGGCCGACGATGTTCCTGACGGCAAGGTCACGTCCTTTCCCCTGGCGGTGCAGCGCAAAGAGGGCGAGACGGTCTGTTTCTCCTGGATTTTGTGGCCGTCCAAGGAGGCACGCGATGTCGGCAATGAAAAAGTGTTCCAAGACCCCCGCATGCAGGCACAGCACGAGTCGGAAATGTTCGACGGCACGCGGATGATCTATGGTGGCTTCTCCCCCATTGTGGAGGTTTAGTCATGCGGGCGACCAAGGCCGACCATGACGCCATCTTGGCCGTTTGTGGTCGCCTTGGTGCGGCCCATGACGCGAAGGACATCAAGGGCATTCTTTCCTGTTATGCGCCGGGAGCCCGGATCTTCGACATGGCCCCGCCCCTGGAGTCCCGCGGGCTGGACGCGGACACGGCGGCCGCATGGCACGACGCATGGATCGAGCCACCCCAGTTTGATGCCCGGAATGTGGACATCATGGTCGAAGGCTCCCTCGCCTTCATGATCGGTGTCCACCGCATCCGCGGAACCAAGAAAACCGGTGAATGCATTGACCAGTGGTTCCGCGTGACCACTTGTTTCCAGAAGATCGATGGCCAGTGGCTGATCATCCACGACCATTCCTCCGTCCCCGTCCCTCTGGATGGATCCTATCGCGCAGCCGGTGATCTGAACCCGGCAGAAAACGCCGACTGAGATCAGGATCGCCCCATGGCAACGGGATTGCCCCATGGCAATCAAGATTTCCGCCTGCGGACAGGATCCCAGTTTTGCCAAGGGCAATGCCGCGCTTGGCCGATGGACCGGCCGTCACAGTTCGGCTTGCGGAAGACCCGGCACATCACTATCCTTCTATCCGTGGCGGCCCCCGCAAGGGGCTAAGAGGGAACGCTGTGCGCGCCATCGCGGTTTCACCCATGGGCTCTCGCCGAATGGGTCCGCAAAGCGCAAGTCAGCGGCTGTCCCCGCAACTGTCACCGGGGAGCCCGGTCACGAAAAGCCACTGGATTGCCCATGGACTTGGCCCGCCAAGACCATGGACCCGCAGTCTGGGAAGGCGTGACATGGGGCGATGATCCGGAAGCCAGGAGACCTGCCGCCACAGTCGCCCGTCTTCCAATCGGGAGCTATGGGAAGCGCGGTCATCCGTAGCGGCGACACCTGAACAGAACGGGTGGAGTCGCGGCTCCGGCGCCCTTTGTGGTGCCGGCACATCTCCTTGTCTTTCCGCCGTCTCCAGTCCGTTCCGGTATTGCCGGGGCGCGAGCCCCTATGGATGGAGACGGATCATGGCTCGATTGCCATCGAGACGGCCTTTTGCTGTCTGGCTGCGGAACATCTTTGCACCTATCGCAGGACGACCGCTCACGGGACGACCGCTCATAGGCGCGCTCGCCCTGAGCCTCGCCCTTGGGATTGTCCCCGCCCGCGCCCAGACCACGAGTGAACCGGACATCACCACCGAGGACGCGGAAGTCATTGTCGTGACCGCCACCCGTCTGCCCACGGAGCTGGGGCGCGTCGGGTCTTCGATCAGCGTGATCTCGGCGGAAGATCTGGCCCAGCAGCAGACACGCTTCATCACCGATGTCCTGCAGACAACGCCGGGCCTGTCGGTTTCCCAGTTCGGGCCACGCGGCACAGCCTCAACGGTTCGCCTGCGCGGCCAGGGCGGCGAAGGTACCCTGGTGCTCATTGACGGAATTGAGGTCTCCGATCCAAGCCGGGCCCAGACTGCCTTTGATTTTTCCCAGGCCCTTGCCGGCACGATTGACCGCATCGAGGTGCTGCGCGGCTCACAAAGCGTGCTTTATGGCGGCGATGCGGTGGGGGGTGTCATCAACATTCTCTCACCCCGCGGCCGCGGGGAGGTATCCGGCTCAGTCCTTGCCGAATATGGCAGTTTCGATTCCGTGCTGGCGAGCGCCAACCTCCAGGGCGGCCTGCTCAACGACCGGTTCGGCTATGCCCTCAATCTCCAATATTTTGATACGGAGGGCTTCTCGGCGGCGGACGAGGATCTGCCGGGCAACACCGAAGCCGAGGCCTATGATAATCTGTCCTCAGGCGGACGCTTTGACTTCGCTTTGACCGATCACATCGCCCTCAAGGCCGCTTATCGCTATGCCGAGGGCACACTGAACTTTGACCGCTGCGGCGGTCCGGACTGTGACGATCCCGATCGGGGCGATGATTTTCTGCAATATGCCGGACGCGTGGCAGCAGCCATCACGGCCCTTGACGGGGCGTTCACAGCGGAACTCGGCGCGGCCTATGCCCGCAATGAGCGGGACGGCTTTGATGACGGCATGTCGTCCGGCTTCTTCGAAGGGGAACGGACCAAGATTGATTTTCAAGGAAGCTATCGCTTCAACACCAATCATGCCGTGGTGTTCGGCGCCGAAACCGAGGAGGAACGATCAACCACCGCCGATGATCCGGCCGGAGCCGATGTGCGGATCACGGGCAGCTATGCGCTCTATCAGGGGACCTTTGCCGAGGCGCTGACCCTATCCTTTGGGGCGCGCGTCGATGACCATGAGCTGTTTGGCACATTTGACACCTATCGGGTCACGGCAGCCTACAACCTCCCCACGGGAACAAAGCTTAAAGGCAGCTATGCCACGGGCTTCCGGGCGCCGAGCCTGTTCGAGCTGTTTGGCGTGTGTTGTGCCGATCCCAATCTGGGCAATCCGGACCTTGAGCCGGAAGAAAGCGAAAGCTGGGATGTGGGCCTTGAGCAACTGTTTCTCGGCGGGCAAGCACGGGCCGAAGTGGTCTATTTCCAGATCCAGACGGACAATGAGATTGTTTTCGATTTCACGGATTTTGGCGGTCCGAGCCCGAACTATTTCAATATTCCGGGGACGACAACCACGAACGGGGTTGAAAGCGTCCTCGCTTGGCAAATCGCGGACAGTTTGGATGTGGACATCGCCTACACGTTCACCGAAACTGACACAGAAGCCGGTCTGCGGCTTGACAACCGGCCCCGCCATGTCATCAACCTGAATGCAAATTGGGGCTTTCTCCAGAATCGCGGGACCCTGAATGTCAATCTGCGCCATATCGGCAACACGGTAGATAGTGGCGCAAGTGTGCAGCTGGAAGATCCGGTCATCATCAATGTGGCAATGCGATACCGCCTGATTGAGGGCATTGAGCTTGCCGCGCGCATCGAAAACCTGCTGAATGATCAGTATCAAACGGAGTTCGGCTATGGCACAGCGGGTATCAGCGCCTTTGGCAGCCTCCGGGTTCTGTTCTGACCCCACCAGGGCCAGTACTTTGGAGATGAAATCGTGCTGACCCCGTCGCCCCAGGACGCATCCATCGTGGTCTGCGACACATGCCGTTTCACTACCGATCGGCCGGTGGATGACACTGGCCGCCGGGGCGGCGCTCTTATGCTGGATGCGGTCCGGCTGGCAGCGCTGGCCCGCGGCGGGACGATCCTTGTGGAGAGCATGCCTTGCCTCTTCGCCTGTGCCCGCCATTGCACTGTTCATCTGCGTGCGCAAGGCAAGGTCACCTACGTCCTTGGTGATTTCGCACCGAGCCGCGAGGCCGCCGAAGCCATCGTCGATTTCTTCACCCATTATCTTGACAGTGATGATGGCGTGGTGGACTACCGACTCTGGCCAGAGGGGGTGAAGGGACATTTCATCACCCGCTCCCCGCCCCTGGGATGGATCATCGACCCGCTCTAAGGCCCTCCTCGTGCCTGCGCCGGCTGACCAAGACGATTGTTCGCCCCATGAACACCAGTTCGCCCCATGATCACCAATGGTTCGGCCGAGACATTCGCATCCCCTTTGCGGCACGCTCATTCGCAAATGCCTCGGCCCCAGAAACAACGAGCAAGTCTTTGTTTGTGTAGCGACGTCTCCAGACGGATGCCAATCCGCGCCAGACTCATCCGTCTGGGCCGGCGCACGAGGCGGCCAGCGCCTGGGCAAGTCGGGCGAGAGCCGCATCACTGGGCGGAAGGCCAAGGCGCAAGGTATTGGCGCTCCAATCGAAACGCCTGACATAGATGCCGTGTTCGGCAAGATGTCGCCAAACGACATGGGCGTTGTCCACGCCCACATACCGGAAAAGATCAGTCCCTCCACGCAGTTCCAGACCAGCCTTCATCAAAACCCGGTCAAGCTCACGGCGCCCCTCATTCAGCACCTCCCGGGTGCGGGCTTGCCACGACAGGTCCCGATAGGCCCGTTCCCCAAGCCATAGGGCCGGCCCCGAGACGCTCCAGACAC
>CAYUYV010000056.1:13245-27342 GCA_964449455.1 uncultured Alphaproteobacteria bacterium | reverse complement strand
AAACACAGCAGACAACCGCCCACCACGCTCCCAATTCCAAATTGTCAAAGAGCGACCGGCTGGCCCCGGTTCAGGACCACGAAAACAGCGTGTTTTCGAAGATGGCGAAGCGTTGGAACCACCGTGCTCGCCGCCGGTGAGGCGTGGGTATAAAGACCTCATTCGGGCCACGCAAGCGCTTTCTCGACCCCAACCCATTTTTTTTTCGAACCACGCTTTGGCCCCCTAAGCCACCGCATTGCCCGGATCCCGGTGCCCCGACGCCCTGGACCCGCCGCAAAAGCCGCGCAACAGTGCCGGGGCTGGGGTTTTGTCGAAACCAATTGGAAACCTGAGTCCCCATGGTCGGACCGGCCTGTGGCCACGCCGACCTGCCCCAGACACATGCGTTCAATCCATCGGCCGCAAGGATGATCAGCCCATGCCTGAGTCCCCTCCCTTCCCCTCTCCCCCCAAAATCGGTCTCGCCCTTGGTGGCGGTGTCGCCCGGGGCTGGGCCCATATTGGGGTACTGAGGGCTTTGGCCCGTGCCGGGATCGAGCCGGACATTGTCTGCGGCACGTCGATTGGCGCACTGGTGGGCGGCTGCTATCTCGCCGGCCATCTCGACACCCTGGAGGAGTGGGCCCGCAGTCTGACCAAGCGCCGCCTCGTGGGATATCTCGACTTTTTCGTGAATGGCGGCGGTCTTTTGGGCGGGCGTAAACTCGCTCGCATGATGGACGCCTATCTTGCTGACGTGCGCATCGAGGACCTGCCCCGCCCCTTCGTCGCCGTCACGGGCGAACTGGCGACCGGCCACGAGGTCTGGATTGAAGAAGGACCCATCGTTCAGGCAATCCAAGCGTCCTATGCCCTTCCCGGCGTGTTCAGTCCCATGATGAAAAATGAACGCCTTCTGATCGATGGGGCCCTCGTCAATCCGGTTCCGGTCTCCGTATGCCGGGCAAAAGGCGCGCGCCTGGTCATCGCCGTGACCCTGAACGCGGACAGCTTCGGCAAGGGCACCATCATTGAGACGGATGCGGATCTTGATGTGGATATCCGGGCGCTCCCGGCTGCAGAAGGGGGCGAAGGTCCCAAAATAAAGGAGAAAAAACGGGCTCGGCGGCGTCAGGATGTGGCCAGTCGCCTGATGATGCGCCAATTGTTCGGCCGGGAACAAAGCACACCGGGCATCGCCACGGTTATGCTGGGTGCGCTGAACATTGTGATGGATCGGCTGGCCCGCTCCCGCATGGCCGGTGACCCGCCTGACATCCTCATCTGCCCACGGACGGGCCATATCAGCCTGCTCGGCTTCGACCGGGCGGACGAACTCATCCGGCTGGGCGATGAGGCCGTTACGCGGGAACTGCCGGC
Organism: uncultured Alphaproteobacteria bacterium; assembly: GCA_964449455.1. GTDB lineage: Bacteria > Pseudomonadota > Alphaproteobacteria > JAJFIK01 > JAJFIK01 > CAYUYV01. The sequence continues at coordinate 25,980 of CAYUYV010000056.1, read as the reverse complement.
CATACGGGAGGCCATGCGGGTCCTGCATTGAGGACCCGGCCGCGACCCTTGACCAAAAAGTCCGGGTACCGTGTCAGCTTGATGTGTGGATATAGGTTTTGAGGGCGTCCGCTTCGGCCTCGATTTCCTGGATCTTGACCCGCACGGCGTCCCCGATCGAGATCAGGCCCACAAGCCGACCTTCCGTCAGCACGGGAACATGGCGGAAGCGCAGACGGGTCATCATGTCCAGAATGTCCTCAACCGAGTCATCCTCGGTGCAGCTCACCACATTCTCGGTCATGAACTCACGCACCGGCCGATCCATGACCAGAGAACCGTGATTGGCCAACGCCCGCACAATGTCCCGTTCCGAGAGTATGCCGACCGGTGCGCCGTTTATGTCGGTCACCACCACGGCGCCGATAGCCCGATCACGCAAGACAACCGCCGCCTCGTGAAGCGTTTGATCCGCATGGGCCGTAAAAACCGCGTGGCCCTTCTCCTCAAGCACCGCTCCGACCTTCATGGGGTAGTCCTCCCTGCCCCGTTCTGATCTGCCCTATTCCGATGCGAGCCTTTCCGGGGCGCCCTCGCCCGCCTGGCAGATCCTGGCCGGCCCCATTCTTGTTTACACCAATCATTGGGGCGACCCATCCGACATGACAGCGGTGTCACGTTCACTGATTATGTCGTAACAACCGACCATGTCGTAACAGATGTTACGATTATCAGCATGGCCCCAAATTTCAGGCCATGCAATTGCGAAATGGTCAGCCACATCACCCAAAAAGGAGCATTGGACCCCAATTCGGGGTTGGCGCGTGCCCTTTGACACCAGACCAGCCACAGGCCTGTGCCATGCCCCTCCAAGACCCTTTGCCCCATTGATGGATGGACGAGCGAGGACCGGTCACCGCGTCGGTGCCGCCCCTTCAAAACGCAAGGCATTTCCGCGCCGTGGAAAACCGCTTTAGACTGCCTTCAAAGGCGAACGAAGGCGGAGGCTGCCGGCATGTCGTGGGACGAGGAGCGCAAACTGCAAGGACCCGCGGACCGGGACGACAATCTTCTGGTCCTGCCGCCCAAGCGGAAGGACAACGATCCCTCTCCGCCTGGGGACAATGGCAGCGGCCCAAAGGACCAGAAAGCCGAGACGCCGCCGCCCCCAAACCCGCCCCGGACCCCCCCCAAGCACGAGCCGGGCCCGCCGCGCCAGCCGCCAAATGACCCCCAGGCACCCGGAGGCAAGCGCCGTGCGACCCTGCCGGTGACCTCCATCCTGGTGCTGGCCACCATTGCTGCGGCCGGCCTGACCATTTCCGCTGCGGCCATTTTTGCCGTCTACCGGGTGCCCTTGAGCGTTCAGATCGTGGTGCCCATCGTCGTGATGGCGACGCTCTATGGTATGGCCTATGTGTTTGTGTATCGCGGTTGGATTATCGCCGGCCAGACGGCCCTCAATACGGGGCTGCTTGTCTTCGGTCTTGCCGTTTACACGATCGGCAGCACCCTCAGGGTGGTCAATCATTGGCCGGATCTTCTGTTCATTTGGGCCGTGGGCGCGCTCAGCGTTGCAGCCCTGATGCCCTCCAAAAGTGCCCTGACCCAGGCCTTTTTCGTGTCATCAGCGTGGTCGACCGCCGAAACGATCTATTTCGGCGTTCCGCTCCATGGGCACTTCCTGGCGTTCTGGGCCATTGCCTTCGGGCTGACCAGCGGCCTCAACTGGCTGCCGGGCCTTTATGTGGCCCTCGGGACGCTGGCGGTCTGGCTGGCACTGAACAGCTTGAGCGCGCTGAGCGAGCTTTATTGGGGCGAGATCCATGTGGCGAGCCTCCATGTTCTGCTGTGGCTCGGTCTGTGGGTCATTTCGCGCCTTCTCGCGACGTTCGAATTTGATTTCGCAAGAACGCTGGCGCGGGCTTCCCTCGCGGTCGTACTGGCAGCCCTTGGCTATCTCATGACCACCTATGCGGTGCCGGAGGACTTCCAGTTCCTGTGGTTTGTAACGGCTGCCATCGGCGCTGCTCTGGTCCTCATCTTCAGTGCCATTGCCCTGGCGCGGACCGGCACACGGTCGGGCGGAGCGTTTGACCCGGTCGTTGTTCGGGCCGGCCTGCGGCCGCCAGACCTTCCGGTGGTCATGAGCATTACGGTCTTCGCCGTTGGCTATCCCCTCTTCTATGACACGCTCTACCAGCTTGTCGGCTATGAGGACCGGGTGCTGGCGCTCTTTACGGGGGCTCTGTTCTGCGCCTGGTGCCTGTGGGTCGTGCTGCTGGGCCGGCGGGAGCGGGACGGCATGGTGATCGGTATCGGCCTCATCGCAGCCGCCGTGGAGATCCTGATGATCACCATGGAATTCCTGGGGGGCCGCGCCGATTCCATCGTGATCCTGTCCGTCGGCATCTCCGTCCTGATTGCCCTCTTCATCACACTGACCTGGATCCGCAGCCGCGGCGGCAATTCGGCCTATTGGGGTGGTGACCGCACGCCGCCCACGGATGTCTGAGGTGGGGACCGCGCCTTCGTCCGGCCCAAGGGGAGATGACCCATGACCATTGCGATACGGATCATTCTGGTGCTCGTGATCCAGGTCGCCGTTCTCGGCGGCATGCTGGGCCTCCATCTGACGACCCTATGCACCGGACGACCCATCATCATCATGACACGCGATGTGGACACGAATGAACTCTATCCTGGCAATATTGTCAGCCTGGACTACGCCATCGGCAATATCGACCTTTCAAACATCGATGGCAGCGACTCATTCGCCAAATATGACCCGGTCTATGTGATCCTGCAGCGTTTCGATGACCGCCGATATGGCGACATCTGGTATGCGCGGCGTTTGGAAAATGATCTGGAGGGCCAGCGGCTGGCTTCCAACGAGGTCGCCATCCGGGGCATCGTGACCCGTGTCGTGACCGACCGCGCCACCTTTGGGCGTGTCGATCGTCCGCCCCGGATCGAAATCGAATACGGCATTGAGGACTACCAGGTGCGCGATGAAGACGCGAATGAGTTCGGCAGGCGGCCCGAAGGCATCGATATCGCGGTGCAGCTGCTCGTCGATTCAAGCGGCCGAGCCACTATTCAAAGCATGCTCTCGCCAAGCGGCATCGCCATCAGTGCCCCAAGCATCTGGACCGGCCTGTGCCAATAAGGGCGGGCCAGTCCCCAGCACCACAGGGCGAGCGCATGCATGTTACGGAATGATGCATGACCGGCTTGCGTGATCGTCAAGCTGGTGAGTCCGGACAGTATGGCACGATGGAGTTCACCCCAAGGGGACAAGGAGCTTGACCATGCTGCGCGCTTTCGGACTTTCATGGCTTCTGGCCGTGGCTTTCACGCTTGCATCCCCGGCCCATGCCTTTGACACACACAGGATGTCGCTGGCCCGGACCGTCGTGATTGACAATCTGCGCAGCCCCTGGGGCATCGCGTTTCTGAGCGAAACGCAAGCCCTCATCACCGAAAAGGAGGGGGGTCTCCTGCGGGCGGATCTGGCAACGGGCCAGACCACGGCTATTGCGGGACTGCCTGAAGATCTCGTCGATGATATCCGCGCTGAGGTCGGCTTCGACAATGGCGGCCTTTTCGACATTGTTCTTGATCCGGACTTTGCCACGACCCCTTGGGTGTATCTGTCCTACACAGCCAAGACACAGGCGGGGCGGACGACAAAAGTCATTCGGGCAAAGCTTGCAGGCACCCGTTTGCGTGACCGCGAAACCCTGCTGACAGCCACACCTTTCACCGAGAATGAGTTTTTTCACTATGGCGGTGGGCTGACTTTCGGCGCCGACGGCAAGCTCTATGTCACCATTGGGGAGCGGATCTATAATGAGCTCGACAACCCCGCCCTTCCCATTGCCCAGGATGCCACAGATCGGCGCGGCAAGATCTATCGCCTGAACCCGGATGGATCAGCGCCCCGGGACAATCCGGATTTCGGTCCGGGCGCCGCGCCGGGGCTCTACGCCATGGGCATCAGGGCCGCCCAGGGCATCACAACCCATCCGCATACGGGCGAGATCTGGTTTTCCGAACATGGCAGCCGCCAGGGCGATGAGATCAATCGCCTGGCAGCCGGCGCCAATTATGGCTGGCCGATTGTCACCACCGGGTCCTACCGCAATGACGGCTATCAGCCTGCGGACCTGCCGAACCGTGTCTTCACGGACCCGGTCTGGTCATGGGCCCAGACCGTCGCCCCTACGGGCCTTACTTTCTATGACGGGCCGGACTTTCCGCACTGGCGCGGAGATCTCTTCGTTTCAGGTCTGTCCCGCGGCAGCCTTTGGCGCTTCCATTTCGAAGCCGGGACGATCAAGAGTGTCGAGGAGCTCTTTGTCGATGAGCGTGTCCGCTCCCGAAAAGTCGCTCTCAGTCCGGACGGACATCTTTATATGCTGACCGACACGCTGCTTCAGGCCAACCAGGACGGCAGGCTGGAATACACGGGCGTCCCGAACGGTCAGCTTTTGCGGATCTACGGGGAGCCGTCAGCCGAACAGGTTTCCGGCCCCGCCACCGAAAAACCAATCCAATGACGGAGCGTGGAGAGAGGTGAGCACGCGCCGGCCACGGGCGGAACGGGCTTCGGCGCGCGGCAGAACCGGGTCATCGCGTTCGTGGATGGTGAGGGATCCGAAATCTTCACGGGTCAGGAACAGGTGGGGCGTGCCCGTCGGGCGGTCCTTGGCGCAGACGAAGTCCAGGCCTTCAGGCGCCTGATCGCCTTCTGGCCGAACATGATCTTCCCGCTTTTTTCTCAATAAAAAACAAAGCTATGTCATCGATTTTGCGAAAGTGACATGGTTTCACGCCGGTTTGATACCATGGGCCATGGCCCATGGCAGAAGGAGCACAAAGACCATGCCCACCGTCTTCAAGGATCAAATGTTCACTGGCAAGACCGCCCTGATCTCCGGCGGCACCAGCGGAATCAATATGGAAATTGCCCGCGGCTTCGCGAGCCTCGGCGCCAATGTCACCGTGTTCGGGCGGGACCCGGAAAAGGCCTCCAACGCCGCAGCCGATATTGCCAAGGATGCGAGCGCGGGCGGCGTGTTAGGCCTTGGCGCCGATGTGCGTGTGCCAGACGCTGTGCAAGAGGTCATCGACACGACCGTCGGCCAATTCGGTCCCATCGATATTGTTGTCGCAGGCGCCGCCGGCAATTTCCCCGCGCCGGCCGTCGACATCTCGCCCAAGGGCTTCAAGACCGTGGTCGATATTGACCTTCTGGGTACGTATAATATTTTCCGGCTGGCCTTCGATCATCTGCGCAAGCCCGGCGCTTCCCTCATCGCCATCACGGCGGGTCAGGCCGTCAACGCCATGGCATTCCAGGCCCATGTCTGCGCCGCCAAGGCTGGCATCAATATGCTGATTAAATGTCTGGCGCTGGAATGGGGACCCGCCGGCATCCGCGTGAATGGCATCTCGCCGGGCCCGATCGCCGATACCGAAGGCATGGCGCGCCTTGCCCCGACCCCCGAAGCAGAAGCCGCCCTGACGAGCCGCATTGCCCTGCGTCGCTATGGCACCAAGCAGGAAATCGCCGCCATGGCCAGTTTCCTGTGCTCCGACGACGCACAATATATTTCCGGGTCGATCTTCAATTGCGACGGGGCCTCGGAACTGGGCGATGCCAGTGCCGACTGCCTGACCTCCTGGCGCAATCCGGCGTGAGTATCGGACAACACCAGGCATCGCTGTAAAAGACTTTCAAGCCCGTGATTGCGGGCGGATCGAAGCAATCCACGGGTCATGGGCATCAAATGCGCTGGCCTGGATTGCTTCGGTGCGGTTAACCTGGCAAGGACCTTCCCGGGTCCTTGCGAGATTCTGCCCTGCGCCAAAAGGCTTGTGGGAGACAGGCCGATTATCCCTCGGCGGAGGATGCATCCTCCTCGGCCGACAAGGCCTTCGCGATGCTGTCGAGGGAGCCGTTGACGAAGCGCACATCGGCAACTTCGAAAAAGGCGTGAGCGATATCCACATATTCGTTGATCACGACCTTGGGCGGAATATCATCCCGGCCAATCAGCTCGAACGTTGCCGTGCGGAGCAGTGCGCGCAGGATGCTGTCCAGACGCTCCAGCCGCCAGCCGGAGGCCAGGGTATCGTTCACGGTCCGGTCGATCTCCACCTGGCGGTCAACGACGCCCTTCACAAGATCGACAAAGAAGCCTTCCTCGGCCTCAACGGGTGCCGCCCCTTCCAGGAGATCGCTGGCGATGGTGGGCGGCGCAAAGCGGTGGTGGATGAATTCCTCGATCACGTCGCGGGCGCCGCGCCCGGACAGTTCCATCTGATAGAGCGCCTGAACGGCCGCAAGGCGGGCCGCGCTGCGCGGCGTGTGCCGGCGCTGCTTGCCCTTGCTGGCGGACGATCCGCCAGCGGACCCGCCGGAGGATGAGGCCTGGCCGGCTGATCCGCTCATGCCACCGCTCCCAGGAACCGGCGGCGCAGCGCCATCATGCCAACAAGGGCTTCGGCCGCCTCGCCGCCCTTGTTCTTCTCATTCGCCCGCACAAGGGCCTGGTCCTGATTTTCCACCGTGAGAATGCCGTTTCCGATGGCAAGACAATCCCGCATGGTCAGGTCCATCAATCCGCGGGCTGATTCTCCGGCCACAATCTCGAAATGATAGGTCTCGCCGCGGATCACACAGCCAAGCGCCAAATAGCCGTCGAAATCGCCGGACATGGCCGCCATAGCAATAACACCGGGGATCTCCAGGGCACCCGCAACGGCGACCCGCTCGACCGCATGGTCCGGCTCCAGAACCGCGAGTGCGCCCCGCGCCAGGGCATCGGCGATGTCGCGATAGAAGGGCGCCTCGACGATCAGGACGCGGGGTTTTGTCGGGCTGGCGCTCACGCTTCGCTCCCATTCGACATGACGAGGCGCATGCTGGGAATGGCCACATGGTCGATCACATGGAGGCCATAGCCTTCAAGGCCGACAATCTTGCGCGGCGTGTTCGACAGCAAGATCATATTGCCGACCCCGAGATCGATCAGGATCTGGGCTCCCACGCCATATTCCCGCAGACGCGGACCATCCGCATCCGTCTCATCCTTCTGGACAATTCCTTCCCGGGCCTTCAGCAGCTCGGACACCCGATTGGCCTTGGTGTCCCGAATGAGCACCACCACGCCGCGGCCGACCTCGTCGATCAGCTTCATGGAGCGGGCGAGAATACCGCTGCCCCGGCCCATGCCCCCGAGCACATCGTCAAACACATTGACCGAGTGCATGCGCACCAGAACGGGAGCGTTGCCAGAGATGTCACCCTTCACAAGGGCGATGTGCTCGGCCTGCTCCAGCTTGTTTGTGTAGACACGGAGCGTCCAATCCCCGGCATGGACGGTCTGGAACGCGGTCTCATGGGTGCATTCGAGGAAATTGTCATAACGCCGGCGATACCGGATCAGATCCTCAATGGTTCCGACCTTGAGATTGTGCTCCCGGGCAAAGGGGATGAGATCGGGAAGGCGGGCCATCGAGCCGTCATCCTTCATGATCTCGCAGATCACACCGGCCGGATAAAGACCGGCGAGGCGCGAGATATCAACCGCAGCCTCCGTATGACCGGCACGCACCAGCACACCGCCGTCCCGTGCCAGGAGCGGGAACACATGGCCCGGCGTGGCGATATGCTCAGGCCCCTTGGTTGGATCAATCGCGACGGAAATCGTCCTGGCCCGGTCATGGGCGGAAATGCCCGTCGAGACACCTTCCTTGGCCTCAATGGAAACCGTGAAGGCCGTTTCGTGCCGGGTCTGATTGTTCGAGGACATCAAGGGCAGGCCAAGCTGCTCCACCCGCTCCCGCTGCATGGACAGGCAGATCAGCCCACGGCCGTATTTGGCCATGAAATTGATGGCTTCAGGGGTCGCCATCTGGGCCGGAATGACAAGATCGCCCTCGTTTTCCCGATCCTCCGCATCCACCAGAATGAACATGCGCCCATTGCGCGCATCATCGATCACATCCTCGATGGGGGACAAGCCGGCATCGTCCGGGTTCAACGTAATACTCATGAGACCTCCCTGAGGCGGGCCACGTAACGGGCCAGCACATCAACTTCTATATTGACGAGATCCCCCTCCTGAGCGCCGTGAAACGCCGTGTGGGTCCAGGTGTGGGGGATGATATTGACGCCGAAACCGTCCGCCGTCGCCTCATTCACCGTGAGGGATACGCCATCGACCGCGATCGACCCCTTCGGCGCGATGAAAGGCGCCAAGGGCTCGGGCACCGTGATCCACAAACGGTGGGACCCGCCTTCAGGCGCGATCCGCGCCAGCGTTGCAACCCCATCCACATGGCCTTGAACGATATGACCGCCCAGTTCGTCGCCCACCCGCAGGCTGCGCTCCAGATTGACCGGACGGCCCGGCGCCCACTGGCTTAAGGCCGTAACCGAGAGGGTCTCTGCGGAGACCTCCACGGCAAACCACCAGGGACCCTCTGGCGCCCGTCCCTTGTCGACGGCCGTCAGGCACACCCCCGAACAGGCGATCGATGCGCCAAGGGGCAGGCTTTCAAGGTCGTAGGCCGTGGCGATTTCGACCCGTGTGTCAGACGCAGCCTCGCCCGCCCGAATGGCACGGACCTGCCCCACATCGGTGATCAGCCCCGTGAACATGAGAAACCTTGGAACATGGGGAACCTCCCGGCCATCGACACGCCTGTGTTGGTAAGGCCCTTTGGGTAAATCATTTCCAGCACGGACCCAATATATATTCAGGTGGCGGCGTTTCGTTAGTCCCCGCTGTCCGCGTCCTCATCGCCCCCAAGCGTCGCGCGCGGCTCGAATATCTCCAGGGTGTCAGGTCCGAGGCGGCGGCGCTCGCGCAAAACAAATCCTGGCGCCATGCGCGGATGGGCCACATCCAGCCCCCCCACGGCGGGGATGCCATTGCCGCCCAGCAGCAGCGGCGCGCGGTACCAATAAACGCGATCAACCCCCTGCTCCGCGAACAGGGAGGCTACAAGGGTGGCGCCGCCTTCCACCAGAACGCGGGTGAGGCCCCGGTCAGCCAGCAGCGCCAAGGCCGCCTTGAGATCAACCCCCCGGCCCTCCCGGCGTGGAACAGGCAATACGGTAACCCCTGCGCTTTCGAGGGCCTTGCGGCGGTCCGTGGAGGCATCGGGCGCGGCCAGAATCCAGGTCGGCGTTTCATGGGCCGTGGCAATGAGCGCGTGCGTGAGGGGCAGGCGCAGGCCCCCATCGGTCACAATCCGGATGGGTGAACACTGTTCAAGGCCTGGCAGGCGGCAGGTCAGACGCGGATTGTCGAGAATGGCCGTCGTGGTCCCGATCAGAATGGCGTCATGGCTGGCCCGCAGACCATGTCCATGGGCCCGGGCCGTGGGCCCCGTAATCCATTGGCTGACCCCACCGGCGGCGGCGATCCGACCATCAAGAGACGCGGCGATTTTCACGGTCATGAGCGGCCTGCGGCGGGAAACCCTTGAGAGGAACCCTTGGGTCAAGGCATGGGCGTCTTCCGCAAGGACGCCATCAGTCACGACAATGCCGGCATCCTTGAGCTTGGCGATCCCGCGCCCCCCAACCCGCGGATCGGGATCCGTGATCCCCACAACCACACGGGCCAAGCCAGCGGCCACCAGCGCATCGGCGCAAGGCGGCGTCTTTCCCTGGTGGGCGCAAGGCTCCAGGGTCACATAGGCCGTCGCACCGCGAGCCCGGGAGCCGGCCAGCGCAAGCGCCTGGGTCTCGGCATGGGGCCGCCCACCATCCCCCGTGCAGGCCCTGGCAAGCACTGTTGGCCCCGCCGGATCAACAATCACACACCCGACCGAGGGATTGGGCGCCGTGCGCCCGAGCCCCCTCGACCCGACACGCACAGCTGCCGCCATGAAACGCCGGTCCATGGCCTCTTGGCTTGCGGCATCCGAAGGAACGGCGGATCGGGTTTTCATTCGCGGGTCAGCTCCGTGAGTTCCCCCACGAATTCCTCGAAATCACTGGCTTCGCGGAAATTTTTGTAAACGCTGGCAAAGCGCACATAGGCAACCGTGTCGAGGGACCTGAGGCCTTCCATGACCATTTCGCCGATCTGTGTGGTGGTGATTTCCGTGTCCCCGGAGCTTTCAAGGCGACGCACAATGCCGCTGGCGAGCAATTCGACCTTTTCCGGCTCCACGGGGCGTTTGCGCACGGCCAATTGAATGGAGCGGACGATTTTGTCCCGGTCAAACGGGACCTTTTTGCCGTTTTTCTTGATGACCGTGAGATCCCGCAACTGCACGCGCTCGAAGGTCGTGAACCGGCCTGAACATGCAGGGCAGTAGCGGCGCCGCCGAATGGCAGCGCCGTCTTCGGTGGGACGGGAGTCCTTCACCTGTGTTTCGGGATTGCCGCAGAACGGGCACTTCATGGGTCACCTCAAGGCGCGGAGCCAGATCGCCCCACAATATCAGCAAGGACCCACGCCGCCCGCTCGGTCCCCCGCATTACCCCATTTGGGGATAAATGGGGAACCGGCCGCACAGGTCCTTCACTTTGGCGGCCACGGCGGTCTCCAGCTCTCCATTGCCGTCAGGGCCATTTGCCTTCAGACCATCAAGCACTTCGGCAATGTAGTGACCGACGGTTTGGAACTCCATGACACCAAAGCCCCGGGTCGTGCCGGCGGGCGTGCCGACGCGAATGCCGGAGGTCACGGCCGGCTTTTCCGGATCAAAAGGCACGCCGTTTTTGTTGCAGGTGATCCGCGCCCGGTCGAGGGCCTCTTCGGCGAGATTGCCCGTAAGGCCTTTGGGCCGCAGATCAACGAGAGCCAGATGGGTGTCGGTGCCGCCGGAGACAATGTCGAGCCCGGAGTCCTTCAAGGTCGCTGCCAACGCACGGGCATTGTCGATGATGGATTGTGTGTAGACTTTAAAGGCCGGCTGAAGCGCTTCACCGAACGCCACCGCCTTGGCCGCAACCACATGCATCAGCGGACCGCCCTGGAGACCAGGAAATACGGCGGAATTGAACTTTTTCCCAAGGTCCGGATCGTTCGATAGGATCAGACCACCGCGGGGACCACGCAACGTCTTGTGCGTGGTTGTGGTCACCACATGGGCATGGGGAATGGGGCTCGGATGGACGCCGCCGGCCACAAGACCTGCAAAATGGGCCATGTCCACATGGAGATAGGCCCCAACTGAATCAGCGATTTCCCGGAAGCGCGCGAAATCGATCACCCGGGGATAAGCGGAGCCGCCGGCAATGATGAGCTTCGGCTTGTGCTCCTCTGCAAGACGCGCGACTTCGTCATAGTCGATCAGGTGATCATCCCGGCGCACACCATATTGAATGGCATTGAACCATTTGCCGGACAGATTGGGCCTTGCCCCATGGGTGAGGTGACCGCCGGCATCAAGACTCATACCCAGAATGGTGTCGCCCGGCTTGATCAGGGCGAGGCAGACCGCCTGATTCGCCTGGGCCCCCGAATGGGGCTGCACATTGGCGTAAGCACAGCCGAAAAGGCGCGTCACCCGTTCAATCGCCAGGTTTTCAGCACGGTCCATAAACTCACAGCCAGCATAGTAGCGCCGGCCCGGATAGCCTTCGGCATATTTGTTGGTGAAGACGGAGCCCTGGACCTCCAAAACCGCCCGGCTCACAATGTTCTCAGAGGCGATCAACTCGATTTGGTCCTGCTGGCGGTGCAGTTCCTCATCAAGGGCCGCGAAGAGTTCCGGGTCCGTCTCGGACACGGACCGGCCAAAAAATCCGTCAATGCTGTCTTGAGGTGCGGGAGAGGATGCAATGCTCATGGCGCATTCCTTTCATTGGTGTTGGGTACAGTGCAGTTGGGTCCTGTAGGCCATCGCACAGCGGCGACGGGTTTTCAGCGCGCCAGGGGGCACGCGGCGTGTAAAGAACGGACCGCGCGGGTGAGGACGGTCGCAGAGCGGGGCGAGGCTCAAGGTGTCGGCGGCGCTGAAAGTGATGCGGGTCTGTGCCTGCGGCGCATCGGACATGGGCCGCGGCTGCATCGACTATGGAAAAGCGTGAGGTGAACGCGAAACTCTACCCCAATATGAGACCTGTCGATCAATCGCCTGCTGGCAGTGAACCAATGAACAGTACACCGACTGTCCACAACGGCACATGACACCGAGGCACGAGTTTAGCAGCCCGAACGCTGGGCGGCCACGGCATCGCCGAGCGCATGCCACACGGTTTGTCACCTTGGTGAAGTGCAGTGTTCGCACTCTGGGGCGTCCATGGCAAGGCGGCTTTATGTCGGGGTGCCTGGCCCCAACATGCTTCCTCGACGTTTGGGCGTTCCTATCCAGGGTGGAGCGTTTTACCTTGCCCTGAGGTTTTCACACAAATCCCCAGACAGTGTCCCCAGGATGCCTTCAAAGGTTCCCGTATTCGACTTCTCAAAGACAATTTTTCTGCCAAGACGGGTTCTATTGACCTACCGTCAACCCCATTTGGGACAACTTATCACGCGTTCGTGCAACAGTGCTCAACGCCCAGGCGCTACACACTCTCCGTCCTGACGACTATAGTGGAAATCATAAATGGTGGCGGGGTTGACACGACTCATGGATGCTGAGGTCAACCTTGTTTGATTTACTCACCGACTCCTTCGGTTCTCCGTTTTCACCGCCATGCTGTGCCAACGACTTGGCATAGGGCTGCTCACCCCCTGACAGCCCTGGCCCTGACAGCCCTGGCCCTGACAGCCCTGG
>CAYUYV010000056.1:0-13145 GCA_964449455.1 uncultured Alphaproteobacteria bacterium | reverse complement strand
GCTGCTCACCCCCTGACAGCCCTGGCCCTGACAGCCCTGGCCCTGACAGCCCTGGGGCCCTGACAGCCCTGACCCTGACAGCCCAGGTCTGCGCCGTCCTGTGCAGCCCGAAGAGCATCGGCTGGCGGTCTCCCATCAAACGCCATGATCTGTGCCAGAAGATCATTGGCGTGTCGTCACTCAATGTTTCGCCGCAGATTGCGTTGTACTGTGCGAAAGCCCTCGCGCATGGTTTTTCCGTAATGGGCTGAACCATCTCACCAATGGTTCCAACGTGTTCCACTTCCTTCCGTTCTGGACATCCGCAAATTGTTGTCGATGTGTTTTGGGCAACAGCACCCTGTAAATCCTTAATGTCTTTATCTGTAAAAAAAATGGGGCTTGAACAAACTTGACAAAGATAGCACTTCTTAGAGTGGCGGTAGTCAGTTGGTAACCAGTCTAGTCGTAAACAGATCCAACCGGTTTTCCTGGCGGCCCTTACAATCTTGAGAAGTTCCGAAAACCAAGCACGTAAAGAGGCGAGTAGATGAGCGAAACTCACGTTGAAGCAGATCTCAGTCACGAAGAAATGTTGCGCCTTGCAACTGATATCGTTGCTGCTTATGTCAGCCACAACCAAGTTCCCGCAGCGGAAGTCCCTAATATGATCCGCAGCGTGCATGGTGCTCTTGGCACACTGCGCGAAGGTGCGACAGAAGAACCGGCCGTCCCGCAAAAACCGGCAGTTGCAGTCAAGAAATCAGTAACGGATGACTACATTATCTGCCTGGAAGACGGGAAAAAACTGAAGATGCTCAAGCGGTATCTTCGTTCGAATTACGATATGAGCCCCGAGGAATACCGGGCCAAGTGGGGCCTTCCGGCCGATTATCCGATGGTCGCACCGAATTATGCTGCCCAGCGGTCTGAATTCGCCAAAAAGATCGGCCTTGGGCGTGGAGGTCGCAAGACAACAGCCAGAACGCGTCGCAAGGGTTGACTTTAGGCCCACTCGCAAGCGAGTGCACATGACGCATGTGCACTCGCTTTTTTTGTCCACTTGAATGATATGCCGTGGATAACGGTAGACCGCTTTTCAGATCTTGCGTTGATTTCGAGATCAGGCATCTCTTAAGAGTTAGTTTATTATCTGTTCAACTATTTACATGGTTATGAACTGATTGAGCCTATCAATTTAGAATCGGCGACAGGGCTATTCCCCTTAAGAAATCGAATCACCTGTTCGAAACATATAGGACCAAGAGTTAGGGACTGTCGACTTACCAGCGCGTAAATCAGCGGTAGATATAACCAGTAAGTTGGATTGTATCGGGCGATCCTGCAACGCACAGACCGCGTCGCAAGGCTTAATACACCCGGTGACGCGGCAAGAAGACGAGCGATGGGCCCGCCGTGCGGGCATGGAGAGGTTAACGGTCTCCAGGACACCCATAGTGGTGGGCCACAAGGTAGGACCGCCAGGTGTCAGGCCCGCCGTCATCAACACTTTGCAGCGTGAGCTTGAAATCCTCGTAACCAAGATGATTGGCGCGGGGAAGTTCAGCATCAATGATATGCCCTTCAAGGGCATGCAACCACATCATGCCCTCTTGCCCGCCAAAGGCTGGCCCGTCCGCACGGAACCGATAGGCTGGCAGACCCTGCCGGTACTCTTCCCCATCAAAGGCAAACTCTGCGCGGCCAAGAAAGGCAATGGGCTGGGGAAGGTCGGGATCCGCCAGAGACAGGACAAGATCGAAGGAGAAACCCTGTTTGGGCTCATTGAGATAGGGGGTCAGGACGGTGAGGCTGGCGAAGTCAAAGTCATAGAGATGCCAAGGATGCGCCCGATAGAGCACATCAAACTCCAGTGACCGATCCGGCAAGTCCACCTTGAAGTCCAGGGTGCGCAAACGCGGGGTCGATGTCAGATAGGCAAAAGGCTCCACGCGGGCACCAGGAAGCAGCCGGCCCCCCGTGATGGACGCAGGTGACATGCGCTCAAGATCGAGTTCGGCCGTCACAAGGGCCGCCGGCGCACAGCGGGCCCCGGCCTTGTACACGGCAAGCTCCGTCTCGCTCTTGCGGAACACGCTGATGCGCTCCGCAGAGGTCCCGTCCCGATTGCTGCGCACATAGTGATAGATGCGCCCGACCCAGGTCCGGTCGTCCCGCACGGTGTACTGCTTTAACGGGTTGGGAGGCGTTGCGGGCTTCGGCTCCGCACTGGGCCATCCGGGGCCAAAAATGACCGTGCCGGGCGCGGGTGGTTCGGGGGTTGCCAAACCCTCGCGGATACCCCCAAACGCCATCAGCGCGGCCAGGATGCCACTTGAAAACCAAACCCGGCGCCGTCCGCCTGATGCTGCCTGCACGTCCTTGCCCCTTAACGCATTGGCGCGGCCCTCTACCGGATCCACGCCGCCTCTGTCCCATGTCCCCCACCGTCCCCGGCGCACCTTGGCCGAGGATTCGGGGACATGCCGCTGCCCTGCCCCTGCCGGGACAGGCATTGACGGCGCCGGCCCATTTCGCCGGCGCGTTTTCGTGCCATCATTCCGCGACAGTGGTCCAGGGCCCGTCATTGGCGAGCGGACCAGCGAGAGCACGACCACCACAGCTATCGTGAGGTCTCGAAAGAAACGATTGACCGGTCCAGCTTCCCGAACTGGGCCTCTTGTGTAGGCTGGGTGTGGAGACGGACCGGCAATCAACAAGACACAACAGCCAGACATGGAGGGAGGACGCCATGGATCTCACACTTGGGCCCGAATACATCGCCTTTCGGGAGGAGGTGGTGGCCCTTTTGGAAGGCAATCGGGACAAGGCGCCGTCTCCTGAAGACCGGGGCCTTAAAAATCCCAAGCGACAGGCGTGGCAGAAATTCCTCATCGAAAATGGTCTCGCCGCCCGGACAATCCCGAAAGACTACGGCGGCTATGGCGCCGAGCCCGATATTTTGAAGTCGCGCATTATTGCGGAGGCCTTTGCCAGCACTGGTCTGCCTGGCCCCATGGCCAATCAAGGCATCTCCATGCTGGTGCCCACTCTTCTCGAATGCGGCACCGATGAGCAGCGGCGCGCCTGGATCCGCCCCACCCTCGAAGGCGACATTATCTGGTGCCAAGGCTATTCGGAGCCAGGCTCAGGATCCGACCTCGCAAGTCTGACGACCAAGGCGCATATTGAAGGCGATGATTACGTCATCAATGGGCAGAAAATCTGGACATCTACGGCCAAGCAGGCCGACATGATCTTCTGCCTTGTGCGCACGGAGGCCGAGGCGCCGAAGCATTTGGGCATCTCCTATCTCATCTTTTCCATGGCAACGCCGGGTATCGAAGTGCGCCCCCTCGTGGACATGACCGGAGACGCCAATTTCAACGAGGTGTTCTTCACCGATGTCCGTGTACCGCGCAGCCAGATTGTGGGCGAGCCCGGACAGGGCTGGATGGTCGCCAATGCCACTCTGACCCATGAGCGCGGCATGTTGGGGGATCCCAATGCCGCCCAGAAGCGCCTCCTTGCCATCGCCGACCTCATGCAGACCGAAACCGTCAACGGCCAGCGCCTGATGGACAATCCGCTCCTGCGCGACCGGCTCATCGCGCTCCAGGCCCGGGTTTATGCCATGCAAGCCAATGGTCTGCGGGTCATGACCAGTCGGCTGCAAGGAGAAGATGCTGGGATGGCCGGGCTGATCATCAAGCTGCAGGGCTGTGAGCTGAACCATGAACTGGCCCGCCTTGCCATCGACGCTTTGGGCGAGATCGGCCTTCTCTATGGGGACAGTCCCTATCTGAAGGATTTCGGCGATTGGCAGCGCAGCTACATGTATGACCTTGGGCTGATCATCGGTGGGGGAACGGCTCAGATCCAGAAAAATATCATTTCCGAGCGGGGTCTGGGCATGCCCCGGGAACCCAAGCCGGCCAAGAAATAAGGGGAGGACATCATGGAATTCGCACTTTCCGAGGATCAGCGTTTGTTCCAGGACTCCGTCAAGAGTTTCCTGGAAACCGCCAGTTCCCTTGATTCCGTCCGCAAGGCCGCTGAAGGTGATCCGGACACAGTCGCAGGCCTCGCCAAAGGCCTGAGCGATCTCGGGGCGGGGCAGATCCTGGTGCCGGAGGCCTATGGAGGTCTCGGACTGGGGCTTTTGGATGCGGCCCTGGTTCAGGAAATGCTGGGCCGTTTCGTCGCGCCGGCTGACCTGATGGCCGGGGCGGCCATGGCCGTCACAGGCCTTCTTGCGGCGGGTACGGAAGATCAAAAGGCAGAGTGGCTGCCGAAAATCGCCACGGGCGAGGTCCGCTTTAGTGTGGCCGTGACGGAACGGGTCGGCGCCCGGGAAGGCGCCGGCGTTGATGCCGATGAAGGGCGTCTCACGGGCAAAAGCCTGTTTGCCCTCGAAACCATCGGCGCAACCCATATTCTGGTCATGGACAAAGAGGGCACCCTCCATGTGGTCGATGCGGATGCGGCAGGCCTGGAGCGCACGGCGCTGCCCAGCATTGACCGCACGCGCCTGTTTTCCGAGCTCGTGTTCGATAACGTTCCGGCCATTGCCCTGACGGGCGAGAACCATCCGGGCCGCGCGGCGGATCAGATGGTCAGTGTGGGCCGGATGCTGCTTGCCGCGGACACGCTGGGGGCCGCCCAGGCCATGATCGAACAGGCCGTGGCCTATGCCATGGAACGCAAACAGTTCGGCCGGGTCATCGGCTCTTTCCAGGCGGTAAAGCACATGTGCGCCGAAATGGCCGCCGAGCTTGAGCCAGCCCGGGCCCTTGTCTGGCATGCAGCCCATGCACGCGACCAGGATATGGCCGACGCCGAGCTGATGATCTGCCTTGCCAATGCCCATCTGGCGGAAATCGGGACCCGGATTGCCCGCACCTCCGTGGAGGTCCATGGCGGCATGGGGTTCACGGATCTTCTGGGCCTGCACTACTGGTTCAAGCGCATCGGTGCCAATCGCCAGCTTCTGGGTGGCCCGGAACAGGTGCGCGTGGATGCTGCCCGGCTCCAGGGCTGGGCCTGACGGCGCGGGCGCCGGAGCGACAGGAGGGGAACACTATGGCGAGGAACCCAAGGCGGGTCACGGAACAGGCGGCCCGCCTGAAAGACCTGCTCGACCGCATTGAGGCGGCAGGCTTTTTCTCGGTCGAAAGCGTCATCAACGCTGACCTGATGGAGGCGATGTATAGCGCATTATGGAACGACAAACCGAAAGAAGAACGCCCGTCCAGGGACTTTTTCGCGGCACGGGTCTGGCTGGCGGCGCGCCGGCTCCAAAAACGCGGCTTTGCCGATGTGGAAGCGGTCAAGGAGCTGTCGCCGCGCTCGGTCTCGAAGGCCCCCCGATATGAGAAATTTCAGACCATTCCGATTGAGGCCCTCTCGGCCTTTTCCGACGATGATCTTGATTTCAACCTTGAGCTGAAGATCGAGGAAATCGACTTCATCATCACCTATCTGGAGGCGCGAGGGTTCGGCGCCACAGGCCTTCCGGTGACTGACATTCACCGCGGCGGGCGGGCCAACGCCGTCAAATCCTCCGCAGACTACAATACAAAGACATCGGACTGGGACGTGGACCCCGTCTTCGACCTCATCCACTACGCCATCACCACCCGCCATGGGGCCATGAACCGGGAATGGCGCGGCACGGCACCCCATATCATCTACACGACCTGGTTCGTTCAAATGAAGCAGCCGGACCATCGGGTGACGGAGCTTTATGTGTATCGCGGCAAATTCGTCATCAAGGCGGAGCCGACCGGCACCGGCAACGCTCTGTTGCGTACAAGCCATGTTCAGTATGCGTTTTCCGGAGGTGACCTGCCCGTGCGTCATGACGGTCTGATGTTCGAGACCGGCGATAAACATGTCGTGCTCGGCTACAGCCGGGACAGCCAGGGCAATCACACCCCCCAGACCATGCAGCTGGACGGGCGCAACCGGTCCAATCGCTATGGCGGCGTGTTTGACGTCATGGCGGGCTGGCAGACCACGACGGACCAGTTCGAAGATGTGCGCCGCGACGGCCTGATGGGCACGGGAATCTATATGAAGCTCGACACCAACATGACCAATGCCGCCCATGGCGAGGAGACTCTCACGGATCTCCTGGAGCGCCTGACGGACCCGGACGAAAATTATTGCAAGCTGATCGTCAAGGCCGACACGACCCGCAGGGACAGTCCCGTGCTGGTCAGCACGACCTGCCCCGATGGAGAGGAACGAGAACTGCCCGCCTCGGACGCCGTGTTGACCGCCGATGAGCGCCAGGCCATCACCAGGCTGAATGAATACAGCGACTGGAACATGGACGATATTGCGACTTTGATCCCCCGCCCCTAACCCCTGCGCGGCGGCGCAAGGGTGGCGGACCGCAGTTGCGGTCCGGGCGCGACCCCAATTGATCGCACCATGCGCTCAAGCCCGCCACCGATTTGCTCATTGCAATGAGGATTGGGGGATCGCCTGCGCAGGCTCGCCCCATTTAGAACAGGGCCTTCAGATCCTTCTTGAGAATCTTGCCATTGGCGTTCCGGGGCAGGCTGTCCTCAAGCAGCTTGATCGCCACCGGCACCTTGAAGGCCGCGAGGCGCTCGCGCACCCAAGCTTGAAGGTCTGCCTCCGTCACATCCGAGTCCGGCGTGATCTGGACCACAGCGACAGGTTCCTCGCCAAGGGTCCGGTGGGCGCGGGGGACAACGGCAGCGTCCATCACGGCCGGGTGGTCGTAAAGCACATCCTCAATCTCGATGGAGTAGATGTTCTCTCCGCCCCGGATGATGACATCCTTGGCCCGGTCCAGAATGAAACAGAACCCCTCCTCGTCCACACGGCCAAGATCGCCCGTGCGCACCCATCCATCCACAAAGGTGTCCGCCGTGGCCGGAATATTGTTCCAGTATTCGCGCAGCACCTGGGGGCCGCGGGCCCAGAGTTCCCCAATCTCGCCCACGGGCATTTCGGTCTTGCCATCCGGGGTCATCACTTTCACATCAGCGACGGCAACAGGCGCGCCGCAACTGTCCGGGCGCAGCAGATAATCCTCCGCCGAAATGCTGCTCACGGTCGCTGAGGTTTCCGTCATGCCCCAGCCATTGCCAGGCCAGGCCCCGAACACCGCCTTAATCTGGCGCGCAAGTTCGGGCGCGGCCGGCGCGCCGCCATAGGCGATGGAGCGCAAGGAGGACAGGTCATATTTGTCCCGGTCGGGATGTTCAAGGAGCTGCCAGGCGATGGTCGGCACGCCGCCTGCCGAGGTCACCCGCTCCCGCTCGATAATCTCGAAAGCCTGCACCGTGTCCCATTTGCGCATGAAGATCATGGTGTGCCCCGCCTGCATGGAGCCGATCATGCGCGCATTGCAGGCGGTCACATGGAAAAGCGGGATGACCAGCAGACCAATGTCCCGGGCCACCTGGGCGGGCGGATAGGCCTCGCCCCGGCGCAGCAAGGCCCGGGCCTGACCATAAGCCGTGGACAGAATATTCGTGAGCATATTGCGGTGGGTGCCGAGCGCCCCTTTGGGCCGGCCCGTCGTCCCGCTGGTGTAGAAGATCGTGACGGGATCATCCGGGGCGATGGCCACCGAGGGCAAATCCTCGTCCGGCAGGAGGTCGTAATTGTTGGGTGTGCCGATCACATCCTCAAGCCGGGCCGCCGGATCAAGGGTCTGCTGGCCGGCACGGGAGACCAGCACATGGCGCAAGGCCGGCAGGTCTGCCCGATGGGCGCCGATCCGCTCCCAGCGCTCGGCATCGCAGATCAACACGCTGGCGCCTGCATTCTCCAGGCCATAGGCGAGCTCAGGCCCGGTCCACCAGCCATTGAGCGGCACCATGATCGCCCCAAGGCTGGCGCCGGCGAAAAAGGCCACGGGCCATTCCGGCAGATTGCGCATGGCAATCGCCACCCGATCACCGGGCCGCACGCCCAGGCGCGACAGATGGCCCGCCAACGCGGCCGCCGCCCGGAACCAGGCCTCGTAACTGACCCGCTCGTCCTCATAGACCATAAACACGGTCTGCCCGTGACCGCGGGCGTGGCGCGCAAGGGCTGTGAGCGAGGGATGGGCATTCTTCCAGGCGCGGGTCGGGATCCCGCGGATCATCACGGTTTCCATTTCAAACCGGGCGCCGGGCGCACAAAGACGGTCGCGCACTTCAAGCATGCTCGCCGCCGGCCAAGTGGATGGTGCCGCCATGATCTTGTCTCCCCTCATCCCGCCCCCCTCATCCCGCCCCCCTCATCCCGCCCTTTGCCGGACGGTACCGGTTTGAGGATAGTGTTGGTGACAGGGCGTCACAAGGCGCTAGGATTTGCCGGAAAAGCGCCGCAGGCTTCACCGCCCGCCGCGCCACTGGAGGAGGAAAGCATGTCCGTAATCACCACCCGCAAGGACGGGGACGTCCTGATTGTTGTGTCCAACAACCCGCCCGTGAACGCCCTCGGCCATGGCGTGCGTGAAGGCCTGGATGCGGCCATGAAAGAAGCCGCCGCAGATCCGGCCATCAAGGCAATCGTGGTGCGCTGTGATGGGCGCACCTTCTTTGCCGGCGCGGACATCACGGAATTCGGCAAGCCCCCCAAAGCACCGGGCCTGCACGAAGTCATCGACGCCATGGAAGCAAGCACCAAGCCGGTGATCGCCGCCATTCATGGCACCGCCCTTGGTGGCGGTTTAGAAGTGGCCCTCGCCTGCCACTACCGGGTTGCGGTGGCGTCCGCGAAGCTCGGCCTGCCGGAAGTGAAGCTGGGCCTCATCCCTGGCGCGGGGGGCACCCAGCGACTGCCCCGGGTCGCCGGCGTTCCTTTGGCCCTTAAGATGATCGTCACGGGCGATCCCATCGGCGCGGAAGAGGCGAGCGGGGTCGGCCTTGTGGACCGCGTTCTGCCCGGCCAGGACCTGGAAGCCGAAGCCGTTGCCTTCGCCCGCGAGGTCATGGGCCGCACGGCACATCCGGCAGCCCGCAACCGCACCGATAAGCTGGTCGAAGCCGCCAAAGACCCTGAACTGTTCGACCGCTTCCGCCGGGAGCAGGCCCGCCGCCTGCGCGGTTTCGAGGCCCCCGAGGCCTGCATTCAGGCCGTGAAAGCCGCGATCGAGAAGCCCTTCGACGAGGGCATGGCCTTTGAGCGCGACATGTTCGTGAAGCTGGTCAGCGGGACCCAGTCTCAGGCCCTGCGCCATGTCTTTTTCGCCGAGCGGGCCGCCTCCAAGATTGACGATGTGGGCCGCGAGACGGAAATCCTCCCCATCCGGAAGGTCGGTATCCTGGGCGCCGGGACCATGGGCGGCGGTATCGCCATGAACTTCCTCAATGCGGGCTATCCGGTCACCATTGTGGAGCGGGAAAAGACCGCCCTCGACCGGGGCGTCTCCGTGGTGCGCAAGAACTACGAGAACACCGCCAAGCGGGGCCGCATCACGCCAGAGCAGGTCGAAGCCGCCATGGCTCTGCTCACCCCGACGCTCGATTATAATGACCTTGCCGATTGCGATATCGTCATTGAGGCCGTGTTTGAGAACATGGACATCAAGAAGGAGGTGTTCCAACGCCTCGACGGCATCGTGAAGGATGGCGCCATTCTCGCCTCCAACACCAGCTATCTGAATGTGGATGAGATGGCGGCGGTCACCAAGCGGCCCGATGCCGTCCTCGGCCTGCACTTCTTCTCTCCGGCCAATATCATGCGCCTTCTGGAAATCGTCCGGGGCGAGAAGACCGCTCCGGCGGTGCTGGCCACGGCCATGGACATGTCCAAAACCATCGGCAAGGTCGCCGTCGTATCCGGCGTCTGCCCGGGCTTTATCGGCAATCGCATGCTGTCCTTCCGCCAGCGTGAGGCCCAGAAGCTGATCCTGGAAGGCGCCAAGCCCTGGGATGTGGACCGGGTGCTGACGAGTTTCGGCTTCCCCATGGGCCCCTTCCAGATGTCCGACCTTGCCGGCCTTGATATCGGCTGGAACAAAGAGACCTCCAAGGGCGAGACCGTGCGCGACGTGCTGTGCGAGCGGGACCGGCGCGGCCAGAAGACCGGCGCCGGCTTTTATGACTATGACGAGAGCCGCCGCCCCTCCCCCTCTCCGGAGACGGAAGAAATCATCGCCGAGTTCATCAAGAAGTCAGGCCGCACCCAGCGTATGGTCAGCGACCAGGAGATCCTGGAGCGGCTGCTTTATCCCATGGTCAATGAGGGCGCCAAGATCCTGGAAGAGGGCATCGCCCAGCGCGCCTCCGACATCGATATTGTCTGGCTCAACGGCTATGGCTGGCCACCTTACACCGGTGGGCCGATGTTCTGGGCCGACACGGTGGGTGCGGACAAAATTCTCGCAGGCCTTAAGGCCCATGCAGACCAGTTCGGTGATGACGTGACCATCTCGCCCCTGCTGGCCGAAAAGGCAGCATCGGGCGGTCGGTTCACGGGCTGAGAGCGGGGCACCATGACCGACGAGTCAAGCCAGAAGGCGGCCCAATCGGCCGCCTCAGCCGGGCCGAAGCCGAAGCGCCCACCGCCCACGGACGAACAGCTCCTGGAGGGTCTCAAGACCCTCCTCGACCTTGAGGAAATCGATGCGGATTTGTATCGCGGCAGCCAACCGCCGCGCTCGGCCGGCGGCGGTCAAGGGCGCGTCTTTGGCGGCCAGGTGATCGCCCAGGCCCTCATGGCCGCGACGCGCTCAAGCGATCCGGAACGGGTTGCCCATTCCCTGCACGCTTATTTCATGCGTCCGGGGGATGAATCCGTGCCCATCATTTTCCGGGTGGAGCGGGATTTCGACGGCCGCACCTTCGCCACCCGCCGGGTGATTGCCATCCAGAAAGGCCGGCCCATCCTGAACATGGCCGCCTCGTTCCAGATGCCGGAAAAGGGCCTTGAGCATCAAACGCAGATGCCGGACGTGCCCATGCCGGAGGAGTTGCCCACGGAGAATGAGCGCATCCGGGAGCATGCCGACCAGTTCCCGCCAGAACTGCTCAAATTCATCACCCGGCGCCGGCCCATCGAGATGCGCCCCGTGGACGACTATGTCCCCTGGGCCCCGAAAAAGACCGAGCCGCGCATGCATCGCTGGTTCCGCGCCGTGGCCCCGGTCGGCGATGACGCCACCATGCACCGGGCGATCCTGGCCTTCGCAACAGATCTTACCCTGCTTGGCACATCTTTGATGCCCCATGGGGTGGGCTGGATCACGCACAAACTCCAATCTGCAAGTCTCGACCATGCGGTCTGGATCCATGACCCGGATTTGAAGGTGGATGATTGGCTTTTGTTCACGACAGACAGCCCCTGGTCCGGTGAAGGGCGCGGCTATAACCGGGGTCTGATCTTCTCCCGCGACGGCCGTCTTGTGGCGAGTACCACCCAGGAAGGTCTGATCCGCCTGCGGCAATAACGTGTTGCCCGCGTCATTGCGACCGCAGCGAAGCAATCCAGAGCCGCACACACCGAATGCTGGTCCCTGGACTGCTTCGTCGCTGCGCTGCCCGCCATGACGGTCCGTATTCCGATGACAGCGTAGACGGAGCCCCTCAATGCCCCTCGACCCCGTCCCTCCACGGTTCAACCTGGCACGCTATTGTCTGGGTGCGGCCGGACCGCGGGATCCGGACAAGACGGCGCTGATTGTGGTGGGGGATGCGCATGCGCCCCCGGAGGATGCCGAGCGTTGGACTTATCGAGCGCTGGATGAGGGTGTGAGGCGCGTTGCGGCGGGACTCACGGCCCTGGGGCTTGCTCCCGGCACGCGCATCATGATCCGTCTGGAGAACACCAGCGCCTATCCCCTCCTTTTTTTCGGCGCCATGGCCGGCGGCTTTGTCGCGCTGCCCACCTCTGCACAGCTGACGGATGAAGAGGCTCTGTTTCTTTTGGAAAATTCAGGCGCCGAGGTCATCGCCGTGGCGGACAGCCTGGCCCTGGCGGGCGTTCCCCATGGGGTGCGGGTGCTGGGCGAAACGGATCTGCGCAGATTGATGGCCCATGATCCGGCAGCGGACTATGCGCAAACAGGCGCCGAGGACCCGGCCTTCCTTGTCTATACCTCGGGCACAAGCGGCCGGCCCAAGGGGGTGCTCCACGCCCACCGCTCCGCCTGGGGCCGCCGGCCTATGGTTGAGGGCTGGTACGGCCTTGAGCGCGATGATGTGGTGCTCCATGCCGGGGCCTTCAATTGGACATACACGCTCGGCGTCGGCCTTACCGATCCCTGGGCGAATGGGGCCACCACGGTGGTCTATAATGGCCCGAAGGACCCGGCGATCTGGCCGCCATTGATGCAAACCTATGGTGCCAGCCTGTTTGCCGCCGTGCCTTCCGTCTACCGACAGATCCTGAAATACGGGCATTTGGACCGGGCGGCCTTTGCGGGCCTGCGCCACGGCCTCACCGCCGGCGAGGCCCTCAAACCGTCCCTGGCAGAGCGCTGGTTCGCCGCCACGGGCACGGTGCTCTATGAGGCCTTGGGCATGAGCGAATGCTCGACCTATATTTCTTCATCGCCAGCCGTGCCCCCCAAACCCGGGTCCCCGGGCAAGCCCCAGGCGGGCCGGCGCGTTGCTATTCTCCCCGTCGATGGCGGCACTGACCCCTTGCCTCCCGGCGAAGTGGGCCTCCTTGCGGTGCATCGCTCCGATCCGGGACTGATGCTCGGCTACTGGAACCGTCCGGACGAAGAGGAAGCGGTGTTCCATGGGGATTGGTTCGTGGGCGGCGATCTTGCGGCGCTTGATGAGGACGGCTATGTCTGGTTCCACGGTCGGGCCGACGATCTCATGAACGCCATGGGCTACCGGGTCTCGCCTGAGGAGGTCGAGACCGTTCTTGCCGCCCATCCAGACCTCGCGGACGTCGCGGTCACGGAGCTTCAGGTGCGCGCGGATGTCAGCGTCATCGCAGCCTTCTGTGTGCCGAAGATCCCGGGAGAACCGCCTGCAAAAGAGGCGGTGGTTGCTTTCGCCGCCGAGCATCTCGCGGCTTACAAATGCCCCCGCGAGATCATCTTTCTGGACGCTCTGCCCCGCACCGACAATGGCAAAGTCCTGCGCCGCGCCTTACGCAATCGCTAGTGTGGCTCTTGGGTCAGGCTCCGTCGCGAATGCCTGACCCAAGAGCCACACGAGCAATATGGTGTTTCT
>CAYUYV010000055.1:26621-27784 GCA_964449455.1 uncultured Alphaproteobacteria bacterium | reverse complement strand
ACACTAGGGTGTAACCGCACGGACATTATAGGTTCCGGGAGGCAGCATGAGGCGCACATCCTCACCAGCCTTGATCAGCACCCGATCCACCGGCACGGCCTCGTCAGGCAGAGTGACATCCCGCGCCTCGATAATGTGCCAGCCGCTTTCAGGCATCAACTCCGTCGGAATTTCCGTCGCCTTATCGCCCATCACGGTGCGGAATACCGGGCGGCCGTGGGCGAACGTCTCGATCGGCTGGTCAACCGTAATATCCGTGGGCAGGCTTTCCAGGGACTTCGCAAGCTGGGGCGCGCCAGTGGCGGCGTTTCCGATGCAGCTTGTCTGATTGATCGTCAAAGGATCAATCCCGGTCTTTTCCTTCAGGCGTGCGGCCATCCAGCGGGCGCTGCGCTGCCCGTCGTCCCAGGGAATGGGGTGTTCGGCGGCATGACGATAGCCGACATGGATGAGCACTTTGGCCTCGGGCTCATCGGCAAAGATGTTGGTGATCAGATTATTGGCCTGAGCTTCCTCGCGCAGATGGATCTGGTCCAACCTGTCTTCAGGCTTTTCGCGGTTTTGGTCATAAACCTGTTCGTAGGGGACCAAACGATAGCCGGCCTTTTGAACGGTCCGGATCAGACGGCCGAATACGGCTTCACGGGAATAAAAGCCATCCGTGTCTTCAAATGTTGCGGCCTGATTTCCCCGGTATCGGTCCAGGAACGATCCTTCGCCGCCGCCCCTATGGGCAAAGGCTTCTCCGGCGT
Source organism: uncultured Alphaproteobacteria bacterium (assembly GCA_964449455.1). GTDB lineage: Bacteria > Pseudomonadota > Alphaproteobacteria > JAJFIK01 > JAJFIK01 > CAYUYV01. The sequence goes on along the minus strand of CAYUYV010000055.1, from coordinate 27,032 downwards.
AATGGGTGAAGCCGAGGGGAGCCAGGCGCTGTGCAATCTCGCCAATGAAGGCTCGGGTGCGGCTGCGCACATGGCTTTCATTGATGATTACGATCTGGGCCGATTTTGCGCGCGCTACAATGGCATCAAGAGGATCTGGTGCATCTTCCATCAAGGTGCAGGGATTGGCCGCGTATTCAGCGTTTTTGTTGGCCGCAGCCAAGTCCTCACGTCCAAAAACAGCGACATGCTGATCGAGTTGGCCTGATTCGAGATCCCCGTTGGCGAGGCGCTGGAGCAGGATCATGTCGAGCCGGCTTAGGGGGCCGCTCTCAGCCACGGTCACTTTGCCTTTGGAGATCAACGCCACGTCAGCACTTGCAACACAAGAACAGGCGACACAAAGACAAGCGGTACAGAGACAAGCGGTAC
>CAYUYV010000055.1:11405-26521 GCA_964449455.1 uncultured Alphaproteobacteria bacterium | reverse complement strand
AGACAAGCGGTACAGAGACAAGCGGTACTGGCCATCGCGATCAACCTCATGCGATCAATCTCATCTTGATACTCCTGCGCACACGACATGTGCGAATTTTGCTCAGTGTGCCCGCTTGATTGGCCCCTTTCAAGGGAATGTCTGGTGTTAAGCGCCAGTCTTGCGGCGGATTATTCTCTGGCCAGATGTCATAATTCATCCCGTGCTGATCGTGGTGATCACACGGTCCTGTGGTGCTGCGGCGCCGGCGCAAATGACTTTGCCAGGCACAACCCGTGGGGCGGAAATGCGGGGCGTCCTTGACGCGGCGTTTTGCGGTCCAAGGGAGAGGCTGGCGTCCCGCGGAACCCAGCGCATGCTTGCCTCCTGGGTTCGGCTACAGTAGTCCGATGCCCCTGCTGAACGAACTGGAGGACTGGAACCATGCCGTCATTTGATATCGTCTCGAAGACCGATCTGGCTGAGGTCGACAATGCGGTGGCCAATCTGATGCGCGAGGTCGAAACCCGCTATGATTTCAAAGGCTCAAGCAGCACGGCCGAGCACAAGGATGGCACCATCACCATCAATGCCGATGACGAGCTGAAGCTGAAGCAGATGCAGGAATTGCTGCGCGGCCATGTCACCAAGCGGTCCATCGATCACACCGTGCTCGATTTCAAGGAGCCGGAGCGCGCCGCCGGCCAGTCCATGCGCCAGACCGTGACGGTCAAGGAGGGCATCGACAAGGAGCTCGCCAAGAAAATCGTGAAAGAAATCAAAGGCACGAAGCTCAAGGTCCAGGTGGCGATCCAGGGCGACGAACTGCGTGTAACCGGCAAGGCCCGTGACGACCTCCAGGAGGTCATCCAATTCGTCAAGGGCCTGCCCCTCGACCAGCCTTTGCAATATGTGAATTTCCGCGACTGAACGAGGGTCTGCCCACGGGCAGGCCGCCCCCGATGTGGCTCCGGCAGCGCTTTACCAGACCGCGTCAAAGGCCTTCTGCCAGGCCTCGGCCCGCGCGCTATTGCCGGCGATGGTGCCGATCCAGGTCCGAATGGCGGAAAGGTCGGCCGTCCTGTCTTCGGAGCCCATAACCCGAAGCCCGCGCTCAAAGGTGCCGCGGGCATCCTCCCGCCGGCCCAGGAGGGCAAGAACCTGGCCCTTCATGAACCAGGCAAGATGGAAGGCGGAGGCCTCGGTCACGGCCGTTTCCAACAGTCCGTGGGCGTCCTCAAGCTGGTCCTGCTGGGTCAGGGCAATGGCATTGACAAGGCGGGCCAGCGCCTTGGCCCCATTGCCCTTAAAGCTGGAATTGTCCAGCGGGTCCGCTGTTTCAAGGCCCGCCCGGTCCAGCATCAATTCGGACAGCCGCCGGAAAATGCGTAACTCCGGAATGGTGGGATCGATCCGGGCACCCGTGTCGAAGGCAGCATAGGCGCCCGGCGCATCGCCCTCGGCAAGTCGGACAAGACCTTCGGACACGCTGCGCTCCGGGCTGTCGGGCTGAATGTCCCGGGCGGCGGCCAGGACGGTCTTGGCGCGTTCCAGATCGGCCGAAGCGTCCTGGCTGGTCAGCATCAGCACGCGCAAGGCAAGCGAGCGGCCCAGGGCGCCTTTGGCGGCGGCAAAACCCGGATCGATGCGCGCGGCATGATCAAACACCCGTGCGGCGGCATCCGTGCGCTGACGGCTGGCGCCGATGCGCAGGAGGTCTTCCCCCCGCTGATAAAGTCCCCAGGCGGCCGGCGCCTCTGTCACGGCCTGGTCCGGACGCGGAGGATTGGGCATGGCCATCATGCTGGAAAGACAGCCCGCCACGGCTTCCGCGGCGTCGTCGATAAAAGCGCCTGTGCGTCGCAAGGCGCCGTCAAACCGGTCCGAGAACACCCGCTCGCCGGTCGCCGTTTCCAGGATCTGGATCGTCAGCCGCAAATACTGCCCTTTGATTAGCTCAAGGGAGCCTTCAAGGATAAAGGGGTGGTCGAGGGGCAGGGGCATGCCGACTGTTACATCCGCATCCCGGCCATAGGTCACCTGGTCCACGCTGATATTGGGACGCTGATGAATGAGGGTGAAAAGGTCCCGCGCAACGGTCTCGGCCAAATCCGCATGTTCCGGCTCCATCACCCGGTTCTCAAGCGGAAGCGCGATCAGGGTGACGTCTTCGCCAGGCGAGACCAGCGAGCGGCTTGCTTGGCGTCCCACTCCCCGGGCGGACCGAGCACCGGCCGTGCCAGGGCGATCGCGCAGGCTCCAGACGCGGCTCGTGCGCTGGATGTCGGCATAGAGCGTGTGCACGCGGCGCCGGCGAAAGCCCCGGACTGCGGCACGCAGCCCCAGAAATGGTAAGGAAAACAGGCCGGCGATCACAATGGCTGAAAGAGCGCCTTCATGGGCGTCGATGAGCGCGCCGATGCCGTCCAGAAATTCAAGCATTCCGTCTTTACCCTATTCCCGGCCCGTCCATACCGAGCCTGCATTTGGGCATCAGCGTAGCACGGTGGCCGGGACCTGGGCTGTCGATTTTTCATTTAACGCGGCGCGCTATAGGACATCGCGCGCGGGGCGAACGGCGCGGAAAAAGGGCCGTCACTCAGGCGCTGGCGCCGGTTGCGGCGCGCTCATCGTCGCGGTCGAAGGGCACAAAGCCGCGAAGGGTGTCCGCGATACGCTCTGGATCCTCAAACAGGTTCGAAATGCCTGCGACAGGGGCCGCGGGATGATCGCCCACGGCATCAAGGCCGATGGCATCGGCGAGCCACAGGGTGCGGGCGACGCTGGCCGAGGCTTGCGTCTCATAGGACGGCGCGGCGGCGCCAATTTCATCAATCCCTTGGGACTTGCCGAGCAGTTGATTGCGCAGGGCATCGAGACGGCCGCGCAACGGGCCCGACAGGCGCCGGCTCGCGCAAAAGATCGAATGGGCCCAGAAGGGCAGGGCAAGGGCAACCGCCCCGAAAAGAGCCGCATAGCCGTCCCCATCGAGACCATTCCAAAACACCAGCATCCAGCTTGAGCCAATACAAGCCAGCATGGCGATGGCGTCGATGATCAAGGTCACCGTGCGCATCCACGGGTCCTGCCAATAGCGGTGGATCGACCGCCTTACCCGTCCGATCAGCCGGCCGAACACGATCAGGGCAATGCCAAGGCCCAGGGTCTTGAGTGCATATTCCGTCGGCTGGTCCGCGAGGGGTGCGGCGGCAATGATGATGGCCAGGGCGCCAAATACGGCCGGAATCATGCGCCGGCGCAAACGTCCCGCCTGATAACCCTGCCATTCGGCAATGACGCCATTCTGGAGCGCCGCTGCCGCCCCGGTGACCGCATGGACGGCGTTCTGATTGAGGAGCAAGGTGCTGCGCGGGCGCATGAGACCTTTGAGAAACGCACTTTCAGACCGGGTCAGGGAGACCCGGGGCGCGGCCATCTTGCGCAGGCGCACCGCTTTGCGGTCCTGTTCCACCGTCACGGCGCCTTTGGCGGCCACGGCCAGGAAGGCCGAGGTGAGCGACGCGGCATCAAACCGGCCAGAGCGCACATAGCGCAGTGTCGGAGCGGACAGGCCGGCCGGCCGGGTCACCGGCTTGCCCATAACGGGTTCCCAGTCCTGGCGCAGGGACCGCCAGACGATCGCGATATAAGCGAGCACAATGGCCAGCCCGAGAGCCGACAAAAGGGCCGCATGGGCCAGCGGTGCTGCCGCTGGCGCCACACCTTCAATGGTGCCCATGCCCGTCAGGAAGTCCTCGCCCATTTGCCAACCTCTTCCGCCGGTCCGCCCTTATCGCGCCTGTCCCCCATCCTGGTGGCAAAGATCAGGCCAATTCCGCCAGAAAGCGGGCTTTTCCAGGGCTTCTAGACCCGCCGGGCCGGCTAAGCGGTCTCGCGGGCGCCACTGGAGCCGGAACATTAACAAAGTATTGAGCCCCCCTTGCCTGACTCGTTTACTTGTTCCAAGCCCCAATGATCCGCAGGCCCCTTGTATCCCATCATGGGACGGGTGCGGATGACCGGATTGACACCGGATTGGATCATTTCAGCATGCCACGCACGCCGTAAGCCGCTGATATGACGAGACCAAAAGCGACAAAATACACCAGCAAAATGCCGACCCGCAGATTGAGCACTTGGTTCAGGCTGGCATCGAGCCAGGGCAGGAACAGGTCAAAGTCGCTATCATAATTAACGATAAAATTGCGCAGGGCGAGCAGTAACCCGAAGATCATAAGGCAGACCAGGATCATATTAACCACTTTGCCTAACTTATACTCCTTCAAGACCATGCCGGCCACGACGGCCACAACCACGGCAGACACGGCGCGGAACACGTCGTTGGGCAGGAACACATCGTCAAGAATGCCGAGCAGAGTGGCGATGAATTCAGTGAGCATGACAAACCCCTTTGTCGAATGATCCGTAGTCCCCCTGTCGGCCCCTATTTTTGCGCATCGGGTGCTGGGCCAAGTGTTCAGGTGAGCGGGACGTTAAGCCATTCGTCGGGCGCAGGGTAGGCGCTATCGGGGCGGGGCAGTTTGAAGCTCCCTCTCAAGGCGGCGCGGATGGGATCAGGGCAGCGTAAACAGGCTTGAGCACAAGGCCTCAACGGCCTGGGCCGCCGGCGCCTGGGGGAAAGTGGTCAGGATCGGCGCCTGGCGGCGGATCGAGTCCCGCACCCGGGCATCCCGCGGAATGACGCCGGCGAGCGGCGGCTCGACTTTGAGAAAATTCCGGCAGGCGTTGGACAGGGCCTCATAGGTCCGCCGACCGGCAGCCTTGCCTTCCGCCTGATTGATCACGACGCGCAGGTCGCTTTGCCGGTCCCGCATCATGGAGACCTTGATGAAGGCATAGGCGTCCGTGAGTGAGGTCGGTTCATCCGTGGCAACGACCAGAATGGCATCGGCCAGCCCGCTCAAGGTCGTGACGGCGGTGTCGATCCCCGCGGACAGATCCACGATGACATGATCATAGTTCTGGCCAATCTTTTTGAGCCCGACCGCGAGGTCCAGCAATTCATCCCGGCGCAGCAGGCTGAGAGCGCCGGACCCGGAGCGGCCCGCCAGCACATCGAACCCACCGCTCATCCCTGCGCCGCCCTGAAAGCCGCTCACCGCCTCGCCAAGGTCCATGTGGCCCGCGACCACACTGCCCAAATCACTGGACGGCGTGATTCCGAGCTGCACATCCACATTTGCAAGACCCAGATCGCCATCGAAAACCAGGACCTTGCGATCCTGGAGGGCGAGGGCATTGGCCAGGCTGACACTCAGCCAGGTCTTTCCGACGCCCCCTTTTCCGGATGCAACGGACAAAATGGTTCCCCGGCCGAGGGCCTGGGGCGCGCCTGGCGTCTGCATTCTCAAAGATGACTCCTGGGCTTGGCTATGTTGAGCGGTCATGGCGCAGGGTTCTCCTTGATCGCGGGCGTTTCTTCGCAAGCGAACGGATCTAATGGCGTTGAGGCAGACGGGGCGCCCGATGGGGACACGGGCTGCGACGGACGCGGAGCAGCCATGATGAGGCGTGCAAGGCTGCGCGGATCCATGGGCATCAGCCCATCGGCGAGATAGGGGGTCCGGCTGCCATGGGCGAGGGCAAGACCCGTGGACTGGAGGAGCCACAACACGCTGCCCAGGCGCCGGGCCACATCGAGCCGGGTGATGATGACACGCCGAGCCCCCATTTCCTGAAAGATCCGGGCACTGTCAGTTATGTCCGCCACATCGGCGCCGGCGGCCAGCACCAGGACCGGCTCCACATCAAAGGCTTTCAGGAAGTCGATCAGGTCTTCCCGTTCGGCCCGGTTGAAAGGATTGGTGCCCGGCGTGTCCACGATGGTTGCCTGTTCGCGCCGTGCCAAAAGCACCGATTTCAAGGCTTCGGGCGTGTCGGCCGCGTGGCAGGGGGCTTCCAGAAGACCCGCAAAAGCTTCCATCTGGGCGATCCCGCCGGCCTTTACCGTATCGGTCGTCACCAGGCTGACGGAAGCGCCAGAGAGCACCGCGCGCGCCGCCAGTTTTGCCGCGCTCGCCGTCTTGCCGACTCCGGGAGGCCCCAACAGCATGAGGGGGCGCCGGGGTGCATCGGCGAGCGGCGCGAAACCGAATCTCGTCTCGATGGCGGCGGCCAAGGCCTCCTCGGCGCTGCCCGCATCGAAACGCTTGGCATCGCGCAACAGGGCCTTGCCAAGGGCACTGGGCAGGCGATGGAAAACCAGGGCCTGGCCCAGATCCTTCAGATCTGGATTGCTGCGCGGCTCGGGTCTTGGGGGCAGATCCGCCGGCGTCGCATCGTTGGAACGGGTCGGACCGACAGCACCCAATTCGGCGCGCAGGCGGGCGGCAAGACGGGCTTCCAGGTCTGCTGTTTCATCGAGGGTTGCGGCGACCCTCTGGCTGGCGGCAGGGGAGGGGAGGTCCTCAACGGCGGCCCGCACCTCCACACCGCGGCCACGGCGCCCCTGATGGGTCGAGACGATGATGGCATCATCGCCCAAACCCTCCCGGACGAGGTCCATGGCCTCGGCCATCGTGGCTGCGGTGAAGGTCCGGATGCGCATGGTTTATGGGCTCCCGGATCAAATCTGCCCAAGCGTCTTGAGACGCGCCTGGGGATGGATTTCGTTCTGGGACATGACGACCGTCTGGGGCCGGAACCGTTCGATGACGGAGCGGGCATAGGGGCGCACAAGCGGACTGGTCAGCAGCACCGGCATTTCCCCTTGGGCCCCGAGCTGTTCGAAGGTGGTGCGCACCTGGGTGATGAAGTCCTGAAGCTGGGACGGTGCCATGGCGAGCTGGCGCTCATCCCCCTGGCCGATCAGACTTTCGGCAAAGGCCTGTTCCCATTCCGGCGACAGGACGACAAGGGGCAGATAGCCGCCGGCCGGATCTTGGTTGGCGGCACAAATCTGACGCCCCAGGCGCATCCGCACATGTTCCGTGATCATCGGAATGGACTGGGTGAAGCCGCTGGCTTCCGAAATGCCCTCAAGGATCGTGGTGAGGTCGCGAATGGAAACGCGCTCGCGCAGGAGGGCCTGGAGAATGCGCTGGATACCGGTCATGGAAATCTGCCCCGGCACCAGGTCCTCAATCAGCTTCTGGTGATCGCCCGGCACGTCGTCGAGCAGCTTCTTTGTCTCCGCATAGGAAAGCAGCTCCGGCATATTGTCCTTAAGCACTTCCGTCAGATGGGTGGTCAGGACCGTGGCTGGATCGACCACCGTGTAGCCGCGGAAGGCCGCTTCCTCACGCAGGCCCGCATCGATCCAGCGGGCGGGCAGACCGAAGGCCGGCTCCGTGGTGTCCTCGCCCGGCAGATCGACCGTGGCACCGCGCGGATCCATGACCATCAAGGCACCGACTTTCAGTGTGCCATCACCCGCATCCATCTCCTTGACCTTGATGGCATAGTGATCGCTCGCCAGTTGCATATTGTCGAGGATGCGCACGGACGGCATGACAAAGCCCATATCCGTGGCGAGCTGGCGGCGCAGGGCCTTGATCTGGTCGGTCAGGCGATAGCCATCCGCATCATTGATCAGGGGCAGGAGGCCATAGCCCAGCTCCAGGCGCAGATTGTCCATGGCGAGGGCGGAACTGATGGGCTCCTCAGCCGGTTTGCCCTCGTCCCGCTGCACCGATTCCGCCTCCACGGCCTTGCGCTTGGCTTCCTTTTGCTGCTGGCCGAGCATCCAGGCGCCATAGCCGCAGGCGCCAGCCAGGGCGAGAAAGGTCAGCTTCGGCGTACCCGGCAGCAGCACGACAATGCCGAGGACCGCGGCCGCCATGCCGAGGGCCTGGGGGTAATTGGTAAACTGACGGATAAGGGCCTTGTCCGTGGAGCCGTCGACCCCGGATTTCGACACCAGAAGGCCGGCACCCACGGAAACAATCAGGGCCGGGATCTGGCTGACCAATCCGTCGCCCACGGTGAGCAGGGTGTAGGTGTTGGCGGCGGTGGCGAAGTCCATGTTCTTTTGCGCCATGCCGATGATCATGCCACCAATCACATTGATAAAGGTGATAATCAGGCCGGCCATGGCATCGCCGCGCACAAATTTCGAGGCACCGTCCATGGCACCGAAGAAATTGCTCTCGTCCTCCAGGTCCTTACGCTTCTTTTTGGCCGTTTCCTCATCGATGAGGCCCGCGGACAGATCCGCGTCAATGGCCATCTGTTTGCCTGGCATGGAGTCCAGGGTGAAGCGGGCGGCGACCTCGGCGATGCGCCCGGAACCCTTGGTGATCACCACGAAATTCACCAGGACCAGAATGGCAAAGATGATCACCCCAATGACCACATTGCCCTGCATGATGAAATTGCCGAAGGCCTGAATCACATCGCCAGCGGCATCGGTACCCTCGTGACCATTTGCCAGGATCAGGCGGGTCGAAGCCAGATTGAGCGACAGGCGCATCAGGGTGGCGATGAGCAGGACCGTTGGGAAAGCGCTGAACTCCAGCGGTCGCTGGATGAACAGGGAGACCATGAGGATCAGCACCGAGAACATCAAGGAGATGCCGAGGAACAGGTCCAGGAACAAGGGCCCCATAGGCAGGAGCAGCACGGCCAGAATACCGACGATGCCGCCCGCGACCATCAGGTCGCCGCGCTGAGTCAGCTTCTGCAGCATGCCTCCCAGGTTAAACCCACCCGAGGCCGCCTGTCCCCCCGTTTCGCTCACGGCGTTTCGTCCTTTCTTGCCTGCTCCCTGGCCGGCGTCAGTCACTCAAGGTCATTGCGAGCAATACTGGTTGATCCAAACCCTTACATGCCGGCGGCGCGGGCATCGCCCGGCCCCGGAACAGGGATGCCTTCATCTGTGTACTGTTTGAGTTTATTGCGCAGGGTCCGGATCGAAATGCCGAGGATATTGGCCGCATGGGTCCGGTTGCCCAGGCAATGGTCGAGCGTGTCGAGGATCAGGTCCCGTTCGACCTCGGCCACGGTGCGACCCACCAGGCTGCCAGCGGCGACGCGCAATTGGGCCGCGGCCTGGGCCGCATGGGCGACGGGGCCCGCGTCGAGCACCGGGTTGGGCGCGCCAGGGTCTTCGGCCACCTTGGAGCCGTCGGGCAGGCGGATCGCTTCTTCGGTGATCTCATGGCCGGTGGCGAGCAGCACCGAGCGGTGCATGGTGTTCTCAAGTTCCCGGACATTGCCCTTCCAGGGATGCGCGACCAGGGCGCGCTTGGCCCGTTCCGACAGGGGCTTGGGCACGATACCATTCGCCTGGGAATATTTGGCGATGAAGAAATCCACCAGCGCCAGAATATCCTTGGGGCGTTCCCTCAGTGGCGGGATCTTCAGATTCACCACATTGAGGCGGTAGAAAAGGTCTTCCCGGAACTGGCCCTCCTTCACCGAATCCGCCAGTTTGCGGTTGGACGTGGCCATGATGCGGATGTCCACCTTGATGGGCTTTGACCCGCCCACCCGGTCAATCTCTCGTTCCTGAATGGCCCGCAGCAGCTTGGCCTGGAGCCGAATGTCCATTTCGCTGATTTCGTCGAGCAGCAGCGTGCCGCCATCGGCTTCCTCGAATTTACCGATCCGGCGCGCGAGGGCCCCGGTGAACGCGCCCTTCTCGTGACCGAAGAGTTCCGATTCCAGAAGATTTTCCGGGATGGCGGCGCAATTGACGGAGATCAGTGGTTTGTCCACGCGCAAGGACTTGCTGTGAACATATTTAGCCATGACCTCCTTACCGACGCCGGACTCACCTGTGATCAGAATGCTGGCATTGCTGGGCGCCACTTGATCGGCAAGGGCGATGACGTCGCTCATCACCTCGTCCCGGTAGATCATCTGCTGGCGGTCATCGGCAACGGCGGAAAGCACGGCGCCGATCAATTCGGCATCGGGAGGCAGTGGAATATATTCCTTGGCGCCAGCCCGAATGGCTTCCACGGCGGCTCTCGCATCGGTCCCGATCCCGCAGGCCACGATGGGCACCACGATATGTTCCGTATTCAGCGCCTCAATGAGGGTTCGAATGTCGAGGGCCACGTCAACCATCAGCAGGTCGGCGCCGCGACCGGCCCGCAAATGCTCCAGCGCCGCATCAACCGTCGTGACATGGGCCACCTTTGCGCCCCGGTCTGTCGCGATCCGGGTTGCCGCGCTCAATTGGCCGTCGAGAATTCCCACAATGAGCAATCGCATGGATCTGCGTCCTCCAAGGTCAAGTCGTGAACCGGCGCGCCTGATCCCGGGGCGCCAGATGGGCGTTGATGGCCAGTTCCAGGTGCCGCGGTGAATCCCGCCGCGCGATGGCCAGGGCACTGAGTGCGTGAATGGTGTTGATCTGGCTGATCAGTGTGCTGCGCTGCTCCAGGCGATCAGCGAGAGGGCCGAAGACCATATGGCCGAGCACGGCGCCATAAAGCGTGGTGAGCAGGGCCAGCGCCATGGCTGGGCCGATGGTCGCCGGGTCATCCAGCATACGAAGCATTTGAATGAGGCCCACCATGGTCCCGATGAGGCCCATGGCCGGCGCCACATCCGCGGCCCTGCGAAAGACCACCGCGGTGCGCCGGTGCCGCTCGTCAATGGCGCGCAGCTCATCCCCCAGAACCTGCTCCATATCCGTGGGCGACAGGCCGTCCACCGCCATGGCCATGGCCTTGTGGAGGAAGGGCCGGTCCTTGAAACGGGGCAAGGCATGTTCCAGAAGCGGCAGACCCTCTTTGCGCACCTGTTCTGCCATGCGGACCGCTGAGGTGGACACGGCCGGCAGGGAGGCGGCCGGCGACAGGATTACGAAGCGCACACTCCTCAAGGCCCGGATGATATCGCTCCCAGAGAATCCGGCGGCCGTGATGCATACCGTGCCGCCCAGGACGATCAAGACAGACCTGATATCGAGAAAGGCGTCGGCCGGGCCGCCCAGCGCGATTGCCGTCATCACCGTCATGAGACCAAGGCCCAGGGCAAGGGGCGTCGAGACGTCCAGGCGCTGACGTTCCGCATCGTGCACAAGTGTGCCCAGGCGCGCGCCGCTGCCTGCATTGGCATCCGGTACCCTATGGCTCTGACGTTGCACCATGGTGTGTTCCTATCGTCCGCCCTTGACGATCTCGGTCATGGTGATGCCGAGGCGCTCCTCCACGAGCACCACTTCGCCCCGGGCCACCAGCCGATCATTCACATAGATGTCGATCGCTTCGCCTACCTTCCTGTCGAGTTCCACAACGGCGCCGCGCCCCAGTTTCAGCAATTGACTGACCTCCATCTCGGTCTTGCCCAGGATCGCCGAAACCCGCACCGGCACATCGAAGACGGCCTCGAGATCCGTCGAAGACTTTGGCCCTTCGGCCTCGCCGCCACTGCCGTCGAGGAGGGCACCCTCCTCCGACGGGGTGCCTTCGCCCTCGAGTTCCGGCAGATCCACATTGTCACCATCCGCCATGGCTGGTTCCCCTTTGCCTGCTCTGTCCGCTTAACGATCAAACAGGCTGAGCTGTGTGTTGCCTTCAGCCTCAAGATGGTCGCGGATGAGGGTCTCAATGGCCGCAATCGCGCCCTCAAGGTCACTTGACGCCCCGCCCCGCCCCCAGGTCAGACGACAGTCCGCACGGGCGAGAGCCGCATCCTCCACAATGTCGACCTGGCCTTCGAAGCCTATGGTGGTGGCCGTATCGCCGATCTTACTGCCGAGGGATGGCGCCAGATCCGGTGAGAGCGCAATCGTCACCTTCGGTGTGTCCCGCAGGCCCTTGAGACCGTCCTCGATCAGTGCCGTGATATGCTCTTCCCCATGACGATCGACGAGACAGCGGGTCAATTGGCGAACAGCCTCAAGGGCAAGCCGGGCACCCTCGGCCCGCACCGTATCCACCTCCGATTGGAGCGAGGCCAGGATCTCGGCGAGGCCGGCCTTGATGATCTCCAGGGCCTCCATGGTGGCCTGGGCCGCAGCCTGGGCGGCCTGGGCCTGCGCACTCGCTTCGCCGGCTGCAAAACCCTCCGCCTGGGCCGCGTCCACGTCTTCCCGCGTGAATTTTGTCTTCGGACGGGGCGGCCGGCTGCGGACGATCTGTCCGTCCCGGTCGAATTCCGTGTCGAAAGTGTATTTCACAGCATCGGTCATCGTGCGTGTCATCCCGTTACGGATCAGTAGATGAGTTCGTCGTCGCCGCCGGATTCGGCGATCATGATTTCGCCTTTGGCAGCGAGGTCCTTGGCAAGATTGACCATCTGGGTCTGTGCTTCGTCCACGTCCTTCAGGCGCACCGGTCCCATGGCCTCCATGTCTTCACGCAGGATCTTGCCCGCCCGTTCGGACATGTTGGAAAAGAAGAGGTCGCGGAGCTGATCCGAGGCACCTTTGAGCCCAAGGGCGAGCTTGTCCTTTTCCACCCCGCGCAGGAGCGTTTGAATGCTGCCCGGATCGAGCTTGTTGAGGTCCTCGAAGGTGAACATCAGGGCTTTGATGCGTTCGGCGGCATCGCGGGAGCGTTCTTCAAGGGAGCTCAGGAACCGTGCTTCGGTCTGACGGTCGAAATTGTTGAAGATCTCTGCCATCATTTCGTGGGCGTCGCGTTTCTGCGTCCGGGCCAGGTTGGACATGAACTCAACGCGCAAAGTGCTCTCGATCTTGTCGAGAATGTCCTTCTGGATGGATTCCATGCGCAGCATGCGCATCACGACTTCCAGGCCGAAATCCTCCGGCAGGGCGCCAAGCACGCGCGCAGCGTGATCGGATTTGATCTTGGACAGGACCACCGCAACCGTCTGCGGATATTCATTCTTAAGATAATTAGCGAGGATGGCTTCGTTCACATTGGCGAGCTTGTCCCACATGGTCCGGCCGGCGGGCCCGCGGATCTCTTCCATAACGGCGCCGACTTTATCATCGGGCAGGAACCGTTTCAGGAGTCGCTCGGTGGCGTCATAGGAGCCCATCAGGGCGCCCGTGCTCGACATCTTGCCAACGAACTCGACCAGCAACTGCTCCACCACGCCGGAGCTGATCGTCCCCAGATTGGACATAACTTGGGAGATTTCCTTCACCTCATCATCGTCCAGCATGCTCCACAGGGGCGCGCCGTGTTCCTCTCCCAGGGAGAGCAACAGGACGGCTGCCCGTTCAGGTCCTGACAGATTGCGGACGTCTTCGATCAGGGCCGGTGTATTCTTCGCCGGGCGAGCCATTGATCATCTCCTTACTGCTTTTCGTGCAGCCAACTGCGCAAGATGGACATGGACTCCTCCGGATGCGCATGAATAATCTCTCCGACTTTTTTGACGGAGGATTCCTTCACCTGCCCCTGGATTTGAGCAAAGTCGATCGCCTGGGTGACGCTGGAATCACCCGCCTGGCCCGCTTCGCCCGCCTGGGCAAGCGCCGTGCCCGGGGCGCCGCCCTCGCCTGACGGCAGGGCCGGTGTGTCCGGACCCGGGAGCTGTGGCAGGCCCCCGGCGCCTTCAGCTCCTTCAAGGGCCCCGACGGACTCGGCAAAGACCTGGGTGCGCGGGGTCATCAGCCGCTTGATGAGCGGCTGGAGCGCGAGCAGGAAGATCAGGGCCAGGATGACCAGTGCGATCGACTCAATCACCCGGTTGATGTCGAGATCCGCCATCAGCCCGCCATCGGGCTCGAAGGCTTCGGGACGCTCCGGTTCGGCAAAGCGGCTGGAGATGACGCGGATCTGGTCCCCCCGGCTTTCATCAAAGCCAACGGCGGCCCGGACAAGCTCCTCTATGTTCCGCAGCTCCTGGTCGGTGCGCGGCGTGAAGGTCACGGCGCCGTCGGCCCCGACGCTGCGCGCCTCATTGACGAGGACGGCGACGCTGAGCCGCTCCAGGCGCCCGGCTTCCTGCACTTCGGTGCGCTTGGTTAAAGAGTTTTCGAAATTGGTGGTCTCTTCGACGCGGTTTTCCCGGCTGGAGGACTGGTTGCCATCTCCGTCCTGGCCGCCATCGGGCAGATTGTTGGCCACTGAGACGGTGCGGTCCCGTTCCCGGTCGTCGCTGCTCGCATTCTGCTCGACAGTCCGGGTGGAGACCGTCACCTGACGTTCCGGATCGAAGCTTCGCGTTTCCTCGACAACGCGGTTATAGCTCATTTCAGCTGTGACCCGGACCCGGGCGTTTTGAGGCCCAACAATCCGGGTCAGGATTTCCTGGACCTCGTTCTGGAGCTGGCGTTCAAGACCGAGGCGTCGTTCATCGAGGCTGCCTGCAATGGCATCGGGGCCATCACCCTGGCCGCTGGCGAGCACATTGCCCTGCTCGTCGATCACCGAGACCCTTTGGGGCACAAGGCCCTGCACGGCGGAGGCGACCAGGAACTGGATGCCGCGAACCTGATTTCGGGTCAGGCTGCCATGGGTGGTTTCGAGCTGGATCGAGGCTGTGGCCGGCTTTGTCTCCCGGGAGAACAATTCCCGTTTCGGAAGGTTTAAGAAAACGCGGGCATTGCGCACGCTGTCGAGGGCGGCAATGGTACGCGCAAGTTCCCCTTCCAGGGCGCGAACATAATTGATGTTCTGAAGAAAGCTTGTCGTGCCGAGGGCACTTTGATTGTCGAGCAGTTCATAGCCGACGATCCCTCGGGCCGGCAGGCCTTCGCTCGCAAAGACCATGCGCAAGTCCAGCACCTGATCGCTCGGTACCAGGATTGTTGTACCATTGTGTCGCTGTTCATAAGGCACGTCGCGTCCGCGCAGGTCTTCCGTGATCCGCGCCGCGTCCCGCAGGTCCAGATCGGTAAAGAGAACCGTCATATCCTTGTCGGCCAGCCGGATCATGGCAGCCGCAAGGGCGCCCCCGATCAGGCTCAGTATCGCGATCCCGGCCACAAGCCGGGTCGTGCCGATAGAGCGCAGGAACTCTGATACTGCGTTCACGCCAACCCCCATGACTCCTGAAAAGGAGCGCACCCCGGACGGCCGGCCATCCCCTTCGGCCGTGTCCCGTCCCGCCCTGCCGAGTCTCATTTTCCGGCGGGCTAGGCAAAAAATGCCCTGGACGTCGTAAAAATGGCGTTAGCTTTGGTGCGGGGAGATGCAGATGTCTTGGGGTGGGCGCAAGGAGGGAAAATGGCCATGCGGGCACGGCGCCCTTTCCCCCGGCACCGGACCCGCATTGATCTGTCAGCTTTGGCCTATTTGGGGCCT
>CAYUYV010000055.1:6275-11305 GCA_964449455.1 uncultured Alphaproteobacteria bacterium | reverse complement strand
GCCTATTTGGGGCCTGCCTGTGGCCTGCCTGGCGAAGCTTGTCAGGCCGTTGCCAGATTGCGATATTGCTGGATGCGTGTTGTTCGCAGGCCCGGCAGGCCATGCCGGTCGATCCCCTCTTCCCAGGCGCTGAATTCCTCCCGGGTCAGAGCATATCGCGTACAGGCCTCATCAAGCGTCAAAAGTCCTCCGCGTACGGCAAGAACGACCTGGGCCTTGCGCTTGATCACCCAGCGTTTCGTGTCGGGCGGCGGAAGATCAGCCGCCGTCAAGGGGCTGCCGTCCGGCCCAATGATATAGTCCACCCGTTTTGCTACCTCCGCCATCGCCTACTCCCCTGCGAGATCCCCCTTGTCTTGACGCTAGTCTTGCCCGCTTAAAGAACGCATAAGTAAATTGGTAACTCCTGGATTAGGGATAATATGCCGTTACTTTGATTCATTTTTTTGAGTGCTATGTCGGTAACCATGTGCCAGCGCGCGCACGCGACGCGATGACATGCTCCGGCGCCGCGCTCCTTGTCTTGCATTCTCAATTGCTCCGCCATTCGCGCCATGACCGTTAGATGACATGGTCATGGCGCAATCGGTTTAGCTTTTATCGCTTGATACGGATCATTTCCTCCAGCATCTGATCGGCGGTGGTGATGATCTTGGTGGATGCTGAATAGGCCCTCTGTGTCGTGATGAGCTTGGTGAACTCTTCCGCAAGGTCCACCGTTGAGGCTTCCAGGGAGGAGGCCGCCACCGAGCCCGCACCGCCGATATTGGCTTCAAGCAGGGTCACGTCACCGGAGAGGTCCGTGCCGATATAGGCGTTGCCGCTGGCTGCCGACAGGCCGTTCGGGTTCTGGAACGAGGCGACGGGCAGCTTGAAAACAGGCTGTTGAACGCCGTTATCGAACAGGGCCGTCACAACGCCATTGTCATCGACCCGAACGCCCGTGATACCGCCGAACAGAGCACCATCGACACCGCTCGAAATCAGGGTCGAGTCACTGTCGAACTGGGTAATGCCATTCGGTTCGCCCAGGGTGCCGAAATTCAAGGAGATAGGCTGGTTTGTCAGGCCCGTTGTCGGTGTGTCCCAGGGAATGGTGATCGTCGTTGCGCCATTCGGGGAGACCACCGGTGCGCCGCTCGTTGTGTCGGTGACGGCGGCCAGGGTGCCGTCGGCGCCAAAGGTGACGCGTCCTGTGGCAATGGGATTGTTGGCTGCACCCCCGATATTGGCGGCCGGTCCATCATAAATGACCTCGTAGGACCATTCATTCGCGGCGCTCTTGATCAGGGCAAGGCGTACAGGCTGCGCACCGCCCTGGGTATCGAACACTTCCAGTGTCCGCTCAAAGTCCGGCGTCGCGGCACCACTGTTCATCTGGGGTGCAGAATAGGCGGGTGTGTGTACAGCTTCACTGGCGCGCAGATTGGCCCGCAGGTCCATGGTGGTCGTGGCGGAGGCGGTGCCGGTTAGCTGGCTCAGATTGATGGGCTGGATTTCGTTGCGGTTTGTCGGCAGATTGCCATTCGAATCGAGGCGCCACCCCTGAAGATAGTATCCAGCCGGGTTTTGGAGGAAGCCTTCAGCATCCTGGGTGAAGGATCCCGCACGGGTGTACAGAAGATCCGTACGGTCCGGGTTTGCTGTCGTTTCCTCCGTCACCACGAAAAAGCCGTTGCCGCTGATCGCAAGATCTGTTGCCGATTCCGATGTCTGGAGCAGGCCTTGGCGGCTGGTAAGCTGTTGGGCCGTACCGCGCACACCGCCGGAGGAGAAGCTGCCGGCGTCGGTTTCAGAGGACAGGATCGTGGAGAATTGCGTGTTGCTGGCCTTGTAGCCCGTCGTGTTGACGTTGGAAATATTGTTGGAGATGACGCTCAGGGCGGAACTGTTGGCATTCAGTCCGGACACGCCTGTAAACAGGGCACCATACAAGCTCATTTCAGGTCTCCATTCGTCTTGGCTCAGGGGGCATTCTGCGCCGGTAACATGTCATTGCGGTGGGTCAGAGGGCTGGTCAGTCTGCCGCCGAGACCTCTCGGACCTTTGAGACGGGTACGGATACGCCGTTGACCGTCAGCGTGGGATCGGACCCTGTGAAATCCACGGCGCTGACCTTGCCCCGAACGGTCGTCTCACTGATCACCGAGTTGCCGGCGGCATCGCGGGCATTGACCTGCAGGGTGTAAAGGCCCTGGGGTACCGGGTTGCCTGCATTGTCCCGCCCGTCCCAGGTGAAGGACTGGGTGCCTTGGTCGCTCGTGCCTTCAGTCTTGAACACAGGCAGGCCATTGCTGTCGATCACGGTCAGATCCACGGTGTCGGCCTTGAGTGCAAGATCGTAATGCCATTGGGCCTCGCCATCCTTGAGCTGAGCGCTGCTGCCATCGGCAACCACTTCCTGGCCCAGATAGGAGACGGCGCTGCCCGCGCGTGCAGCCTCGTTCAGGCTCACCAGCAATTCCAGATTCTGGTTCGTGGCGATTGCTTGCTCGACTTCCGTAAACTGAACGAGTTGCTCTGTGAACTGGTTGGTGTCCAAAGGCTCAAGAGGATCCTGATTCTGGAGCTGGGACGTTAAAAGCGTCAGGAACGTGTCGAAGTTATCGGCGAGGGCCGTTGCGGAGGCTGCGCTCCCGGAATTGCTGTTGGACGCTGTTATCGAGTTGATATCCATGGTGACGGTCCCTTATTTTGTTGACTGTCTCAGGTCAGATTTCAAGATTGATCCCGCGGCGAACGGTAATGCGCAGCCCGTGAAGCTCCTCATGAGGATCATCCCGTGGCATCTGCGGTGTCTCGCCTGTTGGTCCGGATTCCGGCGGACCCTGGCCGCCCGATCGTGCGTCGCCGTCATGTCCTGAATCCCGGCGATCGGCATGGCCCTGACCGGTTTCCGGGCGGCCATCCTCCTGGCGCAGGTTGAAGCTCAAGGACCCGTTCTCGGTCTTCAGGCCAGCCTCGTTCAGCGCCCGCTCAAGAAGCCGTGCATCGCCCCGCAGGAGATCCAGCGCATCGGCCCGGTCCACCGACAGGGATGCTTGGACCTGACCATCGGCATTAATCTCCATACGGATGTCGATGCGGCCAAGCTCGGGTGGGTCGAGCCGCAGCTCAAACCGGTTGACACCCGAAGTGAGGTTGCGCGCCATCTGTACCGCGACGTCTTCGGCCATCCGGCTGGCCTGGATGACGGGCGGCTGGCCTCCGGCTGGCAGGGGGGGCTGCGGTGTACTGCCAGCGGGCCGCGCCGACTGCGGTGCCCCCTCGCCTGGCACAGAAAGGCCGCTGGCGGAGGAAAATCCGCTATCAATGGGCGTGCCAGGCTGTGGCGATGGTGCCGTCTGCAGCGCTGCTTCGGCACCGGACTGTGGCCTGGCTGAGCCCGGCGATACGGCGTTTTGGCTGGCCGCCGATGGTTGAGCCGTGTCTTGGGCTGTTCCGTGGACGTTAACCTCGGCACGTCCGGTGCCACTCTGTGTCTTGACGGTTTCCTTGGAGCGCCCGTTTTGTGCCGTTGCACCGCGAGGGCCCTTGCTGGTCTTGGGCTCCACCGCTTTGTCGATCCCGGGTAAGAGACTGCTTTCGGTTCCAGCCATGGGACTGGTCGCCTGGGCCTGTTGTTGTGCCGCCGGGTTTTGGGCGTTGCTTGGCGTCCCCATGGCCTTCTCTGTCAGTGCGGGTTGGGCGGGGAGCGTCCCTGCTGCAGGTTCGCTCGCCGGTCCAGCGGCGGCGGTTGATTGTCCAGCGGGAAAGGTCGGACCCGTTCCGGTTTGGGCATTTTTCTCGGGCGCGGGCGTGCCGGCTTGGTTCTGGGCACCCGCTGTGTCCAAATTTGTCATGCCCATAGGGGCGGGCGATTGCGGTCCACCCGGTGTCGGTGATGGTTGTTGCGGTGCAGACGACTCCGTCCCCTTGGGCGCGAATGGCGTGGGGGCCATGTGTTCCCCCGGCGGAGCTGCGGGCCCGACCGATGCCCGCTCGCCCGCCCGCGCTGCATCTGGCGTGGCAGCCTTGGGCGACACCTCACGGCCATCTGAACTGGCTTGAGCTTCCCCGGCCTGTCCGGACGTGGACGGTGTCAGAGTCACCGTCTCGGATGCACCACCATTCAGGCTCGGATTTTCCGTGTGGAGCTGTGGGCCGACAAGGCCATCGGGCTCTATAGCTGATTGGCCTGCTGACGGATGATCCTGACTGGTCTCCTTGGCCGAGCCCTCCGCTGCATCGGGACGCTTTGCGCCGGGCTTGGCCGGCTTGACGGATGGGGAGGATTTGCCAACCTCATCGGAAGGTGGTGTCCCTTGATGCATGGTGGCATTGGGCCCCTCGTCCTTAACACCGGCTTTCCCTGCCATTTTGGATTGGCTGGCGGACAGAGACTGGGCTTTGGCCTTCGCGTGGGAGCCCATGGGTGTGTGGGCGGAGGTCCCTCGCTGGTCCGAAATCGCGTCGGCAGATTGGTCATCCGTACCAGGCGCAGTTGTTTCCAGTGCGCCCAGTGTGTCCAGTGTGTCCAGTGTCTGGGAGCCAGACGCCTTTCTGCGTTGACCCGGTTCAGTCAACGGTGCTTCGGGCCCTGATCTGGTGCCGGGAGTCGGTATGTTACCTGCTGTCTGCGGAGCATCATGGGCAGCCGGCATAGCCAGCGCCGACCCACTCTCGGGCCCAGGCTTTGTTGATAGTCTATCGGTGATACGCCCTGTGGACGGGATCTTGTCCGGTGCCGCCTTGCCATCGGTCTTTGCAGGTGAGTCCATCGCGATGCCGTTCGTGCCGCCGCGGGCTTCACGGGCCTTGCCGGCACCCGGCGATGCCGCGGGGTGCACCACTTTGCCCGCAGCCGTGTCCGGCACTGCCTTGAGGGCCTCTTCGAATGGTGTTTGCGGCGCTCCGTCAACGGATGCTCCAGACGCGGCGATCGTCTTCGGGCCGCGCCCCGTCGCGCCAAGCGCTTTCGCCGCCATCGCCCCTGCTGCACCACCACTGGTCTTTCCCGCCTCCATGGTGGCCGGGATCTTTGTCGTGAC
>CAYUYV010000055.1:0-6175 GCA_964449455.1 uncultured Alphaproteobacteria bacterium | reverse complement strand
GCCTTGCCGGACAGACCTTTGCCGTTCAGGGGCACCGGCGCAGCGCCGCCACCGGTGCCCCTGCCTTTCCCGCCGGAGGACCGTCCGAGGACTGTCAGAAGGTCCTGTGCTGAGGAAAGTCCGTTCATCGACTGATCCGCCCCTGAGTGTCTCGTATCGTTGGAGCCCATGGAGCAAGGCCGGGGCCAGCATGATCCCGCGCCCGGCTTTCCCGCAAATCCGCGCCTTTGAGGATTTGGCAGGGCCGGCGGGGCGGCAAGTTTGATCGCCATGGGCCGCCCAACGGGAAGAAACTGCCCGGCAGGCAAGGGCCATCCCGCCGGCACTTCGGTCAAAGGGCCTTGTACGAATGAACGGAAAACGCCGCGGTTTTTCTCATTTTTCATTATCCATAGCGTGTGCGGAGGATTTCTCGCGGCTTGGCCCCGCCCTTGCACCCCTTCGCTCGTCTCCCGCCGCCACGGCAGGAAAACCGGGCCTTTCCGGGGCGATGAGGCGGGATTTGCCGGCAAGACTTGCCGGTGAGGTAACAGGAGGATCCACCACATCCATCAGGTGGAGACGTCCGGACAAAGGGTTTGGTGATGTCGGTCAATATGCTGTTGCATAATGCCCTGAGCGGTCTGCACACGAACCAGAGCGCGCTCACCCAGGTTTCCAACAACATCACCAATGTCAACAATCCGGACTATGTGCGCCGGGTCGTGCACCAGGAAGTGCAGGCCCATGATGCAAAGGCCTCCGGCGTCGCGATCGCGCAAGTGCGCCGGGCCGTTGACACGTTCTTTTCGGCCCAGGCCATCGAGGCCAAGGGGGATGTCGGGCGTTATGAGGCGGAGTCCCGGGTCCATGACCGCCTTCAAGTCCTGTTCGGCCGTCCGGATGATGAAAATGCCCTGCCCCAACGCATCAATGCCGCCCTGACGGCGGCGGCCGATGTCGTGGTTGATCCCAGTTCGGACGTGCGCCGCTCCGCCTATCTGTCCGAGATCGCTCAGATGACCCAGGCATTCTCCTCGACCGCCGCCCAGCTCCAGGCCATTCGCGGTGATGTGGATACAGAGATTGCAGCCCAGGTCACGAGCGCCAATCAGCTCATTGAACGGATTGATGGTCTCAATCGCCAGATCCAGCGCCAGGTCATCGGCGGCGATGAGACCAGCGCTTTGCTCGATCAGCGGGACGCCGCGTTGCGTGAACTGGGCGGCTTTATCGATATTCGCACCCAGGACCGAGGCGACGGCACGTTACAGGTGACCACACGTGACGGCTTGCCGCTGGTTGGCGCAGGGAAGGTGACCTTGCGTTATGACAGCACGGGTTCTGTGTCTGCGGATACGGTCTTTCCGGCGATTGAAGTTGTTCAAGAGACCTCGACCGGGGTCGGCGTCTCTCGCACCCAGACCCTCGATCCCCACCTGGCCGGCGGATCCATCAAGGGTCTCATTGAGATGCGGGACAGGGAGCTGCCGGATGTTGCCCGCCAGCTCGGGGAATTGGCCGGTGTCGTCTCGGATCGTCTCAACGCGGTGCATAATGATGCCGTCGCCGTTCCTCCGCCCACGCAACTCACGGGGCGACAGACCGGCCTTATCGGTGGTGATACCCTGAATTTCTCGGGTCAGACGACTCTGGCGCTTGTCGATGCGAACGGCGCGATGGCGGGTCGTATCGATCTCGACTTTGATGCGGGAACATACAGTGTCAATGGCGGAGGGGTCTTGAGTCTCGACACCACCGTCGGGGGCATGGCCAGCAATCTGGATACAGCGCTTGACGCGGCCCTCGGTGTGAACGGCTCAGTGACGTTCACAAATGGGGTCCTCGCGATCGATACGGGATCGAGTGGTCTTGGCGTCGGCTTTCTGCAGGATGACGTCAATCCCAGTTCAAGGGGTGGGCGGGGGTTCAGCCACTTTTTTGGCCTCAACGACCTTGTCCGCTCCCACCAAACGCCGTTTGCGGCGACGGGGCTTCAAGGAGTGGACCCCCATGGATTTGGAAGCCAGACCATCGATCTGGCGGTACAAGACGCGAATGGCCTAACGGTCCGGACCCTGAGCTATACGGTTGGCGGAACCAATTTCGCCGACATCATCAATGACTTGAACAACAGTGTGACGGGCCTTGGATCCGTTGCAACGTTCAGTCTTGATGCCAATGGCCGCTTCGTCATGACCCCGAATGGCGGGCTGGGCAATCTCACTCTCGCAGTAACTGGTGACCAGACGGCGCGAACATCATCCGGGGTCAGCCTGTCTGAACTCTTTGGCATTGGCGCGGGGCCGCAGGCGGAACGGGCGCGCGATATGGCTTTGGCGCCAAATGTGGCGGACAATGGGACACGCCTCTCCCTTGCCAAGCTCGACATTGATGGGACGACTGTGCTGGGTGATCCGGTCGCGACCAAGGGCGACAACCGGGGCGCCCAGGCCCTTCAGGCGATCCTGTCCGCCAATGTGGCCTTTGCTGAGGCCGGAAGTGCGGTGGCCACCACGACGACCATTTCCAGCTATACGGGCCGTTTGATTGGTGACACCTCCGGCCGCGCGGCGGTCGCACAAGAACGGGCAACCGCCGCAGCGGCCTATGACACGGAGGTGACCGCCCGCCAGGCCGAGGCGCAAGGGGTCAATCTCGATGAGGAACTGTCGAACATGATCATCTTTCAGCAGGCGTATAATGCCTCGGCCCGGATCATGTCGGCGGCCCAGGAACTCTACGATCAACTGCTGCAACTGGTCTGAAACCGGATGAGATCCGGCCGGCCTGACAGCATGACGCAATGGGGCGCAATATGAACCGTGTGGGCAGCTTTTCCCAGAACCAGGCGCTGACGGCTGACCTGATGCGTCTCAATCAGCAGCAGTTCAAGACCCAGGCCCAGATCAGTTCCGGCAAGGTCGCCACACAATTCGCAGATCTGCCCAAGGAGGCGAGTGTGCTTGTCTCGGCCCGGGGCGTTGAAGCGAAACTGAGCCAGTACACCACGGCAGCCGAAGAAGCCCGGACACGAATCGATCTCCAGAACGTCCATCTGGAAGGGCTGTCCACGGCAGGCGATGATCTGCGTCAGGCAGTGAACACCGCCGTTGCGACGGAAAAGGGCACAGTGCTGATGGATAGTCTGTCACGCGTCTTCGAGACCGCGGCAAGCCTCCTCAACACCCAGTTCGATGGCAAATATATCTATGGCGGTACCCAGACGGACCAGCCGCCGGTCACATCGAACCAGATCGGCGATCTTGTGGCGGCCACGAATGCCACGGACCTTTTCGTCAACAATGACTTGAAACCCTCCGTGACGGTCGATGATGGCCTGACGGTCGAGTATGGTGTCCTTGCGGATGAGGCTGGTGGAGACCTCTTTGCAGCCCTCAAGCGTATCGCCGATTACAATGCCGGGCCCAACGGGCCCTTCGGTGAACATCTGACGCCCGATCAGAAGGACTTTCTCCAGGGCGAACTGGCTGGCATCAAATCCGCCGCGTCATCGGTCAATGGGGAACTGGCGCGCAATGGCCTCAACTACCAGGACGTGGACCGGGCCATCAGCCGTCACGAAGCAGGAGATGTGTTCATCAAGGGCTTCATTTCGGACATCGAGGATGTGGATCTTGCCGAAGCCATCAGCCGATTGAACAACAACCAGCTCGCCGTCGAAGCCTCCACACGGGTCCTTGCAGACCTCAACCGCGTGTCCCTGCTTGACTTCCTCTAACCGTGTCCCGTCCAAACTGCGCAAACTTGGCCAAAGGGCACACTTTTTGAGTGCGGGCCCTCCCCACTTTGGGGCCCAGAGGTTACCCTGCGGCCATGGACAGGAAAGACCACCCATTATCAGTGCTCTGGGGGCTGGCCCGACTGGCGCTTCCAGCCATTGGGGGGGCGTTCATCGTCTGTCCGGTGGAAGGGGCCGTGCCGCCGGGGCCGGCCGATAGGCCACCGGTGGACGAAATCATCGTCACCGGCGGGCGTCTTGCAGGCGCGCGGGCGGCCTCAACTCTGTTTACCTTCGATGCCGAGGCCATTGGGGCGACGCGGGCCAATGATCTTGCTGGTGTGCTGCGCTTTGCGCCCTCGGCAGCGGTTCAGACGAATTCCAGGGGCGAAACGCTCATCTATCTGCGCGGCGCCGGGGAGCGTCAGACGGCTCTGTTCTTTGCCGGGGCACCCATCAATATTCCGTGGGACAATCGCTTTAACCTGGACCTGTTTCCCGCCGGCGCTCTGTCTGACATCCACATCACTTCCGGTCCCGCTTCGGTGCTTTTCGGGGCGAACACGGCCGGTGGGGTGATCGAGCTGTCGCCCACCGCCTTTTCCCTGAAGCCCCGGGCAACCTTGCGCGCGCAAGGGGCGGATGGCGGAGTGTGGGACCTCTCAGGCGACGGTGCCTTTGCCCTTGGTCCCGCCGAAATCACGGCGGCAGCGGGCCATCTGAGCCGGAACGGGGAGACCCTCTCGCAGCAGGCCGATCTGCCCTTTTTCCAAGACCCGGCAGATCTGCGAACCAATACGGATCTTCGGCGTACGAATGGCCTCCTGCGGGTGGCCTTCGATCAAGGAGGGCCGGTGCAGGTTTCTGCAAGTGTGTTGGCCGTGGACAGCGCTTTCGGCACTGCACCGGAAGGGAACGAAGACCCCATCCTTGGCCGGCCTCGCTTCTGGCGCTACCCCGACAGTCACACGATTGTTGGGGTCTTGAACGCGGGCTATCAGAGCCTCGGGGGCTTTGATATCTCAACGGCATTCTGGGTCCAAAAGGCCGGGCAGACCATCGAGAGCTATGCCTCCCAGGCCTATCAGGTTCTCGAAGACACCCAGACCGACAGGGACCGTACGATCGGTTTGCGAACGGTTGTGGTCCAGAATTGGGGCCGGCATGCCCTGCGCGGCGCCTTCAGTGTTCTGGATGCCCAACATCGGCAGGTCGATAGCGCATTCGAGATGGGCGGGGTGATCGAGTCGGAGCGGTCTGTTTTTCAGCGGCGCACCTACAGTCTTGGGACGGAATATGAAGTTTCCTTCCGCGCCGTCAGTCTGATGGCCGGGGCGGGGGGCGACTTTCTGCAATCTCTTGAAACCGGCGGCCGGGACAGTGATGGCGGGCTCAAAGCATGGAGCATTATTGGCGCCCTCAATTGGCAGATTGACACGCGATGGTCACTGTCAGCTTCCGCCGGACGCAAGCCAAGGCTGCCCACGCAAAGGGAGCTGTTCGGCGAGGCCGTGGGCCGCTTTCTGCTCAATCCGGATCTGGGACCTGAAATACCCATACAGGTCGAAGCGGCGGTTCAATATCGCGCAGACCGCGTTCGCTTTACCGTAACGCCCTTTGCGACCTTCACGGACGGTACGATCGATCAGGAGACGGTCATAATTGATGGTGTGCGGCGCCGGCAGCGGATCAATCTTGAGGGGTCACGGGCCTATGGCGTAGATCTGGAGGGGCTGGCTGATCTGACCGAGCGTTTCACTCTGTCGGGCCATCTCAGCCTGCTCAATCTGCGCCGCCGGGGCACGGCGGACGGATTGGACGGCCGGTTCATTGCCGAGCGCCCGTCGCTCCTGGCTTTGATCGCCGCTGACTATCGGCATCCTTCGGGCGCCAGGGTTCGTCTTGAGGGCCTGCGGCGTGGCCGGGCCTATTCCCTTGGCGATGATGGCTTTGTCGCCCTGCCGCGCTCCACGGAAATCAATCTGGAGTTGGCCTTCGCGCCGCCGCTCCCGTCCGGTCTCGATATGGAGGTCTTTCTGCGGGCGGACAACTTGGCCGATGCGCGTGTCGAGCCGCAACTCGGCCTGCCAGCGCCCGGGCGAACGGTCCGTGGTGGGATCAGGATCGCCTTTGACCAGGGCCGCTTCCGTTGACGCGGAACCGGCTCTGGTTTGTTTCGCTCACGCACCGCAGGGGCGCCGGACCGCGGTCCCGGTCTGAGCGTGATCCTGATTGATCGCATCTTGCCCCAGGGCCAAGGGGTGTTGATGCCGACCCATCGCCATCGCCATCGCCATCGCCATCGCGAGCGCCAGCGCGGCACGAGGCGCTTGCTCTCTCCGGATTGCGTCCCTTCGCTCACCAAGACGGGGTGGACGGATTATGGCCGCCGGACTCTATTGTGGCGGGTCAGGAATTCGCCCGCATGATCGGCGGGCTCCGTAGCGAATGCCT
>CAYUYV010000054.1:0-28693 GCA_964449455.1 uncultured Alphaproteobacteria bacterium | reverse complement strand
GGCTGTTGGGCCTCGGATGATTAAGCACGATTTAGGTCAGCGTCCCTCAGATCAGAGCTTCAATGAGGCCGAGGCTGTTGGGCCTCGGATGATATCATCGTCAGTAGGCGGATAATCAGGGTACAGATGGCTTCAATGAGGCCGAGGCTGTTGGGCCTCGGATGATGCGCGGCCGGGAGAGCGTTGGAATGCTTGGGCGTTTGGAATCGGATGCGAGACCTCCCGCCTGCCGGCACGCTAGCGCTGATCAGGAGGATCCCAAATTACGGCGACGATGTCAAAGAGCAAGTCTTACCACTGGCTTAGGGGCCGCGAGGGCTACCCGGCTTTTTCCGGCCACCGGAGCGCTCGCGCCTTTGCCCGGCACGGGCCACCGGGCATTGCCCCTTGGACCGGTCACACGATGATGGCGCGTCTTTCAACCGGTGCAAAGGGCTTTCCAAAGCTTTCCACACGCAGATCCACGGCCTCGGCAGGCCCCAGATCAAGGATGAGGACATGGTCCTCGGCCGGCTTGATAAGGGCGTCAAGCGCGGCGCCAAGATCCGCCCGGCGCCTTCGGTTCAGCCGGCATTGAAAGACCGAAAGCTGCAGCCAGCGCCCATACCCCTTCATGGTGCGGAATACCCGGCGCCCGCGGCGTTCATCAGCGATGTCATAGGTGACGATATACAGATACTCCTGCGCCATGCTCGCTCTTTCCCCTTTATCCCTTTTCCCGTCACCGTCACCGTCACCGTCACCGTCACCGGGGCAAATAGTGCGGATAGTCCTCGATCTCGCCCATGAGATGGCGCCCCAGCAAACGGCACTGCACTTCAATGAGACGCCGCATCGACACCCGATACCCGAAAAGAGGATGGGTCGTCTCCTGGTCAAGCCGGCGCTCGAAGGCTGCGATGAAAGCCTTGCGCCCGGACGGTTTCAGATTGCAGGCAGGCCCGGACTGGACGAAATCACCCGGCGCCACTTCTGCGTTGTTTATGACCTGCACGGCGACGGAGTCGGCGATCACGGGCCGGAAGGGCTCCATCATGTCAAGGGCGAGGGCCGGACGGCCGAAGCGGGGCTGGTGGTAGAATCCGCAATAGGGATCGAGCCCCACGGCCGAGAGGGCCACAACAAAGGTCCGCGTCAGCATGGCATAGCCAAGGGAGAGCAGCGCATTGACCGGATCAGCCGGCGGGCGCCGGTTGCGGTTTGAAAAGCCGAAGCCTGGCCTCGTCCCTCCGCTCCCGGAAAAAAGAGCCTCGAAATCCTGGAAGTAATGGGCGGCGCCTTCGCCCTCGAGGCCAAGCAGGACCGCCAGACGATCCCCATGGCCCGCTTTCTCGGCAAGGCGCTTTAGCGCCGTGAGATGGTCCTCAAGGACGTTGCGGCGGGCCTCATCCTTCCAGTTGCGGCGCAGGAAACTACGCTGATTGCGCAGTTTGGCCGCGACCAGGGATCGGGTGAAGCGCAGGCACCAGCCCTCGTCGAAGCTCATCCGGAACTGGGCGTTGCGCAGATCGATATTGCGATGGCCGGCCCCATGGGCATGGCCAAGGAACCACCCGCCGGAGCCGCAAAAGGTGACTGGGATCTCACGGCGCAACAATTCGTGTACGGTGGGGGTCGTGATGCTGACGGGTCCGATAAGCACGAGCTGGGAGACATCGATGAGGGGGACCTCGGTTGTCTCCTCGTCCACATGGATGATGACCTGCTCCCCGGACTTGCGCACCCGCGCCCCGGGTGTCTGAACATAAAGCGGCAGGGCGGTATCGTCGGCGGGATTCAAGGGGCGCGGCGCCAGGCCCTTACGGAAGAAGTTCACCTCGTCGGGCAGGCATATTCCGGCCAGGGAGCATTTTACACATTTGGGGCTGTTTTCAAGGGGTGGCGGTGGTTTCGGCGTCGCTGCGGCAAGGCGCAGTTCGGAAATCGCCGTTTGAGTTTGTGCTCGCAGGGTCTCGTCAAGCAACACCGGCACGCGTTCGCGGCTTTCGGCGAACCAGATGAAGGCGCCCTCCACCCGGTACCCTGCTTCCTCAAGGACAAGCGCCTGGGCGCAGAGCTGAATGCGCTCCGGCTCATGGACACCGCCAGCCACATGGGGTCGTTTGCCCTTCTTGTAGTCGATGACGGTGACCGCCCCATCCTCCGCCTCCAGAAGATCGAGCTTGGCGATGAGGCCGAGCCGCTCGGAAGAAAGCATCAGGCCACGGGTCTTGAAGGGGGCCCCCAGATTTTCCGGAACCGGAAGGGCGGGGCCCGTCTCGTCCACCTTGCGGTGGATACGAGCCCCTTGCGCGGTGTCACCGCTCTCGGCCCATTCACCGGCCGCCCATTCAAGCCACGCAAGGCGCGGACAATAGGCCCACTCATTCACCATGCGTGCCGGAACAAGGGGTGTTTCCCCGTCCGCTGGCGGCGCCGGCAAGTTGAGTTGCAGTTGTTCGCCCATGATGGGTCCCCTCGCGTTTATGGGGAGGGTATGTCCGGCAAGTTTATCTACGAACGCGTGCTGAAGGGCAAGCCAAATGGGGCATCGGCGGTACCGAGCCTGAAGAGCGGCGTGGCTTGACTTTGGGCCTGGCTGACCTTTGGGCCTGGCAGAAAGGGGGAAACAGTGCGGTTGTTTCAGGATCAGCTCGGCGCGGCATCGGTGGTTTCGTTCACCAGCACGATGTGTTGCTCCTCGGGGGGGCGCATTTCGTGATCCGACAGGAGGCCCAGACGGCGTTTGACATAGAACAGGGTTGCCTCGCGGGTGGTCAGTGATGCCTGTCCCTTCGACATGCCGTAATCGGCTTCAATGGCCCGGGTTTGGGGGCGCGAGAGGTTCGGATGGGGCGCAATGGTCAGGGTGATGAACGTATTCCAGGCCCTATCTCCATCGGGCCCGATCGAAACTGGTCCTTTGATGTCTGGTTTTGACATCCGACCCAGGACGAAATCCTTGAAGGCGCCATCCTCGGCATCCCGGGCCCGGGCATGCCAACGGAACCCGTCGAAGATGAAGGCGTGGGGTTCGATCAGCCGTCGGCGGGGGCGGGGGCCGGAAAAGGATTGGTAGATAATGGACAGTGTGCGTCCTTGGCGTGCTGTGGCCAGCACGGCGGCGACCACGTCGCTTTTCGCCGGACGCAAGGGGGCTTCAGCGGTCGCGATGGCGGGCCAGGTGGTAAGGGCCCCGTCGCCTGCGGCCATGACGCCCTCGCAGATCAGCCTCAGGTCCTGCAGCAGAAGGACGGTATCCTCCAGTTCAGGACGAAGGCTATCGGCGGCGCGGTAGGTCTTGGCCTTGCGATCATAGGAGAGGCTGGCCGGATGGAGGTTCTGGAAATGCCGCAGATCGGCAGTCGCCTGGTTGGGAGAAATACCGAAGCGCGCCACGATATCGGCCCGATTGATGACACGCTCCCAGATCAGGCGCCGGCGGATGAAATCCATCCGCTGCTCCACCGTCCAGGATCTCTGGGTCATGTCCACCATCGCATGCCGATCTCGGTCCAGTCGTCCCAACGCCTCATAACGTTCGCCGATTCGGATTGACTCTGCCAGCCCTATACCAGAAAGTGTGCTCATAATAATTGGAAGGGTTTGTGGTCGATGATTGTTCGTCCGGCCTCGTTGAAAATGATGTCAGTAGGGGATGGACAATGAGCCAAGACCGTACCGAATGCGGTCGCTTCGCCGCATTGACGGGGTATCGGCCCGTATCTTGGCAACAGCGGCTTTTGCGCCGGTTCTGCCAAGGCAATGTGCTTGGCACCCTCGACCTGCCGACGGGCCTTGGCAAGACCTGGTGATGACGGCGTTCCAGCCCTCATGGACGTTATACGTTTCGCCGGAGGAAAATCCTTCTGTAACGCCAAAGCGCTCGAAGGCGCCCGGATGGGGCGGACCTCTCCGGCCCTACACGGAGCGTTGGTCCCAAAAGCGTGCCTTGACAGGCAGCTGCTGCGTTGTAATGCCGCCTGCCGCGACCGCGGAGCATCCACGGCGCGTGAGGAAAACACATTGGAGACGGGTCCGTCTCTGCGGAAACGGTGTTGGTCGCGGTGGGCGAGCCTTGACCTTGTCGTAGGGAATACTGTGCCTTTCCAGGCACGCGAGCAGGGTGCCTTTGAAGTTTGCATCCCGCTCAAGCCTTTCGCGCAGCAGCGCGACCCGTCTTTGTTCCTTTTTTGATGCGTCCGGATCATCGACAAGCAGGAGATCGCCGAAATTGCAGATTTTCGGCGTCGCGAGGCTCCCAGGTTCCTGGCCCGGATCAAGTTCGACGGTGACGAAGTAGACGTGGCCCTTGTCATCAGTGCTCGGATGGCCGGGTAAAAGATGACCCTCGAAATAGTATCCCGGTGGGGCCTCGAAATGCCAGACCGCGTAGGTGTGCGGTTCCTCCGGATCGAGGGCCTCTACGATCGGAACACGACACTTTGTGACCTCTTCCGCCTGCGTCCGATTGGATTTGCGCCTGAACCCGGTGATCTTGCCCAGGAAGGACAAGCCAGCGCCAATCGGGTTTTTGTCCCATTTTGCCTCCGCCTGTGCCTTCAACCCGCCCTCGACGCCGTGCCCGGTTTCCCGAAGATCTTCGTTCTTATGGGTGGTCTCGGTCTCAAATCGCCGGCCGTCCAATAGCCCCATGCTCCCGGGGCGGAAGTGGTGCGTCGTTTCAAGCCCGACTCTTAGGATGCGCGGCGCAACGGCCAACCTGCCAAGCTCGTTATCCTGAAAGACCACCACATGGGCCTTGGGCGCGCCGAAAATCTCGAACGCGCTACAGGATCGAGCGCATCGGCGCTGCGCTGGGCGCAGAACTGGCCGCCAAGCAGCGGCTTGGGCCGCGTCAGCCACTTATCCTCATCACCCTGCGCCACCACCCCGTCTCCCATGGCGAAAGCATCCTGACGGGAAAGCCATGCAACCGGCAGTCAGCACCGTCAACCCTTTGAGCCGGGTGATATTTGGCAACTATAAATAGCATCAGCCGATTGAGCGGGCTTGGGTTGATCATCGGCGGGACATGGGCACCGGCGGGACGTGGGCACCGGCGGGACGTGGGCATCGGCGGGACGTGGGCACCGGCGGGACGTGGGCGCCCTGATCAATATCACGACCGGATCGTCTCCCACCCCGATGCGATTTCTCGTCTGTTCGTATTGTTTGCGCGTCGGTAACCGCAAGAGCGACCCGTAGGGTCCACTTCTCGACACGGCGGTTTTCCGCAAAAATTTTTGGTGCCGGCTGACGGGATCGAACCGCCGACCCTCTGATTACAAATCAGATGCTCTACCAGCTGAGCTAAGCCGGCCCTTGGGGTGTTTGACCGCCCCGACGCCTTTCAATCATGGGTTTGGCGGCGGGGCAAGGGGGCTTGAGGGCCGCCCGGCGGCGCAAGATCAAAAAATCATGCATCAAGGCGGGCGGTGGCGGTGCCCGTGAGGACCGGGGCGCCGGAGGCATTCACCGTCACCACCTCAAGATCGGCCACGGGCGCCCCGTTCTCCTCGCGGATGGCGGTGACCGTGGCTGTGCCGGTCAGCGTGTCGCCGGGGAAGACCTGGGCGGTGAAGCGGACCCCATAGCGCACAAGGCGCCCATCGCCCGCCACATCCGTCAGCAGCCGGCCGGTCATGCCCATGGTCAACATGCCATGGGCGAATACGGACGGATAGCCCGCCACCTGGGTCGTGAATATTTCATCCGTATGGAGCGGATTATAATCCCCGGACGCACCGGCATATTGCACGATCTGGGTGCGTTTCAGGTCCTCCACCAGAACCTGGGAAAAGCTGTCGCCAACGGACAGGGTGCTTTTCTTCAAGGGCATGGATGCTCTCCCTCATTCGGCCGTGGCGGGACGTTCCGTGCGCACGCCGATGCTGCGCGCGGTGACCACAAGATCGCCGTTCTGGTCGCGATATTCCGTGATGGTCTCGACAAAGATGAGCTTGCCAGCCCGCCGGCCCTGCTTTTCCCACGTCTCACCCGGCCGGACCGTGGCGGTCAGGACATCGCCCGGTGCCGGGTGGCGGTGGTACTCGTAATGTTGCTCCGCATGGAGAAAGCCGCTATTGCCGCCGCCTGCGCCACCGGTGCCGCCGGCCGGCGTTCCTGTGGGTGTTCCGCCGGAACCGAACCAGGGCGCGCCGATTTTGGGGCGCAGGGGATAATCCGGGTCATATTGGGCGCTGGCCTGGACGAAGGTAGGCGGAGCAATCACGCCCCCGGGCTCGGTGCCCGCAGCATAGTCCGCATCATGATAGATAGGATTAGGATCGCCGATGGAGCGGGCGAACATCATGATGTGCCCCGCCTCAATGGGGAACCGGTCAACGGCCATGGCCTTTCCTCCGCCTTATGGTCTTGTCCATTATGAGCTCAGGATTTGTACTGGCCCAGTATTGGCCATCCCGGTTCTCGGCTCAATGGTCCCCAGGGGCGCTCCAGGAAAGGAAGACAGCCATGGCCCGTTCTGCGCGGCATGCCTTGTGGTTCTGGCTCGGTTTTTGGTGGGCCCTTGCCGCGTTGTCGATGCCCGCCACAGCCAGTAACGCGTCGGTCCAGCCGCCAGTGGCTCAGCAGGGGCCGTGCACAGGCCATCCCGTGCCGCCGTCAGGGCCTTTTCCGGCGGGGCGGGGCTGTTTCGTTTTTTCCGGATGGGACGGGCCGGCGATCCCGGTGTTCTACGCCGCGCCCCGGACTCTCGGACCGGAAACCCCGATCCTGGTCGTTCTCCACGGCACAAGGCGCAATGGCGATGATTATCGCGACCATTGGGTGGGCCTGGTCGCGGCCTTTAACGTCCTCGTGATCGCGCCAACCTTTTCACGGGAGGATTTTCCGCGGTCCCGGGGCTACAATCTCGGCAATGTGTTCGATGAGGACGGCGCCGAGCGGCCCCGGGCCCAGTGGAGTTTTTCCGCCATTGAGCCCCTGTTTGACGCGGTAGCGGCGCGGGTTGGCTCGCGCCGGCCGGGCTATCTGATGTTTGGCCATTCGGCGGGGTCCCAGTTTGTCCACCGCTTTGCCTATCATGTGCCCCAGAACCGCGCCCTTGCCATCGTGGCGGCCAATGCGGGGTGGTACACGCTTCCGAATGCCCAATGGACCTGGCCCTACGGCCTCGCCGGGTCGGTGGTGGACTCGGCCGCCCTTAAAACCGTCTTTGGGCAACGGATCATTGTCCTGCTGGGGGAAGAGGATACGGACACGCAAGGCCGCTCCCTGCGCCGTACACCAGAAGCCCTGGCCCAGGGGCCGCATCGGTTCGCTCGGGGACAAAGTTTCTTTGCGGCCGCGCAGGCCCGTGCCCGTGCAATGGATGTTCCCTTCAACTGGACGCTGGACACCGTGCCCGGCGCGGACCACGATGACAACAAGATGGCGGCGCCCGCGCTCAAGCATCTCTTCGAGGCGTTGGGCCCGCCGCTTGCCGAATCTGCGTCAGCCAAAAGCGAGTGAGGAGAGCTCCCATGACATCAAGAGCGTGTTCGATTGCCCTCCTGCTTGGATGCCTCGCTGCGCCGCTGCCCGCCTCGGCCATTGACACGGCACCGCTGCCGGCCGATGCGGCAGCGAGCATCGGGGCCGCGGGCGCACCGTTCCGCGCCTTGGGCATTCGGGGCAACAGTGTTCAGAACACGGTCGGTCTTTATGGGGGCCACCGGGCTTCCATCACGCCGGGCATTCGCGGTTTCGTGCAGGACCGCTTCGGCCTGTCGGATACGTTCGGCGAGGCTGCGGGCATGGGGCGTAAGGCCCTGCGCCGGCTCTTGAGGGAGGAAGGCTACACGAAACCGCGCGGCATCTATTTCCAGAACGGCTTTTACGATCTGACAGCGACACAGGGTGACGCTCTCGTCCGTCTTCGGATTGATGCTTTGTCCGGTGAGGTCATCCGGGCCGAGGCCATGGAGTGAGCCCCGGGGCGGAATTGCCCCTTGTCTTTCCGGTGCGCACAGCAACGTCCGCACCGGCCACACGAAAGATCAGAGGTTTTCAATCTCGACCGGTGGGAGCGCACCAGCCGGCGTAAAGCCCAGAACTCTTCCGTAAAAGGAGAGTTCCGCTTCAAGGGCCCGTTCCCGGTTTTCCGCCTTGCGAAAGCCGTGCTGTTCCTCCGGAAAGGTCAGATAGGCGACCGGGATACCCTTTTTGCGCAAGGCATTCACAATGGCTTGCGACTGATTGGGCGGCACAATCTTGTCCTGAAGGCCTTGCAGTACAATCAGGGGCTTTGTGAAACCATCGAGATGGTGAATGGGCGAGCGGGCCACATAAAGATCCTTGCGCGCCGGATAAGGGCCGATGAGCTGATCGAGATAGCGGGACTCGAATTTATGCGTGTCCTTGGCCAGGGCTTCAGCATCACTGACACCGAAATAATTCGCCCCTGCGGCAAAGACATCGTGGAACGCCATGGCCGCAAGGACCACATAGCCGCCGGCACTGCCGCCGCGGATCAAGAGCCGATCCGGGTCGGCAAGGCCCCGTTCTGCCATATGGAGTGCGCCTTTGACCGCGTCCTCCACATCCGCAAGCCCCCATTCCCCATACAGACGTTCCCGGTACGCCCGGCCAAAGCCTGAGCTGCCTCGGTAGTTTACGTCGAGGACAGCAAAGCCCCGCGTGGTCCAGTATTGCATGTCAAGCCGGAAGGCTGCGGATCGGTGACCCGTGGGCCCGCCATGGACCGTCACAATCAGAGGCGGCCTTTCGCCCTCCGGTGCGGTAAAGTCAGGATTGGTCGGCGGATAATAAAAGGCGTGCGCCTCTTCGCCCTCTCCGGTGGGGAAGGCGATTGGCGCAGGGATCGCGATGAACGCGTCATCAAGGGGCTGTGTTCCCGCCTCGCGCAAGATCTCAAGCGCCCCCGTTTCCGGGTCAATGGCCACCAGGGCCGCCATGCGATCAGGAAAACTGGCCACGCCGTAAAGCTGGCCATTGACGACGGCCGGCTCGTGGAGCTCGGCCGGACCGATATCAATGGGGGTATAGGTGCCCGTGGCCGGATCAATGAGGCCCAGCTTTGCCTTCGCTTTGTCCGTGAAAACGGCCACCACGCGTCCGTCTGGGAGACGATCAAACCAGGTTTCCCCGAGACTCCACAGGGCGCCGCCCAGATCTGCCGGCCGTTCGATCACGGTGCGGACCGAACCCGCCGCCCATTCGTAAAGCGCCCAATAGCCTGACCGATCCGCCAGAAAGTACAGGCGCCCGTCAGCGGTCCAGGTTGGCTGCAGTACGGATTCCTGTTCGCCGTCATTCACCGTGCGCACGGTCTCAAACAGGCCCCCCGCACCGATGGCGGCCATCTGGAGACGGACGGAATCCCAGGGCAGATTCGGATGGTCCCAGGCTGTCCAAGCAAGGGTCGATCCGTCCGGTGAAAGGCGTGGATAGGCGAAAAAGTCAGATCCCTCATGAAGAACCGTCTGGACACCGCTGTCCATATCAATCGCGACGAGGCTGTTGCGCGCCTCGCCATGGGCCTCAAGCGTTTCAGGCCGATGATCCTCCCGCACACAAATCAGCCGGCGCCGTCCGGGATCGACGGTACAATCCGCATAGCGCAGGGGTTCGGCCGCGGTCAGCGGCGAGGGGGCGGCGCCACCGGTCCGGGCATAGAGCCGTTGGTCGGCAAAATGGCTGAAAAAGACCGTATCGCCGGCCACCACGTAAGGTGTTCCGCCATATTCATGAACCCGCGAGCGCACATTGAAGCCGTCTGGCGTCACGGTTTCCATGGCGCCGTCAGCGTTAAGGCGCATGACCACGGAGCGACCGGCCTCGTGGGGGCGGTATTCGAGCCAGTACAGGGCCCCATCGACGGCGCGCAGGCTGCTGAAACCCAAGGTGGCACCACCCAGATCAGCAGCCGACAAGGGCGAGGTCCAAGTGCCGTAGGGGGCTTGACGCGGGGCGGAAGCAGCTGCCGATGTAAGGCCAAGGCTCATGGCGCAGAGAACTCCGAATAGGATGCGGATCATGGGTCACGTCCCTCCCGTATGCCCCATGGTTTCCGATGTGCAAGTCCCTGACAACCGCATGCGGGTCGCGTTGAGATGAAATCCCATGGGCCGCTGGCATCGCATGGGATCAGCACGCCGCGGTCCGGGCTTTGCGGAAAGGCGGATCAGCGGTATAGCGAAGACTGGGTGGGGAAAAGGAGTCCGTATGACCCTGAAGCGCCGCAGCGTTCGGCATATGAGGTGGCTGGCTGCCCGCACCCTGCTCAACCATGTTCCCGCGTTACGGCACCGCCTGATTCTGTTTGAGTGCGCGGTTCCCGTTGAATCGGTCGGCAGCGTGCGCGCCATTCGTGAACCTGTCAGCCTTCATCCCTGCGCAACTGAAAGGGCGTTTCTGGATCGCATGCCGGATCCGCCGGGCTCCGGCGCCGCCATCGAGCGATGCCGCCTTCCCGGAGAGCCTGCGCGCCGTGTGGCCCTCATTGAGGTGCCGGGTGTAACGCTGCTTGGCAATACGGGGGCGCTGGTGGATGAGGCGGGCGAGCGATTGCTCTTGCAACGCCGGCGATTGCCCTTTGCGACGTATCATGACTTTCGGCCTACGCCTTTGCGACCTGTTGGGCGCACCGGCCGGCCGAGCCTGACATTCCTGGGCTCCTGGCGGGGGCACCGGCATCTCTTCCATTTTCTGTTCGACCGTGTGCCCAAGCTCTATTACGCCCTGGAGCGATTTGGTCTTGCGCACGCGGAGCTGGAGATCCTGGTCAATGCGGATATGCCCCCGTTTCAACAGGATTTTTTCCGCTGCCTCACGGCGCGCTACCCGGGCGTTTCGGTCGTGCCCGTGCCCACCCGGGAGCGCTGGCAGTTTGACCGCCTGCTGACGATCGATTATTGGCAGAATGTCACGACCACTGTGGCGGATCCGGGTTTTCTCACCTGGCTGCGGGGTCTTTACCTGGAGGGGTATGGTCTTGCACCAGGGGGAGCAGGCCGGCGGCTCTGGATCAGCCGGGAAGACACGCGCAAGCGGCGGCTGAGCAATGAGGGGGAGATCCGGGAGCGTCTGGGACGGGAAGGGTTCGAGCCGGTGCTTCTCGGAACAATGCCGTTCCGGGAGCAGATCGCCTGTTTCCTCAATGCCGATCTTGTGGCCGGCACCCATGGCGCAGGCTTTGCCCATCTTCTGTTTGCACCGCGAGGCACGGGCGTGATTGAACTTTTTCCGGCGGATCGCCTGCGCAATACCTATGCTCTGCTCTCCCACGCGCTCGGCCACCGGCACATGGCCGTGGCCGGAACCGAGGGTGGGCCGAGGGAGCGCTACCAGATCGATGGTGACTCCGTTCTGACGGCCGTGCGGCAAATGGCACGGATGCGCAAGACGGAGTCCAAGACAGCCGCGGCATGAATGTCAGCTTGCGGATCAGAGCGTCCGTGTGGTCATCATTGCGAGCGCAGCCGGGCAATCCACAGGGAGCGCGCGCTTCCGGATCGCTCCGTTTGCAATGACGAGGGCTGTGCATCACGGCCTGCTGGTTTCAGGCGCCGGCTTGTTTCACGACCTGGTCAATGGCACCGAAAATCGACTGGCCATCCGTGTCCAGCATGTCGATGCGGACGCCGTCGCCAAAGCGCAGGAAGGGCGTCTTGGCTTGCCCTGTGTCGATAATTTCCAGCATGCGCTTTTCGGCAAGACAGGAGGAGCCGGACGAGCGGTCCCGGTTGGAGACCGTGCCCGAGCCGATCACCGTGCCGGCGGTCAGCCGGCGTGTCTGAGCTGCGTGGGCAATGAGCCGGGGAAAGCCGAAGGTCATATCGATCCCGGCATTGGGTGCACCAAAGCGCGAGCCATTAAGATCCGTGATCAAGGGCAAGTGTAGTTTGTGCCCGTCCCAGGCCGTGCCCAATTCGTCCGGCGTCACCGCAACGGGCGAGAAGGCCGTGGAGGGCTTTGAGTGGAAAAAGCCAAAGCCTTTGCCCAGTTCGCCGGGGATGAGATTGCGCAGGGAGACGTCATTGACCAGCATCACCAGCGCAATGTGGTGGCCCGCATCCGCCTCGCTGAGCCCCATGGGCACATCATCCGTGATGACCGCTATTTCAGATTCGAAATCGATGCCCCAGGCTTCGTCCGCCGCTTCGATGGGATCATGGGGCCCGAGAAAACTGTCGGACCCCCCCTGATACATCAAGGGATCGGTCCAAAAGCTCTCGGGCATCTGGGCGCCGCGGGCCTGGCGCACCAATTCCACATGGTTCACATAGGCACTGCCATCTGCCCACTGATACGCGCGGGGCAGGGGCGCCGAACAGGTCTTGGGGTCGAACGACATGCTGTCATTGGCGTCGCCGGCATTCAGCCGGTCGCTCACAGCCTGAAGGCGCGGGGCTGTTTCCGCCCAGTCGTCAAGGGCGGCTTGCAGCGTCGGCGCGAGCCCTTTGGCGGGCACGGCGCGGGAGAGGTCGCGCGAGACAACAACAAGGGTGCCGTCCCGGCCGCCGGTCTTCAGGGTCGCGAGTTTCATGACGTCTTCCAGCTGTCCTTGTAACCGGCCCATTCCACGGCTTCAGCGGCGCTACCCACATCCAGGGGATCGCGGGCGTCGAGCATCACGGCATATTCGTCCGTGGCCGGCTTGGTTTGGCTCAGCATTTTGGACAGGGCCTTGGGGTGCGGCCCGTGGGTGAAGCCGCAGGGGTGGAAAGTCATCATGCCGGCTTCGATATTGTCTCGGCTGAAGAAATCCCCGGCGTGGTAGAACAGCACCTCGTCATAGTCGTCATTATTGTGGAAGAACGGCACCTTGATCGCGCCCGGGTCGGTCTCGAAGGGTCGCGGGGTGAAAGTGCAGACAACAAAGCGGTCGGCGACAAAGGTCGTGTGCGCCGATGGCGGCAGGTGATAGCGGTGGCTCATCAGGGGACGGATGTCCTTCACATTGAGCCGCACGGGCGAAAGGTCCCCGTGCCATCCAACCGCATCCAGCGGGTTATAGGGATAGGTGGCAACGGATATAAGGCCGCGCCGTTTGATCCGCACAGGCCAGGTGCCGGGCTGGCCGGCCTGCTCCTGGAAGGCCTCATCAAGTTGCGGCACATCCAGCATGGCCGGATCGAAAATCGCATGGGGGCCGACAAGACCTTTTTCCGGGAGCTGATAGCTGCCGCCCGTGGCCTCGATCATCAGAACCGTGAGATTGTCCTGTGGCACGAGACGCCACATGGTCCCCCGTGGCAAGACCACATAGTCACCCGCTGTCACGGACAGATGGCCGTAATCGCAGAAGAGGGCCGCGGTCCCTTGATGGATGAAAAGCAGCTCGTCGCCATCTGCGTTGCGCACCAGGTGATCCATGGCCTGGGCCATGTGCCAGATGCGCAAGGCGCAATGGGCATTGTGCAGAATAACCGCCGCATCCCAGGGCGATGTCGAGGGCGTTTCCACACGATTGAGATCAAACGCCCGCGGGCGCAATGGGCCTTCAAAGCTTGACCAACCGGTGGGTGGATTGCGGTGATACATATGGGTGGCAGGGCCGAAAAAGCCCTCCTTGCCCATCTCCCGCTCAAAGGTCCCGTCCGGGAGGTCCGCATGGGCCTGGCGCGAGGCCGTACCTTCGACCCGGGGAAAGCTGATGTAACGCTTCGACGCCATGGTGGATCCTCCCTGTCTGGATGGTTCTTGTGATCAGTCGACCTTCAGCACGCCGCGGCGGATTTGATCCCGCTCCATGCTCTCGAACAGGGCCTTGAAATTGCCCTCACCGAAGCCGTCATCGCCCTGGCGCGAGATGATCTCGAAAAAGATCGGGCCGATCACCGCTTCCGTGAAGATCTGCAGCAGGAGATGGCGATTGTCGGTGCCGTCAAGCAGGATGGCGCGCGCCTTTAGCGCATCGACGGGCTGGCCATGGCCGGGCAGGCGTTCGTCCAGCATGTCGTAATAGGTCTCCGGCGGCGGGGTCATGAAGGCCACGCCATTGGCGCGCAGGGCATCCACCGTGGCGCAGATATCATCCGTGGTCAGGGCAATATGCTGGATGCCTTCGCCATTATACTGGTCCAGATATTCCGCGATCTGGCTCTTGTCGTCGGAGGATTCATTGATGGGGATGCGCAGCTTGCCGCAGGGACCCGTCATGGCACGGGACTTCAGGCCCGTATGCTGACCTTCAATGTCGAAAAAGCGGATCTGGCGGAAATTAAACAGGTTTTCATAAAAGCCGGCCCAATGGTCCATTCGACCCTGGTCCACATTGTGCGTGAGATGGTCGAGAACTTTGAGGCCAACGCCCACGGGCTTTTGGTCCACGCCAGCGATCGGCTCGAACGCCTCGGCGTAGAGATCGCCTCCCGCATGATCGACAAGGTAGATCAGGCTGCCGCCAATGCCTTCGATGGCCGGAACGTCGACAAGGCGGGCCTCAGACGTGGGGCCGTCTGTCGCGGTCTGGGCGAGCAGCTTCTCATGGGCGCTGGAGGCGTTTGCGACGCGAAAGCCCATGGCGCTGGCGCAAGGGCCGTGCACCTGGGTGAAGTCTGCCGCGTGGCCCGGCGTTTCCGCTGCCTCCGTTACGATGAAATTGATGTCACCTTGGCGATAGAGCGTGGCCGCCTTGGTCTTGTGCTTGGCAATGGCAGTGAAGCCAAGGCTCTTGAACAGAGCGTGGATCGGCGCCGTGTCGGACGCTGTGAATTCAACGAACTCAAATCCGTCCGTACCCATGGGATTGTCCCACAGGCTGGTGGTGGGTTCGGCGGCAACGGCAGCGGGCGTGCTCATGGGCGCTTACTCCTTTTGGTCAGGCCTTGCGTGACCGCGGTCAAAGTCATGGCCGGCAGGGTTGTCAAATCAGCTATAGCTCCCACCAACGCGCCATGTCCTTGCGTTTTCGTGCATTGGATCAGGGCATTACGCAGGATCCTGCGGCATTACAGCGGCGAAAACCTCGTTTCACTGCATGTCCCCTGCAACCGTGTGCTTGCCCCTGGGCGTGAGGAGAGGAAAAATCAGAAAAACCATGACGAATGACATGAGGATCCTTCCGCCATGGCCGCCCATCGGCTCGACCAGATCGATTTGCGCATCCTGAATGCCCTTCAAGAGAATGGCCGCCTGTCCAATGTGGATCTGGCGGGCCGGGTCGGTCTGTCCGCCTCCGCCTGCCTGCGCCGCGTGCAGGGCCTGGAGCAGGAAGGCTATATCACCGGGTATTCCGCGCATCTTGATGCCAAGCGCCTCGGCCTTGGTATCACCGCCTTTGTTCAAGTGCAGGTGGCCCAGGACAATGAAAGCGCCACCCAGGAGTTCCGCGAGCGGATCGGCGCCATGCCAGAAGTGGTCGATTGTTACGCCGTGACCGGCAATTTCGACTATCTGCTGAAGGTCGTTGCGGCTGATATGGAAAGTTTCGAACACTTCGCCATGAAGCGCCTTCTGAAAACACCCGGTGTGCGCGATGTGCGGACCAATTTCGTACTCGATGCAAT
Source organism: uncultured Alphaproteobacteria bacterium (assembly GCA_964449455.1). Taxonomy (GTDB): domain Bacteria; phylum Pseudomonadota; class Alphaproteobacteria; order JAJFIK01; family JAJFIK01; genus CAYUYV01. The sequence goes on along the minus strand of CAYUYV010000054.1, from coordinate 13,235 downwards.
GAAGGCGGCCTCGGTCCTGCCCATCACGGAACGCAGCCTTGAAGGCTGACGCTCGCGTCAGCCCCGCGCAAGACACTTGCGAATGCTGGACTTTTCACCCACTCTCAGTGCCAAGGAGCGGGCAGGCCCGCACAGCCGTTCCCATGCGGATGGTGCCGGGAGAGGGCTTGAAGGATCAGCAGGAGGCATCGCCATGGTCAGTCTTGCCGACTATGCCAAGGATCATCCGGACATCACTCTGGATTTCACAATCGATCAGAATTGGGACCATTATACACCGGAAGAACACGGCGTCTGGCGCACGCTCTATCGCCGCCAGGCCGAGGTCTTGCCGGGGCGGGCCGCACCGGAGTTTCTTGATGGCCTGACCCGCCTTGATCTGGGCGAGGAGGGCATTCCGGACTTCCGCCGCCTGAATGAGGAACTCCACAAGCTTACCGGCTGGACTGTTGTGGCAGTGCCCGGCCTGGTGCCGGACGATGTCTTTTTCGAGCATCTGGCCAATCGCCGCTTTGTGGCCGGCCAGTTCATCCGCAAGCCGGACCAGCTTGATTATCTGCAGGAGCCGGACATTTTCCATGACGTGTTCGGCCATGTGCCATTGCTCGCCAATCCGGTCTTTGCAGACTATATGGAAGCCTATGGCAAAGGTGGCCTGCGGGCCCTGGGTTTCCACACCCTGCATAACCTGGCGCGGCTTTATTGGTATACGGTGGAATTCGGTCTCATTGAAACGCCGGAGGGCATGCGAATTTATGGCGCCGGCATTGTCTCGTCGAAGGGCGAGTCCATTTTCTGCCTGGAAGACCCGTCTCCAAACCGTATCCATTTTGATCTTGTGCGCCTGATGCGTACCAACTACCGCATTGACGATTATCAGCAGACCTATTTCGTGATCTCGGACTTTCAGGAACTGTTTGACGCGACCGTGCACAAAGACTTCGGCCCCGTTTATGGCGAGATTGGCCGCTACGAGGACCTGGAGCCCGCAACGGTGCTCAAGGAGGATCGGGTGCACCACAGGGGCACCCAGCATTATGCCTGTGCAAAGGTCGACCAGCCGTGACATCGCTTGCCACACTGACGCTTAAGCCCCGGGCGGACAAACGGGCCGCCCAGGGGCATCCCTGGATCTACTCGAATGAAATCGAGATGTCGCCGGCTTTAACTGCGCTGACCCCCGGCACGCCGGTTGAGGTGCAGGGGCCGGGTGGATCCCTTGGTCTTGCCTTTTTCAATCCGCGCCCCCTGATTGCCGCCCGACTGCTTGGCGCTGTGACGGATCTGTCCGTCAAGGAGATCATCGGCATGCGGATTGATGCCGCACTTGCCCTGCGGGAGCGGCTGTTTCCCCAGCCCTTTTACCGGCTGGTCCACGCGGAAGGCGACAGTTTGCCGGGACTGATCATCGACCGTTATGGCGATGTTCTGGTGGTCCAGGCCAATGTGGCCGGCATGGACCGGAACCTGGAGGCCATCGCGGCCCATCTCGTGGCCCGGCTCAATCCGGCGGCGATTATTGCGCGCAATGACAGTCCGTCCCGGGACCTTGAGGGGCTCACCCGGGAGGTGCGGCTGTTGCATGGAACACTGTCTGGCCCCGTCGAGGTGTTGGAAAATGGAGTGCGCTACCGCGCCGATGTGGGCGAGGGTCAAAAAACGGGCTGGTTCTACGATCACAGGCAGACAAGGGCCCATATGGCCGCGCTCACCCAAGGCGCCCGGGTGCTTGATCTTTACAGCCATACTGGAGCTTTTGGCATTCTGTGTGCGGTTCAAGGCGCTGAGTCCGTGGCGGCCGTCGACCGGTCAGCGCCGGCCCTTGCCCTCGCCAAAGCGGCCGCGGAAGGCGCCGGTGTCGCCGAGCGCATGAGCTTTCACAAGGGGGATGCATTTGCCGCCCTGGAGCACTTTGCACGCACGGGAACGGTTTTCGACGCCATTATCGCGGACCCGCCCGCATTCGTGAAGTCTCGCAAGGATTTGAAGTCGGGCATCAAGGGGTATCGCAAGCTCGCCCGCCTCTGCGCGCCTGTTTTGGCGCCCGGCGGAGTCTTGCTCAGCGCATCATGCAGCCATCTTGTGGATACTGAGTCCTTCCGGACACAGACCGTCCGGGGGCTGGCGGATGCAAGCCGCACGGGCCGCATCCTGCGCAGCGGCGGTGCAGGGCCGGATCATCCGGTTCACCTGCACCTGCCGGAAACGGCTTATCTCAAGACCCTGACCCTTCATTTGGATTGAGGTCAGGGCGAAAGCCTGGCGTCAGGGGGCGTCGGGTTGCCATTGGGTCTTGAGCCGCTTCAACCAGCGGGAGGGCTCAACGGGGTCGGACGGGCCATTGGCATGGACCGCACCAGTCAGATCCTCTCCGGCCAGCACGCGGAATTCTGGCGTGGGATCCTGGAAACCCGCCTCTTTGTACATGGCGCGCACGGTCTCATGAACCGCCTCTGCCATCGCCCGAGGTACGGCCCGGCGGCGCACCATCTCGCTCACGACTTTTTTGTCGATCCGCGTGCGCTGGGCCACCCGATGAATGGTGATCCGCCGGTCGATGATGACAAGCTGGAGACCTTCAAGCACGGCATCGCATTCAATCATGATGTCGTCCTCACCACCATTTGCGGCGCCATTGTTCCGTTGGGCGCCATTGTTCCGTTGGGCAAAGCGCCGTGGATGCTCTGGAGCCCCGCGTCCGCCCGCTGATGTCGGAACATAGGCTGGCGTTCCGTTGCGTGGCTTCTTTCCGGTCGCGGGACGCTGACCGGTCACTTCTGATTTTGACATGCTGATCACCCTTATAATGGGACATCAGCAATTTGCAGAATTTTGCAAAAGAAGGCAAACAAAAGGTGTACGCGCGTGAAAGCGTGCCGAATACGGGTGCGGCCCACACTGACGCGGGTATCGGCACGTTCTTTTAGCGCCAACGGGGTCCGTCAATCCAGGCCACAAGGCTGTATCGTGTGCCTTTTTTGACGGGGCTGACCCGATGCATCACGAAGCTCGGGAACACTGTGATCGACCCGCGGTCCCGCGGAGCTGCATCGCTGCGGGATTTATAGAACAATTCCAGATCGCCGCCACGGTAAGCATCGGGTGGGCTGACCTGGACCGTGAAGCTGAGCTTCCGGGTGGCGTTTTTGTCCCCATTGTCCATGTGCCACGTGTAGTGACCCCGGTTCGAGGCCGCATAACGGGTCAATTGCACGCTGGTCTGGAAGCCGGTGATGTCGAAATGGAAGAACTCGGTGTTGAGCCGTTGGATCGAGGACCAGATCCGATCATAGACCCACTCATAGCCCTCTGACCGCCGCAGCCAGACCACTTCGGAGCGCCGGATCTTGTCATCGGATTTGCCCCCGGAAATATGCGCTGGTGCGGCATGGGCGTCCCCAACGCCGATCAATCCGTCAAGCTCTTCATCGGTGAAGATCCGCGGAATGGTCTTCATCCGCTCAAAGCCCAGATGCGCCCCCTTGTCGTCGGCCTTGCGCTGTGCGTCGAGTAAGGTCCGGGCGGCATTGTCCTTGGGCACCATGGGAATGTTCGGCGTATTCGGTGGTGTGATCACCGGCGGCGTGAAGCCGAGCTTGGAAAAATTCGTCATGGCCGCAGGTCTCCCTCTTCCGGTGGGCGGAGCCTATCATGGGGGACAGGTCTGCTGAACACCGCTGACGGACATCCTATTTTGGCGATCCTTTCAGCGTTTGGGGGCCACACGCGGCGGCGCGGCAAGGCTGCGGCCGGTGCCGATCATGTTGGAGCCGAATTTCCCGCGCACCCGGTCGATGGCCCGTTCGGCTTCGGATCGCCGGTCCCTGTCTGGTTCGAGCAGGTCCGGCGGATCGCCAAGCGCCGCATCCACGAGCCCCGACAGCCCGATCCCGATGAGCCGGAACCGGGTGCCGTCGGCTTCGGCCTTTAGAAGGGGCGCGGCGGCCTCGAACACGGTGTGGGCCAGTTGGGTCGGTTGGGAGCGGGTGATCCGCCGGGTGCGGGTCGCGAAATCCGCGGTCTTTAGCTTCAGGGTAATGACGGTTCCGGCCAGCCCCTTGTCTTTGCTCCGGGCAGAGACCTTTTCGCACAAAGCCCAAAGGCGCGCTTGCAGGATCTCGAGCGTGGCCAGATCCGTGTCGAAGGTGGTCTCGCTGGAGATGCTCTTGACCGCTTGGCCCGCGCGTACCGGCCGGTCATCAAGGCCCCGGGAGAGAGACCACAGGCGCCGTCCCCAGGGGCCGTGGCGGCGCATCAACTCATCCGGGTCGGCCGCCTGCAAATGACGCATCAGGGTGATACCGTCCCGGGCCAGGGCTTTCGCCTGAGCGGCGCCGACGCCGAAAATCACCGTAACCGGACGGTCAGCCAGGAGATCACGGGCCTCGTCTCGCCCGATCACGGTAAATCCCCGCGGCTTGTCGAAATCGGAGGCGAGCTTGGCCAGGAACTTGTTGGGCGCCAGGCCCACGGACACGGTGATCCCCACCTCCCGTTCAATGTCCCTGGCCAATTTCGCGAGCAACAGGGCCGGCGGGGCGCCATGCAAGCGCTCCGTCCCCGTCAGGTCCAGAAAGGCCTCATCAAGGGAGAGGGGCTCGACAAGAGGTGTCAAGGCTTCCATCCGTTTGCGGATGTCCTGTGCGGCCACCCGGTAGCGGGCCATGTCCGGCTTGACCACAACGGCATTGGGGCAGGCCTTGAGTGCCTTGAACATGGGCATGGCCGAGCGCACGCCCGACAGGCGGGCGATATAACAGGCCGTCGAAACCACCCCTCGCCGGCCACCGCCCACAATGACAGGCTTGCCCGCGAGAGCCGGGTTGTCTCGCTTCTCCACGGCTGCAAAAAACGCGTCGCAGTCCAGATGGGCAATCGACAGGGTCCACAGATCCGGATGGGCTGCAATGCGCCGGCCGCGACAGGCGGGACACACGGCCGTGTCCGGAGGGACAAGGGCAAGGCAGTCCCGGCACAGACCATCTTGAGGCGGGCTGATCTGGGCCGCCGGACCATGCGTGTTATCTGCCTTTGACGCCATTGACTCAAACCCTTGTCGGGCGATCCCGCCCGCCCAGCCGCAAGACCCTATTCAGGTCCCTCTGGCTCCGCAGGTGGCGCGGGCCAAAGCCAGGCCGCGCCGCGCACCCGGCTCGCATCGCCGTGGCGCGTGGGGACCAAACGTGTCACCGGGTCCTTGGACAGAATGAACTGCCGGCTCAGTGGCGGGACGTTTTCATAAAGCCGGGTGACCGTTGACATGGCGCCTCCCAGCACAATGACGTCCGGGTCCAGAACATTAATGATCTGGGCCAGGGCCCGCGCCATGCGGGTCTCATAGCGGGTCAGGGATGCATCCGCGATCGGGTCGCCATCTCCTGCGCGGGCTGCGATATCCGATGCGCTCAACAAAGACCCAGCCGTGCGCTGATAATCCGCTTCGAGGGCCGAACCAGAGATCCAGGTTTCGATACATCCGACGCCGCCGCAATAGCAACGCGGCGCGGCCGCTGCTTCGAGCATATCCGGCCAGGGCAGGGGATGGTGGCCCCATTCCCCGGCAATGGCATTCGGCCCCACGAGCACATGTCCATGGGCGACAATGCCACCCGCACAACCCACCCCCACCAGGACCCCGAACACAACCGGTTCTCCGGAGCCCGCCCCACTGAGCGCCTCCGCGAGGGCAAAACAATTGGCGGCATTCGCCACGCGCACTGGCCGGCGCATGGCCAAGGTCAAATCGGTCTCGAAGGCCCGCCCGTTGAGCCATGGCGTCGGGGCGTTCCTGACAAGACCGGTCTTGGGATCAAGCGAGCCGGGAATGCCCACGCCAACGGTAATGTTATCCTCACGCGCTTCGGTCAGCGCCTCCACCATCCGGCGCAGGCTGCGCACCGTTCCGTCATAGTCACCGTAGGGAACGGGGGCATGCAGCCGGCGACGAATGGTTCCTTCAGCATCAATCAGGGCCGCATCGATTTTCGTTCCACCCAGATCAATACCAATCCGCATGCCTGTCTCCCCGTGTGAAAGCCGGTGCGAGCATCACTTGAACATAGATCTCTCAACCGGCGGCCGATGCCGCCAGCCGGTCATGAATAAACTGGGCGATGTCATCCCAGTCCCGGGCGCGATAATCGCTCCCAGGCGCCTGACCGAGAAGCCCAGCAAGGCGCGGGTCTGCAATGAAATGGATGCAGATGCACTCCGGAGCTTCCGCCTTGGCCGATGCGATATTGTGCGGAATGTCATCCAGGAAGAAAACCGGCCGGCCGGTTCGGGCCGCCAGTGCCGCGATGGCCGCTCCTTTCAACCCGTGATTGGCGATAACCGGATAGGCCATGTCCTGGGCCACCAGATTCGCCTCACGCTTGGGCTTGGCGTCCTCACTGACATTGGTCAGAACGACGATTTGCGCGAGCTGCGACAGGTCGGCAAGGGTCGCGGCGGCACCAGGGGCTGCGTCAAGATCGTGGCTGTCCCGGGCGTAGAAGGCCTGGAGGAGGGCGCTGACCCGGTCATTGGGCACCACAGCGCCGGTGTCAGCCTCTTTGACATTGCCGTGAATCCGGAAACTCTCCAGATCAAGGCGGCAGCCCTGACTTTCCAGGAACCTGCTGAGACCATCGATGAAGAGCAGTAGGACCTCGTCACAATCACAGATCACAAGGGGCCGGTCCGGCGAGAGATCCAATGCGGCGATCTGGTCCGCGACATGGGGCAAAAGCTCTTGGGGCGGCGGGTTGGTTCGGTCTGAGGTCGACAGGATACGGTCCTCCGAAAGGGGCAGCCGAGGACAAGCCTTGCCGTCACGGCGGCGCTTGCCAGCGGTGCGTGGGAGTGCACAAGGTGCTGCAAAATGGGGGCAACCCTTGATTAAGACTGTGATGGTTCACTCTGGCTCGCAAGTCGCCGGTTCGCCGGCACCACACGGTGACCACGTTTGGTCGGCTGCGTCTCGGGTCGGCCGGAACCATCACCGCGGGTGCGGGAGAAATGGACGCAATGGCGAAGACGGTTCTGATCGTTGAGGACAACGAACTCAACATGAAGCTGTTCCACGACCTGCTGGATGCCCATGGCTACAGCACGCTTCAGACCCGCGATGGCATGGAGGCCCTCGATCTGGCGCGCGAGCATCGGCCCGACCTCATCTTGATGGATATTCAGCTTCCAGAGGTTTCCGGTCTTGAGGTCACCAAGTGGATCAAGGAAGACGACGATTTAAGGGAAATTCCCGTGATCGCAGTGACAGCATTCGCCATGAAGGGCGATGAGGAAAAAATCCGTGAGGGCGGCTGTGAGGCTTATATCGCCAAGCCCATTTCGGTCTCCCATTTCCTCGATACCGTAAGGCAGTTCCTTACATGACCGCCCGTGTCCTGATCATCGATGACACGCCGGCCAACATTACCCTGCTGACGGCCATCTTGACCGCGGATTATTATGAGGTCTTCTGCGCCGAGAATGGCGAGGAGGGTCTTGCCAAGGCCAGTGAAAATCCACCCGACATCATTCTCCTTGATGTGATGATGCCGGGGATCGACGGTTTTGAAGTCTGCCAACGCTTCAAGAACGATCCGGACCTTGCCCATGTCCCGGTTATTCTGGTGACCGCTCTCGGACAGCCGGAGGATCGGGTCAAGGGTCTTGAGGTGGGTGCGGATGATTTTCTCACGAAACCCGTCGATGGCATGATCCTGCTCGCTCGGGTCAAGAACCTCGTCCGTACAAAAATCACAATGGATGAGCTGCGCCAGCGCTGTGCCATGGCTGGCACGCCTGCTGACATCCGCTCGCGCGTGGCTGGCAATGAGCCCATGGCCGAGGCGGCGAACATTCTTCTCATCGATGATGATCCAGATAAGGCGTCGCGCATTCTGGACGCCGTTAGCGACCTTGCCTCTTTCGAAGTGCAGTCAACCCCAGAGGACGTGATTCTGGCCATCCATGAGCGTGCCTACGACCTCGTCATGCTCACCCTCGGTCTGCGCACGGCTGATCCCATGCGTTTGTGTTCCCAGATCCGTTCGACCAGCCGTACCCGCCATCTTCCTCTGCTTGCGATTTGTGACGCGGATACGCGCTCGATGCTGCCGCGCGCCTATGAGATTGGCGTCAATGACTCCCTTGAAAGCCCCCTCGATTCCAATGAAGTCCGCGTGCGCGTCAAGGCACAGCTGCGTCAAAAGCAGTATCATGATGATCTGCGTACGACCATCGATCGCACAATGGAAATGGCGTACACGGATGCTTTGACGGGTCTTTATAATCGCGCCTATCTGCAGCGCGAGCTGCCCCGCTTTTTGGAACAAGCGCGCGAACGGGACAAGCCGCTTGCCCTGTTACTGTTCGATCTCGATTCCTTTAAGGCCATCAATGATACCTATGGCCACCCAACCGGCGACGAAGTGCTGCGCCAGTTCGCCCAGACCTTGCAGAACGGGCTGCGCGGCGCGGATGTGGCCTTCCGGATCGGGGGCGAGGAGTTTTTGATCCTGATGCCCAATACGGGCAAGGACTTTGCCCAAGGTGTCGCTGAGCGATTGCGCGTCCGCGTGGCCGATTGCCCGTTTTTTATTCCCCAGATCGGTCGCACCCTTAACGTGACCGTGAGTGTGGGATTGCATGTCCATGGCGGCGAGCCGGTCGACCTCGATGCCCTGCTCGCGCCCGCCGATGCTGCGCTTTACGATGCCAAGCGGTCGGGCCGCAATCGGGTTACGGCGGCGGCCTGACGCAGCCCCGCCATGTCCGTTCCCTGTATCCACGCCCGTTCCCTGTCGCCATGCCCGTTCCGTGTCTCCATGGCTGGGCCGCCAGACGATGCCCCCATGGAGCCGCTCCCTGGGCAATGCTACCCTTGAGATCTGGTGGCCGGCAGGTTCGGTCGCACCGTCACCTTTCAAGGGGCAAGCATGGACGACGGTACTCTGGAGTGGGCGCAGTCGAACGATCTCGCCGAAGACGGAAAGCCTGCCAAGGCGGCGGACCAAACGTCGGACAAACCGGACGAACCGGGCGTGGGAGACGATAACCTGGAAGCAGATGGGCCGGCTTCCGACAGGCTTTCCGATGATGAAGGCGGTGCGCGGGATGGCGATCACCGTTCAGACGCTGCGGTGGCCGACAAGGGTTCGAATGCCGGCGACGGCGCGCCGAACAATGGGGCCTGGGCCTTTGGGCCCCAGGATCTTGCGTCAAAGCGTCAGGCCGTTCCCGATGCAAAGGGTCTTCTTCTGGGCTGGCGGACATTGCCCCGAAGCGCCCTCTTCACGGGGGCCGGGGACCAGGATGAACCGCTTGCAACCTATCGCCTGCTGGGCGATATGTCCGATCCCATCCTTTATGAAGGTGACAGTCATCTCTTGACTGTTGCGCCGACTGGCTCCGGTAAGGGGCGCGGCGCGATCATTCCCAATTTGCTGCGCTATCCCGGCCCCATGATCGTTGTTGATCCCAAGGGCGAGAATTTCCACGTGACGGCCCGGTTTCGCCGCTCCATGGGCCAGCAGGTCCATGTGCTCGATCCTTTCGGTGTGGTCACACGGCATACAGGCCGCCTCAATCCGTTCGATATATTCAGCCTGCCGAATGCCCAGATCGACGCGGATTCGGAAATGCTGGCCGAATTGCTGGCGGGCGGCGTTCTGTCACTGAAAGATCCGTTCTGGGATATTTCAGCCTCGTCCCTGATTGCCGGGCTGATCGCCTACATCACCTGCCACATGCCGATCGAGGAGCGCCAGTTCAAGCATTTCCGTTCGCTGTTGTGGAGCGACTTTGTCTACCGGATCGCCAAGCTCCTGGATGAACGCACGGATCTTCATCCCTTTGTCCGGGCCGAACTTGAGGGCTTCATGAGCATCACGGCGGATATGACCCGGGGCGGCATTCTGGCCACGGCATTCACCCACGCCCATGTGCTCAAGAGCGATGCAGTGCTCGCCTCGCTGGGCCCATCGACCATCGATCTGGAAGCGGTCATCCGGGGCGATCCCATGACAATCTATATGATTATCCCGCCGACAAAGCTCGATTCCCACCGGGTGCTGTTGCGCCTTTGGATCGGCACGCTCTTGCTCGCCATCATGCAACGCCGCAAGCGCCCTGCGCAGCGCACGGTCTTCCTGCTCGATGAATGCGCCCAGCTTGGGTCCTTGGGCGTGCTGCGCCAGGCGGTCACGCTCATGCGCGGCTACGGGCTCCAAATCTGGATGTTCTTCCAGGACCTCAGCCAGCTTAAACGTCTTTATCCGGATGACTGGGCGACCATGGTCAACAATGCCGCGGTCCTCCAGACCTTTGGCCTCAATTCCTATCTGGTGGCGCGGGAAATGGCCGACCTTCTGGGAGGCATCAGCCCTGCGGCCTTGCGCCGGGTGCCCACGGACCATCAGGTTGCCGTTATGCCGGGCACGGAGACACTGGTCAGCCGGCGCCCCGATTACCTGAACGATCCCCTGTTCGCAGGTCGGTTCGATCCCAACCCGCTGTTCGAGGGACAGCGGCCCCAGCGGGAGAGTTGAACTGTCAGATCGCGTGCGAGGCGGAGCAGTGGACCGAGGGTTTTCTCACGCCCAGGACGTGACTTCCGCCGTAATGCTGGAGAGCGATCCGAATATTCGCTCCAGTTCCCAAAGGGCTCGCTCTGTGAGGGGCGGGGCCAGAATCGACGCCACATTGGCCGCGAGGTGGTCCGCATTGCCCGTGCCCGTGAGAATGACATGGGCTCCGGGCTCATAGCGGCAGAACCGGTAGGCCGCATCGGTCATGCTGGTCGCACCTTCATCGAGCAGGAGGCGTTCAAGGCGTGCCGCATCAGCGTCCTCTGGAGCAATGGCGCCCTCATCCCTCAAGCCGTCCAGCACGGGCTGAAGGGCCTCGGCTGAACGCAGGGCCTGACGCACGGCAAACATGATCTGGGTGCCGATGGCTTTGTCCTGGGCCACATCGAGCACGCCGCGCCGGGCCGACGGATTGAGGAAATTATGCCCCACCATGATGACGTCGAAATGTCCGTCAGCCATGGCCTCGTGCAGCATGGCGTGGTTCGTGTCCGCCTGGAAAAGCTCCGTGATGCCCGTAAAGCGGATTTTGCCCTGGCTCTTGAGGGTCTCAAGAACCGGGAGCAGCGTCTCCACGCAGCCAGGATATTGGCCGGGAACGACGCCATGGAAATTCATGATGTCGATCACATCGGTGCCGAGCCGGCGCAGGCTGGCCTCAACGGATCTCATCAGCCCATCCGGCGTGCAGACATCGGGGTCCAGGTTCCAGCGCTCGCCCGCAAAGATCGGGGCCTTGGTGGAGATCACGACCTCATCCCGCCGGCCCTTGATCGCCTCGCCGACAGCGCGCTCCGTGCCATAGGCGGCTGCGGTGTCGATAAAATTGACGCCAAGATCCATCGCCCGGCGCACAATGGAGGCGGCATGGGCCTCATCCTTGCCCTGAGAAAGACCGAGCCGGCTGTGTCCGCCGCATCCCAGCCCTGCAACACTGACGGTGAGGCCGGTACGGCCAAGGGTGACGTGCTCCATGGGGCTTTTGCCTGTCTTTGTCTTTCCAAGGTGTCTTGAGGTGACGCTATCTTGAAGCCGCAGATGGGCTGGAGCCAACAAAAAAACCCTGTGGCACCACAGGGTTCTTTCACGACAGGCTGAAAAGCAGGACCTTACTTGATCTTGCCTTCCTTGAAGTCCACATGCTTGCGCGCCACCGGATCATATTTCCGGACGGTCATTTTTTCAGTCATGGTGCGGGTATTCTTTTTGGTCACGTAGAAATACCCGGTGCCCGCCGTGCTGTTGAGGCGGATCTTAATCGTGGTCGGCTTAGCCATCAGGCCTCTCCTGGAACTCATCGCGCGGCAAATACGCAGCGTTAAACTTCAATAAGCGCCTGCGGGATGCTTCTGTCAAGCCTCTGTCACACGCGTCGGATGCCGTCTGCCCGTCCGCGCAAGCAGGACCAGGAGAAAGCCAAAGCACAGGGCCGCCAGCACGGCCATGAGGCCATGGGGCCGCCAGAGATCCATGGCCGGACCGGAGGCAAGGGGGCCGAACAAAGAGCCAACCCCATACATCATGATGAAGGCCGCATTCGCGCCCGCCACGTCATTGCCCCGGAAGCGATCGCCGATGATCACGAGGCTGATGGTGTAAAGACCCACGACCATGCCGCCCATCACGAATATGGTGGCATAGAGCGGGATCGCAAAATCAAGCAGCAAAGGAATGGCTAGGGCGCCGATCAGTCCGGCCGCGCCGCACAGGCCCAGAACCGCCCGCTTGTTGATCCGGTCGGCCAGCATGCCAAGGGGCACTTGCAGGGCCACATTCCCGGCGGCAAAGGCCACAAGCAGCCCCGTCGCCGCGTTCTCTTCAAGGCCCGCCGTGATGCCATAGACGGGCAACAGGGCCGAGATCCCCATCTCCACAGCGCCAAACACGATGCCGGCGGCCATCACCGTCGGAGCGGCGATCATGTAAGGGATGAGTGAGGCGTCATTGGTCGGCTCCAGCCGCGGGGCCTCAGTGCGCACGGCAAACAGAATGACGGCGGCAAAGGCGAAGATGCTCGCTCCGGCGACAACGGGCGGCCAGCCTGCGCTGCCCAGGGAGGCGAGGGTGAAGGTGCCAAGGGCGAAACCGCCAGCAAGGCCTGTGCCGTAAATGCCGATGATGCGGCCCCGATTGTGATCCTCCGCTATCAGATTGATCCAGATCTCCGTGGCGACAAACATGCCGGCAATTGCCATTCCGAAGACAAAGCGCAAGGGAAACCAGACCCATAATTCTGTGACGAACGGCATGGCAAGGATGAAGGCGATGAGACTGACAAGGCATGCCATCAGCACACTGCGGATGCCAAAGCGCCGCATGAGGCTTGGCAGGATCGGTGTGACGGTGAGGGCCGAGAGCGCTGGTGTCGCCGTATTGAAGCCGATCAGCGTGGAGGATGCCCCCATCGCCTTCATCAAGAGGGCAAAAAGCGGCATGGAAAGACCCCAGCCAACCCCGCACACGGCGATGGCAACGAGAATGACAATGAGGCTGCGCTGCCGGGTATGGGCGTCCATGGGGCTCTCTTGAAACTATGCCTGACGGGCAGGAGGATGGGGGCCTTTGATCCATCACGACTGGTGTGGCGGGTCAGGAATTCGCCCGAATGTTCGGCAGGCTCCGTCGCGAATGCCTGACCCAAGAGCCACACGAGCACTATGGTGT
>CAYUYV010000053.1:20692-28977 GCA_964449455.1 uncultured Alphaproteobacteria bacterium | reverse complement strand
GTTCTCACATCTTTGCGATTGGAGAAGGATTGGGAGCGCTGATCCACGACACTAGAAACACCATATTGCTCGTGTGGCTCTTGGGTCAGGCATTCGCTATGAGCCTGCCGATCCTACGGGCGAATGCCTGACCCGCCACACGAGGCGACGTCTTGATCTCGACTTGCTGGCGCCACATATCGCTCCTGTACCCGAAAGACCCAGGCTTTAGCGCAATAGAATGCCTTTATGCATCCTATAACCCATAAGCCTTGCGCCAAGACCGCCCTTGGGGTGCCATGCACAGCGTGGACATGCCTGACATGAGGGCTCACGGGACAACCGTCTGCGAAAGGACCCGATCCATGACCGACAAACGCTATGAAAAAACGCCGGAAGCGCTGGAGAACCTCACCCCTATGCAATATGAGGTGACCCAGAATGACGCGACGGAGCCGGCCTTCCGCAATGAATTCTGGGACAACAAGGAACCGGGCATCTATGTGGATGTGGTGACCGGCGAGCCGCTTTTCGTTTCCAGCGATAAGTTCGACTCCCATTCCGGTTGGCCGAGCTTCACGCGCCCCATTGATGCGGCCTCTGTTGTTGAAAAGCGTGACACAAGCCATGGCATGATCCGCACGGAAGTCCGCTCCAAAGGGGGCGACTCCCATCTCGGCCATGTCTTTCCGGATGGGCCGGGGCCGGACGGTCTGCGCTATTGCATCAATTCCGCCGCCCTGCGGTTCGTGCCGCGCGCCCAAATGGAGGCGGAAGGCTATGGCGACTATGTGCAGCTTGTTGATGAAGGGAAGTGAACGATGACAACGACGCAAACGGCGATCCTGGCCGGCGGCTGCTTCTGGGGCATGCAGGACCTTTTCCGCAAGCTGCCCGGCGTCGTCGAAACCGAAGTCGGCTATACGGGCGGCGAGTCTCCCAATGCCACCTATGATGTGGTCAAGACGGGCCGCACGGGCCATGCGGAAAGCCTGAAGATTGTCTTCGATCCCTCCGTGACGAGTTATGGCAAGATCCTGGAGTTCTTCTTCCAGATCCATGATCCGACCACGGTGGATCGCCAGGGCAATGACCGGGGCAGCCAGTACCGCTCCGCGATCTTCTATGCCGATGACGAGCAAAAGCGCGTCGCCGAAGACGTGATCGCGGCCGTTGACGCGTCCGGACGCTGGCCCGGCAAGGTCGTGACCCAGGTGTTGGCACAGATGCCGTTCTGGCGGGCGGAAGATATGCACCAGGACTATCTGGAGCACTTCCCCAATGGCTATACGTGCCATTTCATCCGTCCCCAGTGGACCTTGCCGGATACACAGCGCGACGCCTCCTAAGTCCGCCCCAGACCGCCGCCAGCCCCGGGCTGGCGGCTTTTTTTCTCTCAAGGCGGACGGCATGGCCCGGGTCATCATCTTTGGATCCTTGAACTGGGATACACCCATTCGCCTCACCGCTCCCATTGCCTCGGGGGGACGCCTGTTTGGCACATCCCTGGAGGGCCAGATGGCAGGGCGTCTGGGCGGCGGCGGCGGCAATACGGGCTGCGGCCTTGCCATGGCGGGCCATCACGTGGCCGTGGTGAGCCCCGTGCCCCTTGGCCCGATCGGTGATCGGGTCCTGGCGGAGGCCGAGGCGCGGGATATCGACACCCGCTTCGTGACCCGGCCCGATGTCCCCTTTCCCACCACTTTGTTGCTGATCGAACCGAATGGGGAGCGTGTCGTCATTGGTCTCGATCTGCCGCCCGCTGTTTTGAAAGAACCGCCTGTCCCGGCGCGGATCGTGGATGCGGATACCCTGCGTGCCTTCAGACCCGATGCGCTCTATCTGCGGCGGGTGGATGATCTGGGCACGGCATGTCTGGGCTGCGGCGAACGCCTGTCCGTTGCCGAGTGGCCAGGACACAGCGCCATGGATCGCCTCAGCAAGCCCCTGTCCGTCCACGTGCTTGTGGTTTCAAGGGATGATCTGACCCTGCCGCTCACTGATGACGTCTGGCCCGCGGCGCAATCATTGACCGGCGGATCCCTGCAAGCCCTTGTCGTGACCGACGGGCCAGGCGGCGCACATCTGTTTACGCAAGACGGTCGTCAGACGATTGCGACCCGGAAGGTCGAGGCCGTGGACTGCACCGGGGCCGGCGATGCATTTGCCGCCGGCCTGATCCGGGCTCGTCTTGAGGGCGCGTCCTGGCCCGCAGCCGTCGCCCACGGCAATGACTGGGGCGCCCTCACGGTGACGGATCACGCCTCCGTGCCGCCCGCGGCTGCGGGCGACCTTGGTATTCCGGTGTAAGGTCAAGGGTGGGGCGGGTTTCAAGCCGCCCTTGTTGGTGGCCCGCGGAAAACCCGGCGCAGACCAGCCTCAAATAAGAACGCTCAGGCCGCGACCATACGTTCGACCTCATGGACGAGGTCTCGCAGATGGAAGGGCTTGGAAAGCACCTTGGCTTCCTTCGGCGCGTTGTTGTCCGGGTTCAGAGCAACCGCGGCAAAGCCCGTGATGAACATGATCTTCAGTTGGGGATCGAGTTCGGCGGCGCGACGGGCGAGCTCGATGCCGTCCATGACCGGCATCACGATATCCGTGAGCAGAAGGTCATACATGGTCTGTTCAAGGGCCTCGAGCGCCTCGTCTCCCTGGCCATAGTCATTGACCCAGTGGCCGGCCTTTTCCAATGCGGACTTCAAAAAGCGCCGCATGGCGTCATCGTCTTCAGCGAGCAGGATCTTAGCCATACTTCCCCACCTTGCGTGTCCCAACCGGTCCCCCAGAGACGCCTCAAGCCCACCCAATCACGGGCTAGGCGGATCGCTCTTTCTATCCTCCCCCCAGACGGGAAAAGGACAGCGGTTGCAGTCACACGTTGATCGTGCCTTCCGGCGCGCCAGGATGCCATGATTTTGCCTCTGGCAATGCCGGATCCGGCCCTTGGTCGTCGAAAAAAGTGTCAAAGGCGATGACAGCGCAAGGCCTGCCCTGCAATCCGCCACCACCCGTTGCCTCTCCAGTGAGCGCCAAAAAGGTAAAAACCGGTTGAAGGCCGTGTCCCTAATGGCTCTAGCCCCCATGGGCCGATTTGGCCCTGTGGCGTCGTGGCTGGCCCCATAAAGCGTGGTTGAACCGCCGCAGCGCCAATGGTCCATTAGAAGACAAGGCGCTGCGCTGCGGCCCGCCGTCATTCCGCCGCCATCCTGGATTCCGGGATGGCATCTGGTCTGGCCAGGGATGGACGTGCGCAATGACGTCCATGACGCCAAGTAAGTGGTTTCACTGCATGTCCAATGGTCTGGCATCCGCTCGAAGTGTGCGCGCGACCCGACGCGACGAGACCCCGCTCCTTCACCTGGCCAATGGCCGCGTGGCGGATGAGCCAAGGGAGCGGCGCTGGACGCCGACGGGTCTGCGCCTCCATGAGGAACGCTTCTTCTTCCCGGCCACGGAGCCGCCGGCCGATTTCAATCCCATGGCCGAATTTGATCCCGTCGTCTCGGTCGCCGGAAACCTCGAAGGACCGTTCGTTTTCGCGTCGCCCCATTCCGGCAGCACCTATCCCCAAAGCTTCATTGATGCCTCGCCCCTCGACCCAGTCACCTTGCGCCAGTCGGAAGATGCCTTTGTGGACGGCCTGTTCGCCGCCGCCCCCGCCTATGGCGCCCCGCTGCTCAAGGCCCATTTCCCGAGAGCCTTTCTTGATGTGAATCGGGAACCTTGGGAACTCGATCCTGTCATGTTCGCCGATCCCCTGCCGTCCTGGTGCAACACGCGCTCGATCAAGGTCGCGGCGGGCCTCGGGACGCTCGCCCGGGTGATCCGCGATGGCACGGACATTTATCATGGGCCCTTGTCCCTCGCTGAAGCGGAGCATCGAATCGCGACCCTCTATGTGCCTTATCATCGGGCTTTGCAGGATCTGCTCGATTCGGCAGCGCGGACCCATGGCTGCGCCGTGCTAATCGACTGCCATTCCATGCCGTCCGTCGGCGGGCCGCTGGATTATGACCGGGGCTTCAATCGCTGCGATTTCGTTTTGGGGGACCGCTACGGGACAGCGTGTTCCCCGATTCTGACCCGCCTTGCCGTCGATACCTTGCGCTCCATGGGCTATCGCGTGGGCCGTAACGCCCCTTACGCCGGCGGTTTTTGCACCAGCCACTACGGGGCCCCGGCCCAGGGGCGCCATGCCTTGCAGATTGAGGTGAATCGGGCCCTCTATATGGACGAAACAAAGATCAGCCGGCGGCGGCGCTTTGCGGCACTGGCCAGTGATCTGACCCGTCTCATTGCCCGCCTGACCAGCATCTGCCCCGATCTTCTCCGTCAGCCCTGACCCTTACAGAACCCACCATCGACAAGTTTGCACGCGCCGGATAAAAAAAAGGCCGCCCGAAGGCGGCCTGAGTCTAGGGAGGAAACGCCCAAGAAGGGCTGTGCACACCGGCGCAATGCCATAGTGCACTGCAACAAAGTGGCACCACAGGCTGCCCTGATCAAGTCTCTATTTGGAGTTGAGCCCTGCCTTTCATGCATGGCACCCCTGCAACGGGACTGGTCAGATTGGCATCCACATCGACAGGCGAATGAGTACAAACGCGCCTCAAGCACCTTTCCCATGTTTCGTTAATCCGAATCGTTGAGAGTGAAGGGCGTCTCAAGGGCTCCATCGACCCGGCGCCGTCTTATGGACGGGTCCACCGGGCAGCTGCGGGACGCGAGGTTAATCCCATGCCGAAAATGACGGCCTCAAAATCCTGGCGACAGACGATCACGGCGTGTTTTTACGCCATGGGCGCGGTTTTGGTCGCGCCGATCCCGGGCCAGGCCTCATCAGTCAATCTGGTGCTGGATCCCCAATCGCCGGACTGGACCTTGTGCCGTGACGCGGCCCAGGACCTGACCTGGATGATGAATCTGCCGCCGCATATGCTGGCCGCGGTCTCCGTGACCGAGACCGGCATGGCCCCGCGCGGCCATGACACCAGAAGCCCCTGGCCTTGGACCATTAATGTGAACGGCAAGGGCACGCGCTTCGCCAGCAAGGCCGAAGCGGTTGTGGCCGCCCGGCGGCTTCGGCGCCAAGGTCATTTGAGCGTGGATGTGGGCTGCATGCAGGTGAACCTGAAATATCACCCGCGCGCCTTTACCAGCCTGGAAGAAGCCTTCGATCCGCTGGCCAATATGACCTACGCGGCAAAGTTCCTGACCCGGCTCAAGGATCGGTATGGCAGCTGGGACACGGCCGTGCGCCGGTACCATTCCCATAGCCAGGTGCACAACACGCGCTATGGCAAAAAGGTGGAAATCGCCCTCGCCGATGAACGCCGGCGCAGCCCGGAGGCGGTATCCCAACCGCGCCGGCCGGTGGCACTGGCAAGCGTCATGCCCATTGCCGCGATCGCGGCCGCGCCGCCCGTGCCTATCCCGTTGGTCCAGCGGGATCTGGCGGACCTGGTGCCGCCAGCCCGCACGCGCCGCACGCCTGCTCTGGCGTTGGAACCCTTTCGGCACCTGGTCAGGGCGCCCCATTTCGAAAGAGGCGGGCCAGAGTCGGTCAATTGGCAGGACATTGCTCGGCCACCGCGCGGCACCAATGCCGGTATGGCCGCAGCGCGATAATTTATTCAGAGCAACTCCCTTTTGGCGTGTCTTGCGAGCGTCAGGATCATCCGATCAGCGACTTTGGTTGGCGCAGCCCTTTTGATCCGGTCAGAATAGGACGGCATGCGTTGCGGACGGACGTCCGAAGCGCCAGCATCCTGGTGGGGCGTACCGAGACAGTTCCGGACGGCCCGAATGCGGCACGAAAGGACATGTCTTTGGCGAATAAGAAGCGGCGGACGCGATGGCGCGCAGCGGCGGCCACGGAGTGCCCATGACCTGCCCGCCGGAGCCGGCCAGCCCCGGGTCCCCATTGCCCGATTCCGCCCGGCCCGATTCCACCCGGCCCGATTCCACCCGGCCCGCCCCTCCCCAGCCAGATCCCAACCGCTCCCACCAAAATGGTGCCGACCGGTCCTGGGGTGATCACTCCGCGGATGAGGGAGCCGTCCCGGATACGGATCGGGAAAAGTGGTACAAGCGGGTGGGCAATCGCCTGCGCGTTCTGCGCCGCCGGCCGGCCAAGCTCGACCCGGCCGAACCCAATCCCCATTCGGGTCTGCGCATCATGATCGTGACCGATGCCTGGGCGCCCCAGGTGAATGGGGTCGTGCGAACCCTTGAAGCCCTGAAGAATCAACTTGAGCGCATGGGCAATGAGGTTGCGGTGATCGCGCCGACCATGTTCCGGACCGTCGCCCTGCCCACCTATCAAGAGATCCGGCTTGCGCTCTGGGCCAACCGGCCTGTCGCGCGCATGATCAATGACATGCGGCCCCATGCCATTCACATTGCCACGGAGGGCCCTCTCGGGCTGGCGGCGCGGCGTTTTTGTCTGCGCCGGGATCATCCGTTCACGACTTCGCTGCACACGCGCTTTCCCGAATATATCCATGCAAGGACGGGTTTTCCCATCTCCTGGGGCTATTGGTTCTTGCGCCTGTTCCATAAGCCTGCCTCGGCCGTGATGGTTGCGGCACCGAGCGTGCGCGATGAGATGGAAGAACGGGGCTTCCAGAATCTGCGCCTGTGGTCCCGGGGGGTGGACATTGAAGCCTTCAAGCCGCTCATAGGCGATCGGGATGCCATCCTGCCCTATCGGCGGCCGATCTGGCTTTCGGTCGGACGCATTGCCGTGGAAAAGAATATCGAGGCTTTCCTGCGCCTTGATTTGCCGGGCACGAAGGTTGTCGTGGGCGATGGTCCGCTCAAGGCATCGCTCCAGAATCTTTATCCGGACACGGTCTTTCTGGGCGCACGCTTTGGAGACGACCTGGCCCGGATATACGGGGCGAGCGACGTGTTCGTATTCCCCAGCCGGACGGACACATTCGGCCTTGTCAATGTGGAGGCCTTGGCTTGCGGCACGCCCGTCGCCGCCTATCCCGTGCACGGCCCAAAGGATATCATCACGGTGCCGAATGTCGGGGCCCTGGATGAGGATCTGGCCGCCGCCTGCCAGCGCGCCCTGACGGAGAGTTCCCGGACCGCGGCACGGGAGCACGCCCTCACCTTCAGCTGGGAAGCCTGCACCCGGCAATTCCTGATCAATCTGGACCTGCCGGGATTTGATGAGGCTTATTGGGCAGAAAGCGCCAAGCTGCCGGACTGAGGGCTTTGCCCTTCAATGCGGTAACGGACGGCCATCAACCTCGGGGCAGCCAGCGGTGGGCTTCGGGCGGCTCTGCTTCGGCGTCACACTCATTGAACAGGCATTCGACCCAAGTGATGACCCGGTCAGCAATGGTCCGGCCGACACCCGTACCGATGCCGGTCGCCAGACTGGTCAGCAGGGCGATGATCAAGGCCCCGCCAATGCCGGTTGCCAGACAACCACGCCGTCCCATGCTTTGGGATTGCTGACTCTGGAACCCACCGCCCTGGGACTGTTGCTGCTGTGCCATCACATCGCCTCCCCGCTCCGGCGCCGGCCACCGGCACCACGCCGATGACGCTATCACCAGTGCGGCGACAGACTAAAGCATCAGCCGCAGCTTGGAGCTGGCGGCCAGAACTGCCCCCACATCGGCTTTGAGAGGGTCAGGCTGTTTTGCGGCGGGATAGGCCGCGGCGAGCACCGCGAGCGCCGCACGAATCGCGCCGGCCAGCCCGGCATCGGTTTTGGCGATGGCCTCAAGGGCCCGCATACTGCGCAGCCGGGCCGCGGCCGTGAATCCGTACCCGTCGAGATAGGCGGCACCTTGCGCGCCGCCGGCCACGACCTTGTATTGGAGGGCGGCCCGCTCGACCATGTCAGCGATCAGAAGGGCGTCGATGGCATCCCGGCTCAAATCGCTCTTTGGCGCGGCTTTTTCAGCCTTGTCCGCGGCCATCAAGACCGCTGCGACGGCCTTTTCCACTTCCGCCAAATCGGCGCCGGCAAGGGCCAGATCGCCGGCCTTGGTCATCAGATCCTCAAAGGGCGTGACACCAAACTCGGCAAAGACGGGCTCCATGGCCACATAGACTTCGGAAATGGGGTGTAGGAACAATTCGCCTGCGGAGTCCTTATCGCCGGCAGCATAGGCGGCTTGGCCAGCAAGATAGTGGGCGCGGATGACATCGAGCGCGACGGTGTAAGGAACCGGATTGGCGAGCGCTTCTGCCGGGTCGACGCCGAACTCGCCGCCACTCTCACCGCCTTCGCCTTCGCCTTCGCCTTCGCCTTCGCCTTCGCCTTCGCCTTCGCCTTC
>CAYUYV010000053.1:19375-20592 GCA_964449455.1 uncultured Alphaproteobacteria bacterium | reverse complement strand
TTCGCCTTCGCCTTCGCCTTCGCCTTCGCCTTCGCCTTCGCCTTCGCCTTCGCCTTCGCCTGGAAGGGGGGGTGTTTCGGGGGCTTGCGCAAGCGCAGAAACAGCGGCGGCCACCGTATCGACGTCAGTTTTCAAGGCTTCAGCCTCGGCGCTCGCAGAGCCCGCGCCCACAAGGACGGCCGTGCCGATGCTGGTCCAGAGCTTGCTCCGCTTGTTCATGCCCATGGGACTGTCCTCTCCCGCGTATAGTCCGTCACTGCATAATCCTGGGAGCAGACCCTAGACCACTGGGGGGTAGCGAACAATAATGAATCGCAAGACAGTTTTTGAACGAGATAGTAAGAGAAAGGGCCAGTCATGATGCGCATGGCGGATGTGATCGACCCGGCAACGGTGCGCATCCTGCGTGAAGCCCTAGAAGACCATGGCACCTTCTCCGATGGCCGGGCCACAGCCGGCCGCGCAGCACGAGATATTAAGCGCAATGGCCAATTGAGCAAAGGCCCTCGGCACGCGGTTCTGGCGCAAGCTGTCGAACGGGCTTTGCGAGACAATGTCCTGTTTCGAAAGGCGGCGCGCCCGAAGGCCTTCGTCCGGATCCTGTTCAATCGCTATGGTCCCGGGGATGCCTATGGACCCCATCTTGATGACCCGATGATTGCCAAACGCCGCACGGATCTGTCTTTTACCCTGTTTCTCAGCCCACCGACGAGTTATGACGGCGGCGAACTGGTCATTGAGGATCACGACGGGGAAACCGATGTGAAACTTGAAGCCGGTGACCTGGTGCTTTACCCCACGACCCAGATCCACTGGGTCGCGCCAGTCACAGCAGGTGTGCGCCTTGCCTGCGTCGGCTGGGTGCGCAGTTTCATTCGCCTAAAGGCGCACCGGGACATTCTGTTCGATCTTGATCGGGCTGCCGAGACCTTGTTTGCGAGCGAGGGGGCCGGTCCGACCTATCGCCAGGTCACCCGGGCGCGAGACAATCTCATCCGTTTGTGGGCAGAGGATTGACCCCGTCAATCTGGGCCAGAACGCCGTGTCGCCCATATCACGGTATGTCAGCCCTTCGAACGGGATCGTTGCGCCATGGGCAAAGGTCAGGGGCGGGCGCGTTCCGGGATTGACGGACACGGCTCGCACCGGCATCGCCCGCATCAATGACACCCGCACGTCCTGAAGACCTGCCCTGAAGACCTGCCCTAAAGACCTGC
>CAYUYV010000053.1:0-19275 GCA_964449455.1 uncultured Alphaproteobacteria bacterium | reverse complement strand
ATGGTCTCGATCGCAATGGTCTCGATCTGGCCAAATGGCGATTTTGCTGGTCTCAGCACCGCATTGAGGTTGTGCGAGACGGATTGTTTTGGGGGAGGCTGACTCAATGACGGTCTGGAAACGCGCCGCGCTCGCCGTTGCTCTCGTTCTGGCAACGGTCACTGCAAAGGCTGAGACGTCCTTGCTGAGATTTCCGGATATCCACGGCGACGAGATCGTCTTTTCCCATGGCGGGGACCTGTGGGTTGCGCCCACGGAAGGGGGCGATGCGCGGCGGCTGACGGCGGGTCCCGGCGTCGAACTCTTCCCTAAATTCTCTCCAGACGGACAATCCATCGCCTTCACGGCCCAATATGGCGGGGACGAACAGGTTTACGTGATCCCATCGAGCGGCGGCACCGCGCGCCAGCTCACCTATTATCCCGCCCAGGGCCCCCTGCCGGACCGTTGGGGATATGACAATCAGGTCCAGGGCTGGACCCCCGACGGCACGGCAGTGATCTTCCGCTCCCTGCGCGATGGATATTCCCTCACCGATGGGCGGCTCTACACCGTCTCCGCTGATGGCGGTCTGCCGGAAGCCCTGCCGATGGTGATTTCAGGGGCCGGCATCCTGTCGCCAGACGGCACGCAAGCCCTCTTCTCCCCGCTTATGCGCGACTTTCGCACCTGGAAGCGCTATGAGGGTGGTTGGGCCCAGGATCTGTTCATCTTCAATCTGGATGGCTCTGGCTCTGTCAATATTACCGAACATCCGCGTACCGATCGGGACCCCATGTGGTTTGGGGACAAAGTGTATTTCGTTTCAGACCGCGACGATTACCTCAACCTTTATTCCTATGATCCAGCCAGTCGGAAACTCGATCAGTTGACGACGCATGTGGGGCGTGATGTCCGCTGGCCGGGCGATGATGGCACATCCCGTATTGTCTACGAGCTCGGCGGACGTTTGCGCATCCTAAATGTGGAGACCGGTGAAGACCGCGAGGTCTCCGTGAATGTCGGCGACGATGAAAATTTGAACCAACCGAGGCGTGTGGATGCCTCCCGCGATCTGCGTGGCTTTTCCATGAGCCCGGACGGGGTTCGCCTTGCCATCGCAGCCCGTGGCGACATTTTCAGTGTACCCGTCAAGAATGGCATCATCCGCAATCTGACGGACACGGTCGACGCCCATGAGCGCGAGGTCGCCTGGTCGCCGCAGGGCGATCTCATTGCCTATATCTCCGACGAGACCGGCGAGGAGCAGATCTGGCTCCGCGACCCCGCTGGCGCGGCCCCTGCCCGTCAATTGACGGAAGGCCTGGCCCGGCGCCTTTACAATCCGGTCTGGTCGCCGGATGGCACCCAGATTGCCTTTGGGGACAGCGAGGCCCGAATCCTCGTGGTGGATGTGGCAACCGGCGCGGTGCGCGACGTCTATGACGACCCGGGCTTCCATGCCCATGACTATGACTGGTCGCCAGACAGCCGGTATCTCGCCTTTTCCATTACCGACCCTTCGATGGGCCGCGACGGGCCGATCCGGTCCCTCTTCATCTGGGACGGGTCGACAGATGAGGCCCGCCAGGTGACCTCGGCGCGCTATGCCGATTTCAGCCCGCGCTGGTCGCCGGATGGCCAGCATTTGTTCTTTCTGTCCGAGCGTGAGTTCGCGCCCCTCATCGATGTCTTGGAGTGGAACTTCGCCCGGGATCGCGGCACCGGCGTCTTTGCCCTTGCCCTCGCCGCGGATGGTCCAAACCCGTTCCTTCCGCGTAATGATGAGGTCTCCGTCGATGAGGATACGGATGATGACACCTCCGAGGAAGGGGAGAACGAGGCCAGTGAAGAGGAAGTCGCCGTCAAAATCGACTGGGACGGTCTGGCCGACCGCCTGATCCGGGTGCCCATCAAAGCGGACAATTTCAGCGCTCTGGCCATCACGGATGGCCACATCATGACCTGGCGTCAGGGGGCCTTTTACTACGGACGCGAGAGCGCCAGGACGGACATGCTCGAGGTTTACTCGATTGAGAGCCGGAAGAGCGTCACCCTCGCCGAAGATATTGGCGGGTTCAGTATTGCAGCAGGCGACGCCTTTGTGACGGTCTTGAAAGACCGCCAACTCATCAGGATGAAGATTGCGTCGGAGCCATCTGAAGGGGACACCGTTTCCCTCAGCGGCGTTGAAACCCGGGTGGTGCCGGCTGCGGAGTATTTCCAGATCTTCGATGAAACCTGGCGCCGTTTCCGCGACTATTTTTATGTGGCGAACATGCACGGCTATGACTGGGACGCCCTGCGCGACCAGTATCGTCCGCTTGTTGCCGATGTGGCCCATCGCTCCGATCTGAATTACGTCATCGGCGAAATGATTGGCGAGCTGAACGCCGGTCATGCCTATAAGGCAGGGGGCGACATCAACGCCCCCAAACGTCCTGGGACGGCCCTTCTTGGCGCCCGGTTGGCGTTGGACGCGGATGCAGGGCGCTTCCGCTTTGCGGACATTTTCGCAGGCTCGGCAGGCGAGCCGAAATATCGCTCGCCCCTCACGGAGGTGGGCGTGAACGTCGATGAGGGCGACTATCTTCTTGCCGTCAACGGTCGCAATCTTGGCCCTGACGATAATGTGTATGCGCTGTTACAAGGCCTTGGCGGCGGGCTGGTGGAACTGACCGTGTCGAAAAGCGCGGATGGGGCTGATCCCTCGCGCGTGATCATCGAGCCGCTCTCCAGCGAGGACACTCTTCTCTACTATCGCTGGGTCGAAGCCAATCGGGACAAAGTCGCCGCCGCCACCGATGGACGGATTGGCTATATGCACATTCCCGATATGGGCCCGAACGGCATCTATGAGTTTGTCCGCCAATATTACGCCCAGATCGGCAAGGAGGGCCTCGTTGTGGATGTGCGCCAGAATGGCGGCGGCAATGTTTCCCAAATGCTGATCAACCGGCTCGATCGGGACCTGATCTTCACGGGCTATACGCGCGGTACGGATCTTCCCAGCAGCTATCCCAATGCCGTTTTCACCGGGGCCATGGCGGCAATTCTCGACGAGGACTCTGCATCGGATGGCGACATTTTCCCGGCGGCCTTTAAAGCGCAGGGCCTTGGCCCGCTGATCGGCAAACGCTCTTGGGGCGGTGTGGTCGGCATTACCAATCACGGACCACTCATGGATGGGGGTTCGGTCTTTGTGCCCCAGTTTGGCTTTGCGGATGCGCAAGGCAACTGGACCATCGAAGGCTTCGGCGTCGAGCCGGATATTGAGGTCGACAATCCGCCCGAAGCCCTGCTGCGCAACGAGGACCCCCAGCTCATGCGGGCGATTGAGGAGGTCGAGCGCCAGCTCAAGGACATGACGCCTGGATTGCCTGCAAGGCCGGCCGACCCGCTGAAGGTACCAAGCCGCCGGTAAAACGTGGTGGATGGTTTCGTAAACCACCCTCTTCTAAAGCGTTTTCAGCAAAAGTGTGTGCGGTTTTGCGGTTCGAAAACGCGAAAAATCAAAGAGTTAGAGCCCTTTCAATGACCCGGACTTCTGTGAAAGGGCTCTAAACCATCGTTTTCCAATCCATCGTCCACGAACAAAAATCCCCGGGAGCCGACGCTCCCGGGGATGCCAGATCCGTCAGACCTGTTGGACCTTAGTGGTCCGGATTCGTGAAGTCCTGAGCAGCCTTAGCCATCGGCGTGTTCTGCATCACAGAAGACCATTCCTTCATGGCATCGCCCATCTGAGACTGGAACACCTTCACGGCGTTGGAATTGGCTTCATTGGCCATTTCCGTCAGTTCACGCATGGACTCATAAGCATGGTCCAGCGACTTGCGGGCGGCCTGAAGCTGCGCATTGGCCGCATCGGACGGATTGGTGTGCTTCATGATTTCGTTCATGGAGGTGGACAGGGCGTTCAGCGTTTCCTGCATCAGCTCCATCTGGCGGGTGAAGAGGCTCTGATAGCCTTCAGCAGCCGTCCGATTGGCTTCGACCATGGCCTCAACGGCCTTGCGCTGACGGTCCATCATGGTCTGGATGTCGGCGTTTGAGGTCGAGAACGTCTCGAAGAATTTGGTCATGTCGAACGGGAAAAAGGGGTTGGTGGACTTGTTGTTCATAGATGTGCTCCGCGCAATCGCTGGTCTACGGCCGTCCCTCGCGCTCATCGCCGCGGGTTCCGTGAGGCTCTTTTTCCCACGCTGACCTTTCGCAACTGCGAACACATTGGCGTGGGTCCATGTGTCACAGGGCAACACACACTTGCCAAGATGCCCTCTCCAGAACGCCGGGTCAATGCTGCAATGCACCAGATATGTCACGCAGCAGAGACGGTATCGCCCTTTTTGTACATCTTTAGGTCAGGCTCGTCGGTTGTATCCCGGCGCGATGCTGTGGCCCGGTCGAGGCCCAACCATCGGCCAGACCGCCGCAGCCGGCGATCCAGATCCGCCATCGTCTTCGCCAAGTCCCGCCCGTCATCATCGAGCCAGATCTGCAAGGTCTGAAGACACAAAAGGCCCAGCACCCGGACCCGCACGGCCCCGCGCACCCCCATGGGATCGATTCCGGCGGCATCTAAGGTCCAGCGCAGGGACTGGCGCAGCTCAGGCAGCACGGCGGCAAGACTCAAGGGATCCCGGCGCAGATCCTCCGACAGCACCCGAATCGCACCGCGATGGGGCTCCATCGCTTCAAAGCGCAGCATGACAGCATCGAACAGCCGATCGCGCGGCGTTTCGCCATCCACCGTTCCGGGGTCGTCCTCGGACAGGGCCGCCAGATCGACGCGCCGGATCAGACCACGGAGAATGTCCGATTTGTCACGTTGCCGGCGATAGAGCTCCGACAAAGGCACACCGGCTGCGCGGGCGAAACGGCCCATGGTCAGATCGCGCCAGCCTTCGCGTTCGATTAGTCCTAAAGCCGCGTCGAGCAGAAGCGAGTCCAGGGTTTGATGTTCCGTGCCGATATCGTGATGTGCTTTAGCCATGGTCTGCATCCGTTTCTGTCATGGGTACCCCTGTGCCGCCGGTATCGAGGTCCCGCGCCCGCTGGGCCGCGGCGGCGACCGCGCGGGCCATAAGGGCCGCCATCGGCCCCTGCTCTCCCGCATGTCCCTCCCGAAGCACCGCGAGCGCTGCAGCCGTCGTGCCGCCGGGGCTGGTCACGGCCTCGCGCAAGGCAGCCGGATCGGCGTCCTCCGGCCACAACAGGGCGCCAGAACCCGCCACTGTGAGGCGGGCGAGATCCTTGGCGAGGGCGGGAGCAAGGCCCGCCGCGACGCCTGCCTCGGCCATGCATTCGGCCAGGTGAAACACATAGGCCGGGCCGCTGCCGGAAAGGGCCGTCACCGCATCCATGGCGGCCTCGTCCTCAATCCAAAACACCGGCCCCCCTGCCGCCATAAGATCCGAACACAGCGTTTTCGCAGCAGCCGAGACTCCGGGACCGGCCACGCACACACTCACACCCCGGCCGATTGCCATGGGCGTGTTGGGCATGACCCGGATGATCCGGGCCCCGGCGCCAAAAACGGTTTGCAGTGATGCAATGGAGGTCCCCGCCGCAATGGACACCATGGGCACACCGCGGGAAGCCAGGGGCGCGAGGGGCGCGGCGGCCTCTGCCATGGCTTGGGGTTTGACCGCCAAGAGGCAAAGAGCGGGATCGGGGCTGTCGCCATTCAACGCAGCCATATCCGGAACCAGGTCAAGGCCCCCTGCATCACCCTTCTCTTTGACCCAGGGCGCGGGCGCCGGATCGATCACCGTGACGGCAAACCGGGTTGCGAGCGCGGGAGTATCGAGCCAGCCGCGCAAAAGGGCGCCGCCCATGCGGCCGGCGCCCAGAAGCAAAAGCCTGTCCTTCGCGCCAGAGGGTTCCACCACCGGATCAGGCGGAGCCTTCGACATCGAACATGCAGGACGAGATGGCCTCGGCGGCGCTCTTACCTGCCCACAGGACGAACTGAAACGCAGGGAAGTAGCGCTCGCAGGCCTCCACGGAGAGGCGCACCATGGCCTCGCACTGTTCGACCGTGGCCACGGCACCGCCATGCATCAGCACGCCGTGCCGGAACAGAATGACCCCTTCGTCGGACCACAGGTCGAAATGACCAATCCACATCTGCTCATTGATCAGCGCCAGAAGGGTATAGACCTCCGTGCGCTTGGCCTCGGGCACCTTCACATCGAAGGCACAGGCCAAATGGAGCGCCTCAAGGTCCTCGCGCCAGTTGAACGTCAACTGGTAATCGGACCACTGACCGCTAACGGAAATGTTGAGTTCGTCATCCCCCGTCCGGTCGAAGGGCCAGCTTTCGGCCACGACGATCTGTTCGATGGTGTCGAGGGGATTGCCCACCGGGGTGCTGACGGCGACGTCACGAAATTGCATGGATTTCAACTCCCCGTGTCATGCGTCACCACGAGCATACGCCCGGGCGACTTTGGAAACTTGAAGGATGGATAAAGCATCAAAAGACCGGCCAGGGCCCCATGAGCTGATCCAGGCCTGTGCACCGGATAGCCTGCCCGCTTCGCCGCCTTTCGACCGATTTTGGCGTCCTCCAACGGCGCGAGCCGAAAGGCCAGGAACGGCGTGAGCCGAAAGGCCAAGAACGGCGCTTTCGCTACGCTGCGTCGCACAAGACGCCAGCCTGAATACCTTGGAAACACTGGTGTTCCGGGACAGGAAAGGGACCGCTTGCGCCACGGTCCGCGTGGTAGGGGTCCGGATAATTCGGTGGCACCGCATAGTCCCATCCCGTTCGGCAGATTTCTATCTGTAGGGCGATTTGCCCGGCCGGTGCAAGCACCCCACCCGCCTTCTCGGCCCCTGCATCGCACGCAA
Organism: uncultured Alphaproteobacteria bacterium; assembly: GCA_964449455.1. Taxonomy (GTDB): domain Bacteria; phylum Pseudomonadota; class Alphaproteobacteria; order JAJFIK01; family JAJFIK01; genus CAYUYV01. The sequence continues at coordinate 12,438 of CAYUYV010000053.1, read as the reverse complement.
AACGCGTACGGCACACAGATCTTACTGATCTTTAGGGGAAAAGCCTGGGGGTCACGCAGGTTCAGTGCGCTTCGCGAACAAACCCATTGGTTTCGGGCACATCACGGGGGCCGGCATCGCCCTCGCAGAGCGCTGCAAGCCGGGATTCGAAAGCTGCGAGGCGGGCCTCAAGGCGCATATTTTCCTCCCGGGCTTTCACAGCCATGGCCTTGGCGGCTTCAAACTCCTCCCGTGGCACCAGATCCATATCGCCGATGATCCGCTCAATTTGTGCCCGCACGAGGGAGTCGACCTCAGACCGCATGCCTTGCGCAGCGCCTGCGGCACCGGTGATCACTTTCGCAAGGTCGTCAAAAAGGCGGTTGTTCGTCTGCATCTCGTTCTACCCTCGTCGCTTCTATGACATCGCCCGGTCCGGACAAACCCACAACACGTGCCGTTCCGTTCATCATAGTTTTGCCCTGGCTCAATGTGATGCCAGGGCGGTATTAAGACCAGTTTGAAAAGCAATGACGCCCAAACTGCGGCATGCTCCGGCACCGACATCCCACGGCCAGCGCGTACCCGGGCCAGCGCGATCCGGGGCCAGCGCGTACCCGGGCCAGCGCGATCCAGAGCCAGCGCGTACCCGGGTCAGCGCGATCCAGGGCCAGCGCGACCCACGGACCGCCGCGGGGCGTGCCGTTCGGGCCGGCCATCGCAAAGCCGCCGCTGCGCCGCCGAGTGCGGCACGATCCACAGCGCCCTGTCGGTGATCCTACATATGGGGATCCATGGGCTTTGAAACACGGTCCGACAGTCATGCCTGATAAAACCACCGCTTCGACCAACGGCCAGGACATCTCCCCGCCACCAGCGGATGCGCCATCCTCAGACAACGGGTCCAAGCCCAACCTAATCGACCTCTTGCGGCGTCAGATCGCGGCGGATGGCCCCATCAGTGTCGCCGATTTCATGGGCCTGGCGCTTGGGCACCCAACGCTCGGCTATTACACAACCCGCGATCCGCTAGGCGCGGAGGGCGACTTCATCACCGCGCCCGAAATCAGCCAGATGTTCGGCGAGTTGATCGGCTTGTGGTGCGCCCAGACCTGGATCGAACGGGGACGGCCCGGCCCTGTGACCCTGGTCGAACTCGGGCCCGGGCGCGGCACATTGATGGCCGACATGCTGCGCGCCCTCGCCGTTGTCCCGGATTTCCGGGATGCCCTGACCGTGCGCCTGGTGGAAACGAGCCCGGTGCTGCGGGAGCGCCAGGCGGCGGCCCTGTCCGCGTCAGCGCCCGATGTCACCTGCCAATGGCACGGCACGCTGGCGCCGGCTCTTGAGGCGGCGGAAGGCTTCACGCTGGTCGTGGCCAATGAGTTCTTTGACGCCCTGCCCATCCGTCAATTTGTGAAGGGCGCCCGGGGCTGGCATGAACGGATGGTGGCCCTGGACGACCGCGAACAGCTGAGCTTTTGCCTCTCGCCGGATCCGTTGCCAGTCCTTCCGGAGACATTCGGCCCATCGACGGCCCAGGACGCCATCCCGGAAGGCACCATTCGCGAATGGGGCCGGGCCGGAGAGGCCGTGATCGCAACCATCGCCGAAACACTGACAAAGCAGGCCGGCGCTGCGCTGGTGATCGATTACGGCCCCCTGGTCAGCGGACCGGGCGACACGCTCCAGGCCGTTCGGCGCCATGCCTTTCATCCCCCCCTTGAGACGCCGGGCAACGCAGACCTCACCGCCCATGTGGATTTCCAAGCCCTGATGAGCGCCGCAAAACAGGCCGGCGCATCCCCCCACGGCCCCCTTCACCAGGGTCCCTTCCTGGAGGCCCTCGGAATCGCGGCGCGCGCCGAAGCCCTTGCCGCCAAGGCCGATGAACCCCACCGCGCGGCCATTGGTGCGGCCCGGGACAGGCTGACGGCTCCCCGTGCCATGGGGACCTTGTTCAAAGTGCTCGCCTTGACCGATCCGGGAGCGCCCACACCGCCAGCCTTTGCCTCAATGACACCGGCGCAAGCGGATCCCGAGCCCCGACCTTCAAAGCCCGAGACCCAAGGACCCGAAGGCGCCATTCCCCAGCCAGGCGTGCCCCAACCCAATCCGCCGGCCAAGGCATTGGGCCCGCGCTGAGACTGTGAACCCGTGAGGACGTGACGCCATGACTTTGCCCGCGGCCCAGGATCGACCGCTGCCCCATCCGCCCCTTCTCACGGCCATGGATCTGGCGGACCACGCCCATATCCGCCATGGCTTTTTCGGCCGAAGAGGCGGTGTCTCCACGGATCCCCTCTTTGCCAGCCTCAATTGTGGCTACGGGTCCCAGGACGCCAAGGCGCATGTGCAGGAAAATCGGGCACGTGTCGCCGCTGCCCTCGGAACGGCGCATGTGCTGGCCCTTCACCAGATCCACAGTGCCAAGACCGTTACCGCCATCACGCCGTGGGAGCGGGCCGACGCCCCCCAGGCCGACGCCATGGTGACCAATCGTGCCGATATCGGCCTTGGCATTTTGACCGCGGATTGCTGTCCGGTGCTTCTGGCGGATGCCGAAGCGGGCGTGATTGGCGCGGCCCATGCAGGTTGGAAAGGCGCCCTTGCGGGCGTTATCGCGTCCGTGATCGCCGCCATGGGCACGCTGGGTGCACGGCCGGAGCGGATCCGCGCCGCCCTGGGTCCGACCATCCAACAGGCCAATTATGAGGTGGGTCCGGAATTTTCCGATCGGTTCCTCGCCGCTGATCCGGACAGTGAGCGTTTCTTCAAGCCCGCTGCACGCGAAGGACACTGGCTCTTTGACCTGCCCGGTTTCGTGACGGGGGCCCTCACCCGTGCCGGCGTGGTCCAGGTTCATGACCTTGCGGTTTGTACCTATGCGGATGCGGATGGTTATTTCAGCTATCGCCGCACCACCCACCGGGGCGAACCCGACTACGGACGCAATATTTCGGTGATCAGCCTTGCCGGATCATCCGCTGGCAAAGCGTCCATCCAGAGGTATGGTGTGTGAGGACTGCCATGGTGTCGTGGCTTCCACAAGGATCAGTCCGCCTGCCTTCGGCCGCAGTGTTTTGCGCGATCCTCGCGCTGGCCAGCGGTCTTGGAGGATGCGTGGGCATGGCAAGGACCATCGGTCTTCCCAATCCATTCGAAGTCTCGCGGCCCTATGAGGGGCGACACCGCAACCAGCTTGCCGTGCGCGGCATTGCGCAATCGGCCAGCATCACGGTGTTTCCCGTGGCCGAGATGCCGCCGGGCTGGGGCCGAACCATTGCGCAAAATCTTGAAGAAACGGCCCAGCTGCGGGACATTCCAGTCCTTGTAGAGAGCACTGCCGAGACAGCCGATCAGCTCATGGGCCGCGCGCGCCTTAGATCAGACGCCAAAGGCCTTTTCCTTGAGGTCGCCTGGCAACACCTGGATGCCGAGGGGGCCTTCATCGACAATTTCCGTGTAAGGCAGATGCTGGCCGGGCCGGGCATCGCGCGCTTTGCTGACTCAAGGTCCGCTTGGAATTATCTGACGACAGAGCATGCCTATGCCCTTGCCGAAAGCACGGCGGATCAACTGCAAAAACGCCTCGAAGTGGCCCAAGGGCGCGACCCCAAACGCTCGGTCACGCGCAACCGTATTGTGTTGCGCCCGGTCACGGGTGCGCCGGGAGATGGCAGCCGGACCCTGACGACCTCGCTGGCGCGCATGCTGTCCGAGGCCCGATATGACGTCGATACCCGGTGGCAGGCGGAAGATGCACCGGTGCCCTTTGGTGCCGTGATCGTGTTGGGAGAAGTGGAAGTCACCACCCTTGAGACTGGCGTCGACAAAGTGGATCTGGTCTGGACGGTGCTTGATCACCGCTCCAAATGGATGGGCGAGATCAAGCAGACCAATACGGTGCCCCAGGGAACGCTGGACGGAAACTGGGGAGAAATAGCGGTTTATGCCGCCCATGGGGCCAAGGAAGGAATCCTCGGTCTGCTCGCTCACATGCCCATGCGCCCACGACAGCCCTTGGCGCCGCTGCCTGGCCGATCGCTTAATAGCCGCGGTCGTCCCGGCGGGCGTGGGTGAAAAGCCCGTCGCCAAGACCCACATGCCAGCCGGACCGACGCCAATAGGCACTGTTCATCTCGATTTCCAGATTGCGGAACTGATTGATGCGCCGGCGTGTCGGGTGGGTCTTGGCATAGCCGATGATCCGCTCCAGGAAGAAGCGCCGCTCGATCAGGAAGGCCTGGTTTGTCCAGTTCACGTGGCGGCTGGACATGAGGTAAAATCCTGTCTCCGGATCCCGCCGCACTTCATGGGGATGCACAGCTTCCGGATCCTCGAACAGATAGATGCAAGATGCCAGATTGCGCTGCGCCCTGTCCGGACGAAGGGTTCGAATCATCTTCTTCAGGGCCAGCTGCCACACATCATCGCCATCCACCGGAAACATCTGGCGGTATTTCTCAAGGCCCCTGAGCGGCGGCCCCGGATCGCGGCGGCTGCGCATCCGGACCACCTGGCAGCGGCCGGCCTCCAAAAGCTGCAGCGCGGTTGCGAGCTCGCGGCGGGCCGTATCGCGGTCCTCAATGAGCTGGAAATCATTCTCAAGCAGCAGGACATAGCGGGACGTCATCGCGCTCGCCAAAGCTTCAAAGCCACCAAGAATGCCTAGATTTTCCGGGTGCTCCGAGACCGTGAGGCCAAACTCGGCGGCCATGCGCCGCCCCTCCTCCTGCGCCTCCGGCAAGAAGATGTGCGCTTCGGGGAACAAAGACAAAAAGTCTGCGGCGGCGTAACTCTCCAGGGCGCCGCGCAAGGACGCATAGCCTCTCCAACTCAGGATGCCCACACCCAAATCCGGCCCTTGCGTCATCATGGCTGCCTCCGAACACGGTCTGGGGCGGACCATGGCCGGGCCCGGCCGGTTTGGGCAACCCCTTGGAGCAATTTCCAAGGCGGAAGGGACCTCCAAGGATGGCACCGGCTTGACCTTTTGCGGTGCAGAGCACACAAAAACACAGCCTCACCTGTCGCTGGACCTGCCGCGCGCTGGCTGGCGCGGCAAACGAATCCCGGCCCAATCCGGTGATCGGGCTGTCCAAGGGCGAATGGCTGATCGGCCTCTCCCACGAACACGCCGTCGCCTGGAGCCGTGCCGCCGATACGCGCTTTCAAAAGAGCCGAGCCGGATGGCGTCGCAACAGGCGGCCGACCGGGTTGAGATGGTGAACGAGAACAACACTCTTCACGCGGTCTGGCCAGGCCCGAATGGGGCCACGGCGTCCGCGACAGCCATGGGTATGGTCCGCACGCACTGGTATGGTCCGCACGCACTGGTATGGTCCGCACGCACTGGTATGGTCCGCACCCATTGCAAAGCCAGTACTGCCGATTTGGGAAAGGTCAGGCCATGAAGCTTTTGGCGGGAAACAGCAATCCGATACTGGCAAAGGAGATTGGCAATTATCTCAATCTGCCCCTCACCCAGGCGGAGGTGAAGCGCTTCGCCGATGGTGAGGTCTTTGTGGAAATCATGGAAAATGTCCGGGGACGTGATGTCTTCCTGATCCAATCCACGTCATCGCCGGCCAACGAGAATGTCATGGAGTTGCTGATCTGCATGGATGCCCTCTCGCGGGCCTCCGCCCAGCGGGTCACCGCCGTTATCCCCTATTTCGGCTATGCCCGGCAGGACCGCAAACCGGGCCCCCGCACGCCGATCTCGGCCAAGCTCGTGGCCAATCTGATCACAAAGGCCGGCGCGGACCGGGTGCTGACCCTTGATTTGCATGCCGGTCAGATCCAGGGCTTTTTCGATATCCCCACGGACAATCTTTATGCCGCGCCGGTTTTTGAACGGGACATCCGCGAGACCATCAAGAGCGAAGACCTTACCGTCGTGTCGCCGGATGTGGGCGGCGTGGTGCGGGCCCGCCAACTGGGCAGCCGGCTCGGCGCTGACCTGGCCATCGTGGACAAACGGCGCGAGCGGGCCGGTGTTTCGGAAGTCATGAACATCATCGGCGATGTGCGCGATCGCACCTGCATCATGATCGATGACATCGTCGATTCGGCCGGTACGCTGTGCAATGCGGCACGGGCGCTGAAGGAAAAAGGCGCGCGGGAAGTCTTCGCCTATGCAACCCATGGCGTCTTGTCCGGCAAGGCCATTGACCGGGTCAAGGAGTCCGAATTGTCCGAACTCGTGGTCACGGATTCGATCGCGCCCAATCCGCGCATCACCGAGACCAACAAAATCCGCATCCTCACCATCGCCCCCCTGATGGGCGAAGCCATCCGCCGGATCGCCAAGGAAGAATCGGTCTCAAGCCTGTTCGATTGAAAGGCCGGAACTCTGGAGCGGCGGTTTGGCTGTCCGTCATGTGGCCTTGAGACCCCGCGCCATGGCCGAAGCCACGAAAATCAATGCAACAGGCTCCCTTTCCAAGCGGTAATCCCTTACTCTATGTCATGTCCTTAAGACTGCATCGAACCAAGGGGGCAGACATGCTGGGCCGTCTTTGGGGTGCCGCCATCGTGTCGGTCATCCTGGGTTTGTCCGCCGGAGCGGCATTTGCCGACCGGGCGGCCGAGATTTCCGTGTTCCGCGGCGCGGGAACGCCGCAAAGCCTGACCCTGTCGCGGCTTTCAAGCGGTGTGGCCGATCTGTCGATCCTGAGGCAGAACGCCAAGGGCCTTGCAACGATTCTTTATCCGCTCACAGATTATGAGTTTTCTGTCCGCACGCGAACACTGAAACTGGCAAGCCCAATGCGCGAGGGCGAATTGCTGATCGTCGTCCCCACCGACGTGGTGCCACAAGTCTGCGGCGCACAGGCGGACCGTCCCTTCGGCATTCTCATGCAGGGTTGTCCCGAGGCCCTTGTGAGGGCCGCCGAAGCCCATGGCGGGACGGCTTTAGGCGCAGCCAATGCCAGATCAGGGGCTCGATCGGCCCCCCGGGGCAAAACAGCCCGCAACGCCGCTGTTCAGGACACGGCCCGCCCCGCCCCATCGGACAACAACCTCGCCAAGGCCGCCTTTGTCCATGTCCTGACCGAAACCACCGGACTGCCCGGCGTGCCCGACAACATGGACGACTGGGCAGGCCCGAAGGAGCTCCATCCCAATGGGGGGCGGCGCAATGAACAGGTCGTCACCGTCATGGCCGAGGCCGGCTCGCCGGTCCTCACCTCGATGGATCCGCTCATCGCGGGGGTCGGCGCGGATACGGAATGGCCCGCCGTTATCCAGTGGCCGGATGGAACCTTCAGCTTTGTGCTCATTGACGGTGTGACAGGGCGCCAGACACTGACTCTGCGCTCGCCCGTTGACGTCAGCGGTCCGGGAACACTGGGGCCCCTCTTCAGCAGCCGCCAGGGGCAACATCTGACCCGGATCGGCACCGAGGCCTATGCCTGGATGGTCGCGCGCCGTCCCATGCGCGATGCTGTGAAAGGTCGGCGCCTGCTTTATCATGGTGCGAACAAGTCGGCCCTGACAGGCCCCCCTGACGCACCCATCGGAACATCCATGTGGAGTCTCACCTCCGTCAGTGCCCAGGGACCCAAAGAGACTGTGAACGGCATCCGTCTCGGCGCCATGGTGACCCGGCGGCTCAATCCCTGGCGAAAGGCCCATGGACGCACCTATCTGGCCCGCCCCACGGTGGACCGGTGCGGCGTCGAAGTCGGCACCCACGCCCAATGGGAGGGTGTCGAGACCGTCTTTACCCTGAATGGAAAAGGAGCCCGGTTCGAGGCTTTCATCATTGCCGATGATGGGGATGCCAAGCAGCGCAAAGGGCGCCCTCTGGCCCTTGCCATGCTGGTCGATGCCCAGGGCGAGACCGTCGCCCAGCAATGGGTGGGCGACCATCTGACCCGCGTCACCTTCGACATTCCAGCCAGTCTGGGATCGGGCCGGATCCTGGTCGTCAATCCAGGACCACAGCAGGGCGGCGAGGCGACCGCCTATACGATCGGCGTGTTCAATGCTGGTATCTGGGAGAATGAGGTCGATCCCGCGCGCCCACTCATTGGACCGGGCGAGACCTGGGTGACCATCGGGGATTCCTGGTTCACCTGGTATGATGAGGCGTTCCCGAACGCTCTGGCCAAATACAGTGCCGCCGAAGCCGTGGTCAATTACTCCCAGGGCGGACAAAAAGCCGTCTGGGCGGTCCGGGAGTTTGATGCCATCCTGTCCACCTATCCGGATGCGGATGGCTTCCTGGTGCAGTTTGCCATCAATGACCTCAACGACGCCGTGAAGGATTTTTCAAGTCCTGAAGAGCGGCGGGAGGCGTGGTTGACCAGTCTTGCGGAGTTCACGCGTCTTGCCGAGGCTCGCGGCATCCGCGTCGCCATCATGATGCCGCCGGTGACCGCATCGCGGTCCCAGACCTCCTTGCTGCAGAAATGGGCAGCGCCCCTTTTCGTCGGCCCGTAACACCCCAGGGCCGATCACCTCGCCGCCCAGCAAGGGCGCCATCAGGCGTGGGTGCGTTCGCCCTGGTCACTGTCCGCGCGCAGACCTGCCACAAAATCCGTGAGGCCTATCTGACGCTGCCGGCGGAGCCGCTCGGTGGTGAGGATCGCCTGGACCTGGCCTAAGGCCTCATCCCGGTCGCGATTGACGATGACATAGTCATATTCCGCCCAATGACTCATCTCCGTATCGGCCTGGGCCATGCGCCGGGCAACAACTTCCTCGGTATCCGAGGCCCGGTTGCGCAGGCGGGATTCCAGTTCCCGCCAGGATGGGGGCAGAATAAACACGCGCACAAGGTCATTCAGCGCATTGCGCTCAAGCTGTTGGGCGCCCTGCCAGTCAATATCGAACAGCACATCGCGGCCCGAGGACAGCGCCTGTTCAACCGGCGCCCGCGGCGTGCCGTAATGATTGCCGAAGACCTTGGCATGTTCCAGCAGCGCACCCTCACGCACCATGGCCTCGAAGTCTTCCACCGAGCGGAAATGATAATCCCGCCCGTCCTCTTCGCCAGTCCGCCGCGGACGGGTTGTGACGGATACGGACAGATCAATCCCGTCGTCCGCGGCAAGAAGACCCTTGGCGAGGGTCGATTTGCCCGCGCCCGATGGCGAGGACAGAACAAACATCATGCCGCGCCGCTCGATCACCATGGTCTTCTCCCGTCCTGGAGCTCACTCCACGTTCTGGACCTGCTCGCGCAGCTGATCGATGACCACTTTGAGGTCGAGGCCGATGCGCGTCAGGGCCAGGTCAGAGGATTTGGAGCACAAGGTGTTGGCTTCGCGGTTAAATTCCTGGGTCAGGAAATCGAAACGTCGGCCCACCGCACCGGTTTCGCCCAGCAGCTCCCGGGCAGCCTGGGTGTGGGCCTTCAGGCGGTCGAGTTCCTCGGTGATGTCGGCTTTGGTCATCAGCACGGCGGCTTCCTGGTAGAGCCGGTCCTCTGACAGGGTCTGGTCGCCAAGCAGGGCTGCAATCTGGGTGCGCAGACGCTCGCGCAGCCGTTCAGGCTGAACAGCGGCGCAGGCCGTGGCATCGGCAACGAGACGGTCAATGGTGTCGATCTGACCTTCCAGGATCCGGGCAATTGAACGGCCCTCCTCGGCCCGCGCGACCTGGAGCGCGTCGAGAGCGGCGTCAAGGCTTGTGACAAGCGCAGCCATGCGCGCGGCCCGCTCCTCTTCGGTCTCCTCCCGCTCCTGCAAATCCAGAATACCGCGCAAGGAGAGAATGCCTTCGAGGGCCGGCGCCGGCGCATCAGGCAGTCGTCCGCGCAATGGCTCCAAAACGGCGAGCACCTGGTCGAGGGCTTCCTGGTTCACGGACAAAGTGGCCGTGCCGCCGGACCGGCTGATCTGGAGACCGATTTGCAGATTGCCTCGCTTGAAGCGCGCCGCGGCCCGCTTGCGCGCCTCCGCTTCAAGGGCCTCAAGGCCGGAGGGCACACGGATCCTCAGATCGAGCCCCCGGCCATTCACGCTGCGCAATTCCCAGGCCCAGTGATGGGCCCCGTGGCCGCCCTCGACCCGCGCAAAACCGGTCATGCTGGCAAGGCCGTCTGTGCCCGGGCCAGGAGCGTCTTTGCGGGCCGGTTCCGAAACAGCCATCAGCGCAGGCCCCTTTCTTTTTGGACGCGCCGCCACTTGGCCACGTTGGCATTGTGCTCCTTGAGCGTCTTGGCGAAGACATGGCCACCGGAGCCATCGGCAACGAAATAAAGATAGTCCGTCTGGGGCGGGTTCAGCACCGCAGCCAGGGATGCGCGGCCCGGATTGGCTATCGGTGTCGGCGGGAGCCCGCGCTTCACATAAGTGTTGTAGGGATTGTCTGCCTCAAGATCACTGCGCCGGATTCGCCGCCCGAGGGGACGGCCCTTTGTGATGGGATAGATCACCGTCGGGTCGGACTGGAGGCGCATGCCCTTGCGCAGCCGATTGACGAACACCGAGGCCACAAGCGGCCGCTCATCGGCGATCCCGGTCTCCTTTTCCACGATGGAGGCCAGGATCAGGGCATCAAAGGGCGTGTCGAAGGGCAGGTCCTCGGCCCGGTCCGCCCACAGACGGTCGAGGACTGCGCGTTTGTCCTCTTTCATCCGCTCCAGCATGTCCATCCGGGTCGTGCCCCGCTGAAACAGATAGGTTTCCGGCAACAGCGTGCCCTCTTCCGGCAGATCTTCAACCACGCCTTCGAGAACCGGGTCCGCCTTCAGCAGATCAACAACCTGGGCGACGGAATAGCCCTCCGGCACGGTGAGCCGGTGCAAAATCGATTTGCCCTCGGTCAGAATATCAAGGATGTCTGCCATGCTGGCACCGCTGGGGATGGCATATTCCCCGGCTTTCAGATCGCCGCCCCGACCCATGAGCCGAGCCCCGGCCGAGAAAAGTCTGGCCCGTGTGATCAGGCCTGCCGCTTCAAGACGCCGGGCAATGGCGCCAAGGCCAAGTCCCCGGTCGAGGACGACAGTCGTTTCCGCCCCGCCATTTGGCGCGGCAGGCCCGGGCGCCTCGAAGCGCTGTTTTCCGTAGAGGAACAATCCCCCCAGACCAAGCCCGGCCAGAAGGGTGCCAACCGCAACCAGGCCGGTGAGGATCTTCAGAACACGAAGCACGGGGGCCGTTCCTTTCCCGCCGGCGCTCAGGCCGGCGGTTTGACCATGACCAGGGTGGCGTTGGTCCCGCCGAACCCGAAGGAATTGGACAGAACCGTGTTGATCTCGCGCTTGCGCGGGGTGAGCGGGACGAGGTCGAGGGCCGTCTCCACCGATGGATCCTCAAGGTTCAGCGTGGCCGGCGCAATGGAATCCCGCATGGCCAGGATGCAGAATATGGCCTCAACCGCGCCCGCGGCCCCGAGCAGGTGACCGACGGAAGACTTGGTCGAGGACATGGCAATACCGCTTGCAGCATTGCCCACAAGGCGTTCCACGGCGCGGATCTCGATCTCATCACCCTTCGGCGTCGATGTTCCGTGGGCGTTGATATAGTCGATATCGCTTGGCGTGAGACCGGAGCGGGCCAGGGCCATTTTCATGGAGCGGTAGCCGCCATCCCCGTCTTCGGCCGGCGCCGTGATATGGAAGGCATCGCCGGACAGTCCGTAGCCGACCACTTCCGCGAAAATTTGCGCGCCGCGCGCGCGGGCGTGCTCCAGTTCTTCAAGGACCAGAACGCCGGCGCCCTCGCCCATCACGAAGCCGTCGCGCTGCCGGTCATAGGGCCGCGAAGCCTTCTCGGGCGTGTCGTTGAAATTCGTGGAGAGGGCCCGCGCGGCCGCAAAACCGGCAATGCCCAGGGGGCTGATGGCCGCTTCGGCACCGCCGGCGACCATCACATCCGCATCATCAAGGGCGATCAGGCGCGCCGCGTCACCGATGGCATGGGCCCCGGTCGAACAGGCCGTGACAACCGCATGATTGGGGCCCTTGAGCCCGAAGCGGATCGACACCTGACCGGAAAGCAGATTGATCAGCGCACTGGGAATAAAAAACGGGCTGACCTTGCGCGGCCCCTTTTCATGCAGCGTGATGGCGGTCTGCTCAATGGTGGGCAAGCCGCCGATGCCCGACCCCAGAAGGACACCGGCGCGGCAGGCCGCCTCTTTGTCGGCCGGCTTGTAGCCGGACTGATCTATGGCCTGTTGGGCCGCAGCCAGGCCAAAAATGATGAAATCGTCCAAGCGCCGCTGTTCACGGGGCTCGACCCAATCATCGGGATTGAAGCTTGTGTCCGATCCATCGCCGCGCCGGAGCTGACAGGCGACTTTGCAGGGCAGCGCGGACACGTCAAAGCCTTCGATGCCTTTGGCACCGGAGCGTCCCTCAATCAGGTTTTTCCAGGTGGTCTCGACACCGGTTCCGAGGGGTGTGACGAGCCCGAGGCCCGTGACAACGACGCGACGCATGGCGATCCTCACATCACAGCGTGTTCGCAGCGGCTAGCGGGTGCACTGTCCCAG
>CAYUYV010000052.1:27375-29068 GCA_964449455.1 uncultured Alphaproteobacteria bacterium | reverse complement strand
TCCGTTGGTCGAGGAAACGCGCCACATTACCGTCAGTAGCATCTTTAGGGCGTTTGTGTGGCTTGGGTGCCACCCCGCTCCTTCAAGAATGTGCTTATGCTGACGCGAACAACCCCTCTGGTTTGGCTCATTTCATAGGTGCTGGCGGGGACTGCGATCCGGGGAGCGGCAAAGTCATTTTCCCGAAACGCGGGGTTGCCAGAAAAGTGCCTGTGTGAATATATTCGCCGAAATTTTAGGGTTGCGGTTATCGACAGGACAACGAATCGACGCATTTGGGGTGGTGGGGACAGTGACAGATACTCTCGCGCACTATGTTGAAATCGTTGAGCACGGCTCAGACACCGAATATTCCGCAACATCGCCGGCCGATGTACCGAGAGGTATCACCGGTTTCATGAAACGGGCATTAGACCTTGCTGTTGCGGTGCCGGCGCTTGTGTTGGTGTCGCCATTGCTGCTTTTGATCATGATCCTGATCCGGTCGCAGGATGGCGGAGCGGCGATTTTCCGTCAAAAACGTGTGGGTCTTGGCGGCCGTGAATTCTGGTGCCTCAAACTGCGCACCATGCTGGTTGATGCGCAGCAGCGTCTTGATGACTTGTTGGAGTCCGACCCGCAAGCGGCGGAGGAATGGCGCACCCACGGCAAGCTGTTCAATGATCCGCGCATTACACGTCTTGGTAATTTCCTGCGTAAGTCAAGCCTTGATGAGCTGCCACAATTGCTCAATGTCGTGCGCGGAGAGATGAGCCTCGTTGGTCCGCGGCCGATCCAGAACTATGAATGTGAGCGCTATGAGGACCTGTTCCGCTACTACATCGCGACACGACCTGGCATTACGGGTCTGTGGCAGGTAAGTGGTCGCAGCAACACGTCTTTTGATTATCGGTGCGAGCTTGACGCGACCTATGTGCGTCGCTGGACACTCTGGTCGGACATCGTGATCATGATCCGCACCGTTCCAGCTGTTCTCGGCTCCAAAGGCGCGGTCTGAAGACGATCCTGGTACGACACCACTAGTATATTCGGTCTTGCGAACCTCATGCGCGTTCGCAAGACCTCTTTTCCATTTGATCACTGCACGTATCGAACGCCTTGCTCGTTGAGCATCGGGCTCGCTGATCATAGCGCTCGTTCATTGTTGTGCTCGTGGATCATTGCGCGTGGCTTATGGCTTCCTGAAACGCTCTCGCCTTTTCTTCTGTTGGGCCGGCTCAGGTCCCATCGGGAACACGAGGAACGACCTGAGGCTGTCCTTGAGTCCTGGTTGTTTTGCCCCTTATTGCGATGGGTAAGGCGTTCAGCCAGCGAGTGTATGTGGTCGCTCAAACTGTCCTCGACACCTGTCACAAAAGAAACCGTGCGATTTTTCTGCCCGCATCGGCCCGTATGTATCCGGATCGTAATAAACCTGACCCGGATAATCTTAACCGTCCTGAAAGTTGCGCCTGTCGGGCCACGTCGAACAGCAAAACCGACCGGGAGAAGCTGTTTTCCGAACGCCTCTCTCTTGCCCATAATGGACGACACATTAGCGTTCTCGAGATGTGTGATTTCAGCGACCCTTCGCCGTCTGGGCACCAATGAAGCGGGACTACAGCGGCGAACACTCCGGTGTCAAACTGGTGGACGCTCAGGAGGGCCCGTCGACTGGCACAGGGGTAGACCGGCATAGGGGTAGACCGGCATA
>CAYUYV010000052.1:2348-27275 GCA_964449455.1 uncultured Alphaproteobacteria bacterium | reverse complement strand
AGGGGTAGACCGGCATAGGGGTAGACCGGCATAAGGGCATGACGGACTATCCGGGGTCCTGCCTGTTTATCGACGATGGTGTAGGACCGATCCGCTGGCACGAGGAGATTTCGACGGGCCTGTGCAGAGCGGTTCGGAAGAGATGATGTCGATAAAGCCCATGGCGGAGAGGATTGTCGCGATTTCGGAAAAAAGACTGTCTATAAGGACCGTACCGGGTTCCCTCGGGGTGCGCGGTAGCAAGTTCGACATTCGGCTTATTCACGCCAAACTTGACTGGGTGTCAGGCGAACCGTTTCGGCAAGGGTGGGAAAGACCCATTCGTGGACTGCGGAACGGGGAGCCAACCACAAAAGGCGCGGCGCAATAGCGGTTTGACCCATGAAAATCTTCGTTCACGACTATGCTGGCCACCCCTTTCAGACAGCCTTGAGCCGTGAGCTCGCCGAGCGCGGCCACGAGATTGTCCACGCCTATTTTGCCTCGGATGCCGGGCCGAAGGGGCGCATGAAGACCAGCCCCGAAGATCCTCAATCACTGCGGTTTTTGGGCGTCAATCCGGGTCAGTCCTATTCCAAGTCCAATCTGATCGCACGCCGCTTCGGCGACATTGGATATGGTCGGGCCGTTGCCAAGCTTATTCAACTGGAGCAGCCGGATCTCGTGCTGTCTGGCAATACACCGACGGAAGCGCAACAACACATCCTGCGCGGCTGTCGCGCATCCGGCGCCCGTTTCGTGTTCTGGTGCCAGGATTTCTACAGCATTGCCCTTACACGGATTTTGCCGCGCAAACTTCCAGGGGTCGGTCACGCCGTGTCCGCCTATTACCGGGCCCTCGATCGCTCCCAGCTCCAGCAATCCGATCACGTTGTTCTCGTGACGGATGCATTCCTCGACCAGACCCGGGCTTGGGGCGTGCCGGAGGCCAAGACAACCGTCATTCCCAATTGGGGTGCAATCGACGATATTCATGTCGGCAATCGCGATAATCCGTGGGCGCATGGACAAGGCCTTGGCGACCGGAAAGTTGTCCTCTATTCGGGCACGCTGGCGCTTAAGCACAATCCGGATCTCCTGCTCGCCCTTGCGCGGGAAACCACGGCCCAAGTTGTCGTGGTGGCAAGCGGTGTCGGTATGGACACCCTCCAGGAGGTCAAGGCGCAAGAAGATCTGCCCAACCTGACATTGCTGCCGCTCCAGCCCTTTGAAGACTTCTCAAATGTCCTGGCGAGCGCCGATGTGCTGGTGGCGGTCATTGAGCGGGATGCAGGGGAGTTCTCGGTCCCCTCGAAGGTCTACAGCTATCTGTGTTCGGGCCGCCCCATTGTGCTGGCTGCGCCCCGCGACAACCTTGCCGCAAAGGTCGTGAATGGTGCCGGCGCGGGCACGAGTGTCGAACCGGAAGATGCAGACGGGCTCGTGGCTGCGGCAAAACGGTATCTGGACGATGCGGATGCTGCGGCCCAGGCCGGTCAGGCTGGCCGTCGGTATGCGGAAGATAATTTCCGGATCAAGACCATCGGTGACCGTTTCGAGGCCGTGATTGACAAGGCATGTTCTGCCCCCCTGAAGGCGGTACGAACGCTGAAATAGCGAGCACCACACGCTGCCGAGCGGGACTGCCGCTCTTGTCCGTCAAGGGCCCTTGTTGGGCGATCGTCGACCCTGGCGCAACCCGAGGGGCGAAACGGATGTGCGCGGATGGAGGCGTATTCGCCACTGCGCCAACACATCACAAAGCTTAGCCTCGCAACAGCGACCTGGGATAAACACGGCCCGGGACGCGGCAAGGACACATCCGAGACGGATCAACCGGTCCATGACAGTGCCCGGGAAGGGCTGGATGCGGTGAAGCCCCTTCGAAAGAGAGTGTTCCCGGGTCTGAAAATAAATGCGCCTCCCTCAATGGGCACGGACCTTCATGTCTCGTCCCAGGCAATCGAGATCGAAATTAAACGGCGCCCATGCAAGTGAAGGATCCCATTACATTATGGGACTGTTTTCCAGGTTCAGGGGCCCGTCTCTTATTAATGGGCTCCCATCTATTAATGGGCCCCCATCGCCCGCCCGCCTGTAGCCCAAGGCATGGCGGTTTCATAATGTCATGGAGGGTTCAAAATTTCCGTCCAAGGAGAATACCATAGATCACGGCATCGTTTTTCTCGGACAGGTCATAGCTGACCGTCGGTGCGACCGTGATCGGACCAATGTCAAACTCGTAATAGGCGCCGAAGCGGCCGACGGCAATTTCCTCACCGCCCTCGAATTCCACACCGGGCCCGAGCTGCAAAACGAATGCGGGTGTCAGATGGATGTCAGTGACGGCGAACACGGATGTGGCGTCAATCTCACCCTCGGCCCGCTCAACGATGACGCCCACGCCAAAGCGGTGTGTCAGGACATACTCATAGTCGATCCCATAGGTGACACCTGTGTGATCGGCTTCCGGCACCGTCGTTCCGCCAATCAGAAGAGACACATGGTGACGATGGCCATCCCCATGGACCTCCCCCTCTGACGCGGCTGCGCCCGCTGGTGCCGCCAGCCCCAGAAGGACAGAAAGGGGAAGTGCCGTCCATGGCACTGGGGCCGCCGCCATTCTGCCAATCCCAATCATCGGCATACGCATGTCTCCAATCCGAACCGGCGCAGTGCCGGCCACTCTGACGTCGAAAACCCTGTAGAAGGCGCTCGATCACTCGGCCAATGTCACCAGATAGGCGATGATGTCCGCGCGGTCCTGATCGTTTGGATGATCGTCTGCTGGAAAGTGCTGTCCCATCCGTTTGTCCTGTATGAAACGTCGCATGTCAGAAAGATGACCGTCGAGTGTTTCCATATTCCAAATGACATCCGAAACCTTCATGGCCAGCGAATGGACAAAGGCCCTGACGCTTTGAGCCGTTCGCCCGTTCACTTGGGCCAAGGACGGACCGAGACCATTCCTGCCGGGACCTTTTGAGTGGCCTGCAGCACAGCGACCGAACTGACGCTCTCAAGCGCCCGGATCTCCCGCAATTTTCGTGGGCTTTAAGTCCTCCGTTGGATGATCGTCTGCGACCGGGGAATTCATGGCGTCACTGTTTTTTTGCAGGGTTGCCGAAAATATGAGGCCAGTCCGTATCTTGACTATGGTGAAGCACAGCTTGGTGTCTCGGATGACAGGGCCGTAGCCCCAATCATGCTCGGACAAGGGGCGAGGTCTTCCAAATACCGACGGCTTAGTTGGTCCATAACGGCGTTGCGGGGACCCTGGCCATATGGCCGGTCAATCGGGGTTCTATAGCGTCCTGGAATGGCGTCCATAACCAAAATTGGGCCACCAAGATGCACGGCGATGCCTTATCCTAGTGTGGCGGGTCAGGAATTCGCCCGAATAATCGGCAGGCTCCGTCGCGAATGCCTGACCCAAGAGCCACGCGAGCAATATGGTGTTTCTCGTGTCGTTTTTGGATCAGAAGTCCGCAGACGGACGTTCCGGGACGTCTCGATAGCCTTCAGTACCGAAGACGGGACCATCCATCTGGGTCCTTTGGATGCATATCTTCAGCCCATATAATCCAGGAACAGAACACTGTGATGTTCCCCGTTCCATAGAAACCCAAAAACACTCTCAACCGATCCGGCTTTCCAGGGCCGTGAGAAAACGCTTGTTCGGCGAGAAGAAGATATAGAACCGATGATCCGTCTGCTCTGTTTCGAGCACGATGATTTTTCTGAAGGGCAGCAATGCCGGCTCAACCCTGACGGAGCGGATGTCCCGAAGGGCGATCTCCAGCGAGTGGTCGTCAGCCCCCACCAGACGCTGCTCCCAGGTCAAACGGAATAGCACATGTTCATCGGTCAGAAGCAGGTCGCCATGGATATCACCGCCAAATCTCTTGAGAGCGGCCAGCATAAACCGGCCATTCATGCCGGTCAGCACCACCATGAGTCGCTCATAAAGCGGATTGAACCTCACTTCTGAAAGCCTGAGATTTGCCCGCTGTTTGGCAATGACGTTCTTTGTCATGACTTACCGTCCCCGTCGCCCCATGAAGCGGAAGTGGGCTTATACCCCGACCAACCGTTTCACAGGATGAACCGAATTGCGCCGTGCGTTCAAGCAGCCTCACAAGCATTGTCCCGCCCGACCATGCAGGCGCATAAAAAAAGCCGTTCCCGGGGGGCTGGGAACGGCCTTCGGCTGATTGAGCTGTGAGGGTTATGGCGAGCCCGTCAGAGGATGAAGTTGTCTTCCTCAAGGGCCGTGACGCTCTCGATAAGGACGGATGCGCTGGCAAAGGTCAGCACCAACCCATCAACCGTCTGGCTGGCCAGGGCATCAGCCTCCGTCACCATGCCATCGCCGCTCGTATCCAGATCATCAAAATCCGTCACATCCGTGATGCCGGACACATCAAGACGCTCCCGAACAGGATCAAAATCCACGATCGTGTCATCATCAAAACCATCCGCGATCACGAACACATCCGTTCCGTTATCCCCCCTCAGCGTGTCATTGCCCATCCCCCCCGACAGGGTGTCAGGACCCGCACCGCCCCGCAGGTCATCATCCCCCGCAGACCCGATCAGCATGTCCTGGCCACCAGAACCGTCAATGAAGGCAATGTCCGTCAATGTCACACCGGAGAAGTCGAACAGGGTCTGACCCTGGCCACCGACAATGCTCACATTCGCAAAGCCGTTCCCGGAAATGGTCTCCACATTCTCAACCGATTCAAGGCCGATCACCGTGTTGTTCCGAAGGGCCTGGATCGTGTCATTGTCAGCACCACCATCAACCACATCACGGCCCGTGCTCTGACCGTCAAACAGGATCAGGTCATCGCCCAGACCGCCCTCCACCGTGTCATTGGCATTGACGCCCTCCAGCGTGTCATTCCCATCCCCACCCACGAGACTGTCAAAACCACCATTCCCCTGGATATTATCACCACCCGCCGAACCGATAATGGTGTCCGCACCGCTCTGGCCGGAGATCGAGGAAATGCCGTTCAGCGTCACGGCGCTGAAGTCGAAACTGTTGGCTGCGCTTGTCCCGACAATGCGGATATTGGTGAAGCCCTGGGAGTCGATCACCTCCACATCACGGATGGACGACAGGCCCAGGGTCAGATTGTTCCGAGACGCCTGCAGAACATCCGTACCGTCACCACCATCAATGTGGTCAAAGCCAAGACCGTTCGAGATCTGGATGGTGTCATCGCCGGCCCCGCCATTGACGGTATCGTCAGAGGCACCCCCATTGAGGCTGTCATTGCCGGATCCACCATTCAGAGTGTCAAAGCCATCTTCACCAAGGAGGGTGTCGTCGCCCCGGCTTCCGAACAGCAGATCACGGCCGCCGTCTGCGCGAATGAGATCATTGCCGGACAGGCCCACAATGGTGTCCCGCCCCGCATCCCCATCGATTATGGTGCCGACAGAGGTTCCAAGGAGCCCCCCTGCCATCAATCCGTCCACCGTGATCGTGACCATTGCGGTGTCGCTGCCGCCCCGGCCATCCTCAAGCGTATAGGTGAAGCTTTCCGTGACGCTGTCCGTGGGCGCCAGACCGTCAAAGGCCGGATCATAGATGAGCAGGAATGAGCCATCCGCCTCAAGAGTGAGCAGCGAGCCATTGGTCAGCGTGACCTCAGAGCCCACATCCGCCGCTTGTCCGTTCACGGCCGTCACGCTCAGCATGTCACCATCCGCATCGCTGTCGGCGCCGTTCCCATTATCCGCCAACACCGTGCCAACCACATCCTCAACAGTCACATCAGAAACAAAACTGTCATCCTCAGCAACCGGCGACGTGTTAACGGAAGCGCCGAACACCACATAGGCCTCGTTGGACTGTGTTCCGATGATCACGTCATCAGCGCCATCACCATTGACGTCTCCAGCGCCGGAAACATCCCGACCCAGACGGTTTAAGGAACCGACACCGTTCAAGACAAACCCATTTTCACCGTCAAGCCCGGAAAGCTCGATTTGTGATACGCCAGGGCCGCCAGACATCCCGAAGACCACATAGGCCTGGCCTGAATTGGAGCCATTCGGATCGGCAAGAAAAGCCGTCACGATCAGGTCGTCAATACCATCGTCATTCACGTCGCCAGCGTTCGAGACGGCGGTGCCAGCCTGATCACCGGCGGCCACACCGTTGAGCACAAAACCGTTGCTGCCATCAAGCTCAGACAAAAACACGCTCGACATGCCGGGTCCGCCGGATACTCCGAAGACCACATAGGCCTCACCGGATCCGCCCCCATTGGGGTCGGCATTGGGCGCCCCGATAAGCAGATCATCAAGACCGTCCCCATTGACGTCTCCAGCACCGGACACGGAGCGGCCGGCCGTGTCAGACGCCTCGATGCCGTTCAGGGCGAAGCCATCGACACCGTCAAGGGAGAGCAATTCGATACTGGACGAGCCGAACCCGCCGGATTCTCCGAAGACGACATAAGCCTGCCCCCGATCTTCGCCCATAATGTTTGCGGCGTTATCGTTGCCCAGCACCACATCAGCGGCCGGTGCACCGACGATCACATCGTCAACACCATCACCATTGACGTCCCCGGCTCCCGAAACGGCCCAGCCGGCCTGACCATCCGAGACACCGCCATTGAGAATAATGCCATTAGTGCCATCAAGAGATGAGAGGTCGACAGTCCCTGTTCCCGGCCCCCCGGAACTGCCAAAGACCACATATGCAGAGCCCGCCGAGCTTCCAATGATCAAATCTCCGATCATATCGCCATTGACGTCGCCCGCGTTGGAGACAGAGAAGCCGGAGCGGTCGTCTTCATTGATCCCACTCAGGATGAAACCATTGCTGCCATCAAGCGTTGATAGGTCCACATTGGCGGTTCCCGGCCCGCCTGATATGCCGAAGACCACATAGGTTTCCCCAGTGTTGTCGGCCGGACCATTGGCGAAAATGGCGGTGGTGACGAGGTCATCAATGCCGTCGCCATTGACATCACCGGCTCCGGACACGGCGGTTCCGGACAGATCCGCCAGATCAATGCCGGTCAAAATGAAACCATTGGTGCCATCAAGGGTGGACAGGTCAAAACCTGCCGTCCCGAATCCGCCGGACTGACCGAAAACGACATAGGTCTCGCCGGTGCCGGTCTCATCGGAGTCCGCAAGACGCGCACCGATGATCACATCATCGATTCCATCCCCATTGATATCGCCTGCGCCCGATACGGACCGGCCAGCTTCGTCATCCGCATCAATCCCATTCAGAACAAAACCGTTTGTGCCGTCGAGTGTGCTCAAATCAATCGTTGTCATGGCAAACCCCATGTTCAGTGTGATGTGGATTGCATGGTGATTTGCCGATGGAGCCCGCATCGTTGCGTCGGCAAACCGGCCCATGCCTTGGAGATCTGTCGTCGTCGTGTCGTATTTGCGGTGCTTGCCACGCACGCCTCATCGTTCCGTGCACACATGCAGAACGGCCCCGCGAGGAAAGGAAAATCAAAAAACGGATTAAATTGTCGGTAGACTGGCTATTGCCTTTTGCACCACCAAAGATTGCATCGCTACAGGTGCGAAAGATGTGAGCAGCAGGCCTATGCCGTATTCATGGGTCGCGATATGGTCTCACAGTGATCTCTCCAAATGTCGATTGCAAAACAAGCACACTCTTTTGCAACAGAGGGGACATTTAGAATGGAAGTATTTAAGCTTATCAGGATGAAATGACCGCTTTTTGAGCCATTTCATTTGAGGGCAATTTTATCTATATTGCCTAACTCTTAAAAACCCCTCGAAGCTTAGCCAACCTGTATAAGCCCGACTCAAACAACCCCCGCCACCTCTGAAGATAGTCATACGTGCATATTGCGGGATTGTAAATATCTGATTTTAAGAAAGTGCAGCTGCGTTTGTCGCAATATTTTATGGTGTCTTGGGTTGAGTGCCCCCCTCAATCATCACACATGCTGGGATCCAAAAAAGGCCGTTCCCGGGGGGCTGGGAACGGCCTTCGGCTGATTGAGCTGTGAGGGTTATGGCGAGCCCGTCAGAGGATGAAGTTGTCTTCCTCAAGGGCCGTGACGCTCTCGATAAGGACGGATGCGCTGGCAAAGGTCAGCACCAACCCATCAACCGTCTGGCTGGCCAGGGCATCAGCCTCCGTCACCATGCCATCGCCGCTCGTATCCAGATCATCAAAATCCGTCACATCCGTGATGCCGGACACATCAAGACGCTCCCGAACAGGATCAAAATCCACGATCGTGTCATCATCAAAACCATCCGCGATCACGAACACATCCGTTCCGTTATCCCCCCTCAGCGTGTCATTGCCCATCCCCCCCGACAGGGTGTCAGGACCCGCACCGCCCCGCAGGTCATCATCCCCCGCAGACCCGATCAGCATGTCCTGGCCACCAGAACCGTCAATGAAGGCAATGTCCGTCAATGTCACACCGGAGAAGTCGAACAGGGTCTGACCCTGGCCACCGACAATGCTCACATTCGCAAAGCCGTTCCCGGAAATGGTCTCCACATTCTCAACCGATTCAAGGCCGATCACCGTGTTGTTCCGAAGGGCCTGGATCGTGTCATTGTCAGCACCACCATCAACCACATCACGGCCCGTGCTCTGACCGTCAAACAGGATCAGGTCATCGCCCAGACCGCCCTCCACCGTGTCATTGGCATTGACGCCCTCCAGCGTGTCATTCCCATCCCCACCCACGAGACTGTCAAAACCACCATTCCCCTGGATATTATCACCACCCGCCGAACCGATAATGGTGTCCGCACCGCTCTGGCCGGAGATCGAGGAAATGCCGTTCAGCGTCACGGCGCTGAAGTCGAAACTGTTGGCTGCGCTTGTCCCGACAATGCGGATATTGGTGAAGCCCTGGGAGTCGATCACCTCCACATCACGGATGGACGACAGGCCCAGGGTCAGATTGTTCCGAGACGCCTGCAGAACATCCGTACCGTCACCACCATCAATGTGGTCAAAGCCAAGACCGTTCGAGATCTGGATGGTGTCATCGCCGGCCCCGCCATTGACGGTATCGTCAGAGGCACCCCCATTGAGGCTGTCATTGCCGGATCCACCATTCAGAGTGTCAAAGCCATCTTCACCAAGGAGGGTGTCGTCGCCCCGGCTTCCGAACAGCAGATCACGGCCGCCGTCTGCGCGAATGAGATCATTGCCGGACAGGCCCACAATGGTGTCCCGCCCCGCATCCCCATCGATTATGGTGCCGACAGAGGTTCCAAGGAGCCCCCCTGCCATCAATCCGTCCACCGTGATCGTGACCATTGCGGTGTCGCTGCCGCCCCGGCCATCCTCAAGCGTATAGGTGAAGCTTTCCGTGACGCTGTCCGTGGGCGCCAGACCGTCAAAGGCCGGATCATAGATGAGCAGGAATGAGCCATCCGCCTCAAGAGTGAGCAGCGAGCCATTGGTCAGCGTGACCTCAGAGCCCACATCCGCCGCTTGTCCGTTCACGGCCGTCACGCTCAGCATGTCACCATCCGCATCGCTGTCGGCGCCGTTCCCATTATCCGCCAACACCGTGCCAACCACATCCTCAACAGTCACATCAGAAACAAAACTGTCATCCTCAGCAACCGGCGACGTGTTTGCGTCCCCATCATCATTGATGATCAGCCCCATCGCATCGGGGGTGATACCCATCAGCATCTCAACGGTCTGGGACGTCTCAATGGACGTATTGCTCACGTCGTCAAAGACCACCTTGGACGTGATCGTGTCATCCATGCTCACATCGAGACCTGTGAGCGTGGCGCTGTAGCTGAGACCGAAAAGGTCGTTGGTCAGCTCATCGGGCTGCAATGTCGCCACAAGCGTTCCGTTAACGCTGAGCTCAAGCCGGTCGATTTCAGCCGGGTCGATGAAAGACCGGGTCAGCCCTGCTTCCAAGGATGCCGGATCAAGAACGCGTTCGGCCGAGTCATTGTCCATACCGTCATCGACGAGATCGAGCGAGTTGAGATTGGCCCCATTGCCAAGGCCAATCGCCCGGATGGTCGCATCCAGACCATCCGGGTTCGTCAGCATAGACACTTCATCCAGGATCGCTCCCGTCTGCGCATCGCCATCGCTGAGAAAGTAGATGAAATTCTCGCCGCCGGCCTGCGCGTTGAGAAACTCAATGGCCGCCTGGAGTGGTGCTTCAAAATTGGTTGTGCCGCCGCCCTGCAGACTTTCCAGGAACGCGTTTGTGTCATTAACTCCGTTGTCATCCGTGTCCTGGTTCACCAGCCCTTCGAATTCCTCCCGCACACTTTCTTCGAAGGCGATGATGTTGAGGGGCTGGTCGCCGAGATCGGCTGCGACCAGGGAGGATGTCAGGACCTTGAAGGCGGCGATCTCCGCATCGATAATGTCATCCTCATTGCCATCACCATTTTGATCGCCTACGGATGTATCACCGCGGAATTTTGCCCTGTTGTCGAAAGTGTCGCTGTCCGTACTTCCAGACACGTCGATCACATAGACAATGTTGAACTGGGTGGCGCCGGCGGCGTCGCCGATGGCAATGGTGCCGGACACATCAAGCGTCGACGCATCGGTGCGGTCGAGTGTGGTGAGCGACAGGCTGACATCCTGCGCGGTTTCCGCGATGGTGCCCGACATACTGGAGGTTTCCTCCGTGATGTCCATAATGGACACCTGGAAGGTTTCATCCGGTTCCGGACCAAGATCACCATTCACATCAATAGTGATGACCTGGTTGCCTCCCATACCGTCTGCAAAAGTGACAGTTCCGGTCGGAAGAGTGCCGCCGAAGAAATCCATGGCATCGGCTTGCGTGCCTTCGACGGTGTATTTGAGCGTGAGCTCACCGCTAAGGTCGCCGGCCCGGTTGATGTTGAAGGTGAACGGCGTAGGGCCGCTGTCGCCTTCGGTCTTTTTGCCATCCAGGACTCTGATGCCGACATCAACCCCATTGATCACCACCGTGACCGTCGCCGTATCGGTGCCGCCATTCCCATCGCTGACCGTGTAGGTGAAGCTGTCCGTCGCCGACTGACCTTTGCCCAGACTGTCGAATTGGCCATTGGGGTCGTATGAAACTGTACCATCCCCATTGTCGGTAACGAGACCAAGCGTGCCCGCAATATTCAGACTGTCGATCGTCAGGCTGTCGCTCGCATCAATGTCTGTATCATTGGACAGGACATCAATCGCGGACAAAACGGTGTTTTTGTCGGTTTCCGCAGAATCATCGATCCCATCGGGATCATCGTTCACGCCGGAGAGCGTGACGGTCACCGTGGCGGTGTCCGTGCCCCCATTGCCGTCCGAAATGGTGTAGGTAAACTTATCCGTCCCCGTCTCACCTTCGGACAGGCTCTCGAAGGCATTGTTGGGATCATAGTCGAACGTGCCGTCTGAAGCCATGGCGACAGTGGCCCCGCTTGTCAAAGCGAAGGTGTTGGCGATGGCGGTCGGGTCGCCATCCACTGCAATGACCGTGAGGGGATCATCGTCCGGGTCGAAATCCTGGATGACAAGCTCAACATCGATTTCAACGGCGCCGAAGCCCGGAATCGAGAAGGTGAGCGCGTCCGCCATGGCGTCGAGATCGGTGTTTTCAAGCGTGATGGTGAACTCGACCTTCTGGCCGGCTTCCACGTCGGAAAAGCCTTCTTCGGGGCTGAAGCTGCTCACGAACCCAAATTCGTCACCGGCGACGGCACCCTCAATCGTGGTCGTGGCGATCTCAATGCTTTCCTCGATGACCGGGATAATGTTGCTGCTGTCGGACTCAAGGATCACCACGGAGCCGACCCCGAGTTCGGTCACGAGGTCTTCGTAGACGGGCGCAATACCTTCGGTAACGGCGAAAATCGGCACAATGCCCGCATTGAGCACCGCATCCCGGACCTGGACGATGGATGGATAGTCTTCACCGGTCCCCGGCGGCACACCATCGAGGACATCGTCGCCATTATTGGGAGGAGCCGAAGAGAAATCACCGGCCCGATGGAAATTGGCATCGGTGGTCAGAACGACGACACGGGCCGCACCCGGCCGGAAACCGATTTCCTCCTCCCGCAAAGAGATCTGTAATAAGGCTTCAAGCTGGGATTCGGGACTGTCAACACCGGCCGCGATGGAAAGACCATTGATCGTGTCAAGAAAATCTGTCCGGGAATCGGTCAGTGGCAGATCCGTCCGATAGGCAAAATCCACCGAAGGATCACCGAACGGATCGATGGGCTTGTCGGAAAAGCTTGTCACACCGAAGGTGGCATCGAACCCGGACGCGAGCACAGCGTCGAACAGATCCGGCGCAAGGGTTTGCAAGGTTTCGATGTCGTCATTGAAAGACCCTGACAGATCCTGGGCCAGTACCAGGTCAAGCGTGCCTATCCCGCCAATTTCCGGTGTCATGACACCAACGGTCAGGTCCAGGGGATCGCCTGCCGCAAGGCGCACCCGATAGCTTTCAACGTCGACCGATGCATCTGCCCCGCTCAACACCGTTTCTAGAATATCGCTGTCAAGATCAATAAAGACACTGCCTGAAAACGGCGTCTCTTCGTCCGTTGAAAACTCATCATCCACGGCAACAGGCGGCTGATTTGCAGGCATCGGGTCGCCAGGTGTCTCAAAGAGCACGATGTCGTCGCCGCCATCACCGTTCAGGGCTGAACCATTGTCGCCATTGAGTGTGCTCAAACCGATCGTGCTCATCAGAAAACTCCCAATCCGTCAGTGTATTGACCGTTTTGGCCTCGGCCAAGAGCGCCTTTGAGAGCGCTATAGTCTGTCGCTAGAGATCTGGTGTCATGCTTCCTAGAACGCGGATTTTGCATTGCAGATGAGAGGCCGCATGGCCGGGTGTACACTGAAGGCAAAGACGTAAGGACTCGTCTCAGTGGTCACGCCATGGCAAAGCATGTGAACCGGGCTAAGCTCGAAGTCATTGTGCAAGGGAGAGGTCCGACTTGCCTGTCGGAAACATAGCCACCGTCATGAATGGATCGAGCGACCGATATAAATCCGATGGCAGACCTACAAGTAAATGCTTGTTGCCATTGTCACCTCTCCCAATATCTACTGTTGTCTTTCCAGCTTTTACTGTAAAACGAAAGACATATCGAACGCATGAGATGATCCCATGGAGAGTGGCACAACTCAATACTGAGCCACTCTCTTTTCAACAAGGTTTTGCTCGGTGGATTTCGGCTGGACCAATGCTGTCAAACTCAAAACAAATTTTTATGACAGCACCCCTACAAGTCTCGAAACCCTAATAGAATAGGCACGCATTGCCGACCTGTAAACAACTTCTTTCGAGAGCCAGAGATCTCTCCTGCACCACCCTTTTCAAAAGGCTTGGCGGGACATGGAGGACCTCCCACCATGGACACGGTTTTTGCCTCAAGACCCACGGTCAATCGTGTACAGCCCCAATGCCATGTTCTCGGCCAAACAGATCCGGACCAAGCGGGCGCAATGACAGGCGCGACTTCGACTCATGCGGGACAGCCGTCGAGACACACTCCTGCGGGGTGGCTCGGGTCACCCTCACGCATCAATGGTATTTAAACCGGTTTTAACCCAGACGGCGCAACGGTTCTCAACACAGTGCCAGCCCGAGGAGCGGGATGGAAAAGGGGCCGTTGGAATGCGCATCAGCAGCATCGTGAACTGGATATCCAAACTGTCAGACCGCATCTGCGCAGGATCTGTGCGCCAAAGGCTCATGGCCGTTGTGGCCCTTCCGCTTCTTGGGCTGATCGGGCTGGCAGGTGTCCTGGTGGCAGAGCAATGGAGCGTGGCCCTCAGCGTGACGGCGCGCCAACCAGACATCACCATTGTGCGCGATGCCGGCCGCCTCATCCACGCGCTTCAAGGCGAACGCGGCACCTCAGCCGGCATTCTGACACGGCGGGATCGCCGCCGTTTCGCCGCAGAAATGCAGTCCTACCGCACCCGGACGGACACCGGCCTCACCGCGTTTAAGGCAAGCCTGCTTTCCCCCAGTCGCTTTCTGCGTTCCGAAGATTTCTCGACCGCTACGCGCGAGGTGGCACGCCGGCTGGATCGGCTTGCCGACATCCGGCGCGCGGTCGACGCAGCGGCAGTGACGCCCGAAGAGGTCCTCGTCGAATACACAGGAACGATCCGTACCCTCATCGATATGACCTCGGAAGTGTCGCTCGCGTTTCCAGATCCGGACATGTCCCGCGACTTTATTGCCCTGGGCGCCTTGCTGGAAATGAAGGATCAAGCCGGCCTTGGCCGAGCCATCGGCGCAGTCCTCCATGCCAATGGGCGTTATGACCGTGAAGCCCATTTGCGGTTTTCCACCCTGTCGGCAGAAGAAGCGGTCTGGCAGGCTGTATTTGACCGTCACGCCCAAAAGTCAGACAGGGATATCTATACGGCCACTCTTGCAAGGGCCAAGGCGTCCGAGTTTGCCGATGCCCGCCAGGCCCTGCTCGATCTGACACCAGACCGATCCTTAAACGGATGGTCTGCTTCAGACTGGTTCCAGCTGGCAACGGGCCATGTCAATGCCTTGCTCGCGGTCCAGGACGGCCTTGTGACCCGCATTGAGGCTGGTACAGCACGCCTGTCGGCGCAGGCTTGGCGCGAGGGCATTTTGGTCACCGTGACATGTGGCCTGCTGGTCGCCCTCGCATGCGGAGTTGCGTATGTCGTGGGAACACGGATGTCCCAGCAGCTGCGCCGGATTGCCAATTCCATCACAAATATCGCTGAGGGTGACCTAACGGCCGAGCCGCCCCGTGGTCTTGATACCGGGCACGAAATCGGTCAGCTGGCGGCCGGGGGCTGGGCCTTCCTGGAAGCCATGATCGAGCGCCAGGAAATGGAATTTGAGAAGCAGGAGCTGGAGGAGGCCCGCACCGAGGATCGCGCGGAAGCGTTAAGGGGGATGGCCGATACCATCGAGGGCCAGACCCGGGAATGTGTCCGCTCGATCACATCAAGCGCATCTGATCTATCCAACCAGTCCGAAGCCATGCGCAGCTCCGCATCCGATCTTCAAACGGCATCCAAGGAGATCGGCAGCCTCGCCGGGCACACCCGCACTCAAAGCAATGCCGTGGCCCAGGCGAGTGATGAAATGCGCAGCGCAATTCGAGAAATCTCGGCCCAGGTGGCCCGCGCGTCAGCCCTGTCCCACGAAACTGTGCAAAGTACGGAGCGGTCCCGCAAGACGATCGATGCGCTCTCCCGCAGCGCCAGCGAGATCGGTGACGTGGTCAAGCTGATCCATGAAATCGCGGAACAAACAAACCTCCTGGCACTGAACGCAACCATTGAGGCCGCGCGGGCCGGCGAGGCAGGCAAGGGCTTTGCGGTTGTCGCCAATGAGGTGAAGCATCTTGCGAGCCAGACAGCCCAATCCACCGGAACCATCTCCCAGAAGGTTCAGGAAATTCAGCGCACGACTGATGATGCCGTCAAGGCTCTCGGCGAAATCACGCGCACGATCCACCACCTTGACGATGCGTCCGCGACGATCGCCAGCGCCATGGATCAGCAGACGGCAACAACGGAACAAATCAACACGCTGATCGAAGATGCCAACCGGTCTTTCGAGGCGATCGAGGGACGGATCAACGAAACGGTCTCCTTGTCGGAGAAAACCAACGAGGCGGCCGAAGAAGTGCATACCGTTTCGGCCATCCTGCTTTCTGAAACCGAACTCCTGGAGCATGAGATCGCCCGTGTTGTCCGGACCGCTACCGACGAGACAGATCGCCGGCAGGAGTTGCGGCTTGATGTCTTCCTCCGCGCCAATGTCCAGGCCCCCGACGGTACACAGGAAGGTGCCGTCATCAACGTCTCCAGCACCGGCGTTGGTTTGCGTCCGCTTGAGGGCCTCAACATTGGGGACCAGGTTTCCGTCCAGGTCGAGGAGCTCGGAACAGTGTCGGGTGAGGTTGTACGCGTGACCGCCCAGGTGACTGGGGTGACCATCGACCATGCTGATCGAGAGATCCTGGAGCGCTTCCTTGCCGCCAAGACCGGTGGCCAAGGCCCAGCCAATACCGAGCAGCCTGCCGAAATGGCACAAGGGTAGCGGCCCCAAAGCAGGCTTTAACGGTTCCTTGACCGATCGAATCGTCCCAAGCATAAGAGTCGGCAAGTGCTCACCGACCGCGCCATCCGGTCTGGCGGCAAACGGGGGGAGAGGTCATGGTCCACAATCGGCGTGTGGTCTATCGGTCCGCTGGCGGGCCGACGGTGGTCGATCTCGTCGAAGAGCCCCTGCCCCGGCCGGGCCCTGACGAAGTCTGCGTGGCTGTTGAAGCAGCGGGCATCGCCTTTGCGGATATCGTACAGCGCAATGGGCTTTATCCAGGCCAGCCCGCTTTCCCCATGACCCCCGGCTACGATATCTGCGGGCGGGTCCATGCAGTCGGCCGGGACGCCGCCCAGACATTTGCCAAGGGCCAGCGCGTGGCCGGCGTCACCGTGTTTGGCGGCTATGCCGATTTCGTCTGTACACGGGCTGACCACCTGGTTCCGGTCCCAGAGGATGCGCCGGCGGTCGAGGTCGTCGCCTTGTGCCTCAACTATGTCACCGCCAGCCAGATGCTGCACCGGTGCGCGGCCGTGGAACCGGGCGACCGGGTCTTGATCCATGCGGCTGGCGGCGGCGTGGGCACGGCGCTCCTGGAACTCGGGGGCCTGTTCGATCTTGAGATGTTTGGCACGGTCTCAAAGACCAAGGCAGACATCGTGAAGCGCCTGTCGGGCACGCCCATCGACTATCGCCGGCGCGATTTCGTTCGGGAGGTGCAACGGCTGACCGACGGAGCGGGCGTCATGGCGGCTTTTGACGCCGTGGGGGGGCGCCATGCCCGCCGCTCCCTCAAGACCTTGTCCGAGAACGGACGTTTGGTGGTCTATGGTCTCACGGCCGGTTTCCCGGGTGGCCGGCGCAATCTTCTCACCCTCGGCTTTGACCGGGCCTTCTCATCCTTCAGCCTGTTCGATGTCTTTGTGTCGGCCCATGCAGTGCTCGGCTATAATATCGAAAAGCTGCGAAAGGCCCGCCCACGCTGGTACCAGGAAGACCTGGGCACATTGATGGGCCATCTGGCCGCCGGGCGTTTGCGCCCGGTCATCGCCGATACCTTTCCCCTTGAAGAGGCCCGGACGGCGCAAGAGGCCTTTGTGCGGGCCCGCAAGCCCGGCAAAACCGTCCTCCTGTGCGCCGGCGCCCAGCCCTGAACCCACCTATGGGCCCTCTGTGTTGTCCCTCCTCGCCGGCTGGGCTAGTGACTGGGGTGTGCGGCGTCCGCATATCCATGCGGGCCCG
The DNA here is from genome assembly GCA_964449455.1 of uncultured Alphaproteobacteria bacterium. Classification (GTDB taxonomy): domain Bacteria; phylum Pseudomonadota; class Alphaproteobacteria; order JAJFIK01; family JAJFIK01; genus CAYUYV01. Next base: position 9,966 of record CAYUYV010000052.1, on the reverse strand, counting down.
GTAATGATCGCCCCCTCAGCACATCCGCCTGAGCAAGGAGACAGCTATGGCCGACGCGGCAAAGGACCAGGCCGGCAAACAGAAAGCCAAAAAGACAGCCATTTCGCCAACACGGGCCGAAAACTACGCCGAATGGTATCAGCAGGTCATTCGCGGCGCCGATCTGGCGGAAAACGCGCCGGTGCGCGGCTGCATGATCATCAAGCCGTGGGGCTATGGCATCTGGGAAGCGGTTCAGGCCATTTTCGACCGGCGCTTCAAGGAGACGGGGCACGAGAACGCCTATTTTCCGCTCCTCATTCCCTTGCGCTTTTTCGAGCGGGAGGCCTCCCATGTGGAAGGCTTTGCCAAAGAAATGGCCGTCGTCACCCACCATCGCCTGGAGGCCAAGGACGGCAAGCTCGTGCCCGCCGCGCCTCTTGAGGAGCCGCTGATCATCCGGCCGACCTCCGAGACCATTATCGGCGAGGCCTTTGCCAACTGGATCCGCAGCTATCGCGACCTGCCGATCCTCATCAATCAGTGGGCGAATGTGATGCGCTGGGAAATGCGTACACGCCTGTTCCTGCGCACCTCGGAATTTCTGTGGCAGGAGGGTCATACGGCCCATGCCACGGAGGCCGAGGCCCGCGAGGAAACACTGAAAATGCTCGACGTCTACCGGGAGGTGGTCGAAGAGCATATGGCAATGCCGGTAATCTGTGGTGAAAAGAGCGAAAGCGAACGCTTTCCCGGTGCGGTCAACACCTACTGCATTGAGGGCCTGATGCTGGACGGCAAGGCCCTGCAGGCCGGCACGTCCCATTATCTGGGTCAAAACTTCGCCAAGGCGGCCAATATCCGCTTTCAGACGGAAGACGGCGACTGGGCACACCCCCACACCACATCCTGGGGGGTCTCCACCCGGCTCATTGGCGGCCTGATCATGACCCATGCAGATGATGACGGCCTTCGCCTGCCCCCGCGGATCGCGCCGCGCCAGGTGGTGATCCTTCCCATCTTCCGGGATAACGACGCCCGCGCCGAAGTGATGGCCTATGCCGAGAAAGTCGCCGGCATGCTGGACGCGGCCACCTATGACGGAGCGCCCCTGCGCATCAAGGTGGACGGCCGGGACATTCCGACGCCGGAGAAGAAATGGGAATGGATCCGCAAGGGCGTGCCCGTGCTGCTTGAGGTCGGGCCTCGGGATATTCCGGAGGAGAAGGCCGCTTTCGCGCGGCGCGATCGGCTGGAGGACAAGAAGGCCATTCTCCCGGTCAGCGAGATTGCGGCCACGCTGCCGGACATTCTGGCGGATATCCAGTCCTGCCTGTTTGAGGACGCCCTTGCCCGCCAAAAGGCCCGCACGCGGACGGATATCACGACCTATGAGGACTTCGTCGCCCATTTCGGCAAGAAGGGCGAGGCAGACGAGAACAGCTATGTGGGGACGGTGGGTTTCGTCCGGGCGCCCTGGTGCGGGGATCAGGCCTCTGAAGCCAAGCTCGACCCCTTGGGCGTGACCATCCGCTGCCTGCCCTTTGACCAGCCCGAAACCCTGGGTCCTTGCGTGCTGACCGGTGAAAAAGCCATTGTGGAGGCGTTGTTCGCCAAGGCCTATTGATCAGGCACCAGCCTCGCACACAAAACCGGCCTCGCAGACAAAACCGGTCTCGCAGATAAAACCGGTCTCGCAGATAAAAAATGAGCGGCGAGTGACCAGTTCACCCGCCGCTTTCTGTTTGGGTCGTGGCGAGATCAACCTTCGAGATCAATCTCGATGATGTCGTCGCCGGAGACTTCTTCCTTCTCAAAGCCGAGGCTCGTATAGCCATGGGCTTCACAGTCCTTGGTGATCCGCTCCACCTGGGCAAGGGAGAAGGACTTTTGATATTGCGGCACGCAGAAGGTTTGATCCCCTTCCCAGCGGCCCATTTCCAGCCAACGATTGGCTTCCTCATTGAACTGCTTTTGCACGCAATGGTAGTAAATCGCGCCTTGCATTTCCGGATATTCCCGGCACTGGCCGGCATCGATCCGGTGTGAGCCGGACACCTTGACCACACCGCCCTCTTCAAAACCGACCATGCAATCGGTGGGCAGTTCAGTGCGGTTGCAGATCTCGATGGGCGCATCGGCGCGTGCCGCGCCTGCAACGGCCAGGGATGCAGCAAGAATGCCGGCCGCCAGCGCGCCGCACCGTGCCGATTGGATTTCGAAAATCATGTCCGATTCCCCTTTTGCGTCTTGGGTCTTGAAGGCCGTGGCGTCGTTCAATCCGGATGGCTTCGTGCGGGGTCTTTGGCGACGCCGCAGGGTTTATACCATCTTTTAGCGGTGGCCCCGAACCTGGGCGAATTTGTGGATGGCCCCTTGGCCTGGAGACAGATCCACAGCCCCCATGCTCAATCAGGTGATGTCTCGTCGGGCATGCCGGGACCCGAAGGGTCAGCACGGTGTTGGTCCGGCGTTTCGGTCTTCTCCGGCAGGTCCAATTTCAGCAGACCGATAACATCCTCCTGGGTAATGGGCCTCAAATTGAGCTCTTCCAGAATCCGCGTGAGGTCATCGAGTGTTTCCAGATTGCCTTTAATCACGCCGGTCATATACGCCATGGTCAGGGCATCAAGTTGCTGGCGGATGTTTCCGCGCAGAATTTCAAAATTGACGCTCTTGCCCTTAAAGCCTTCCAGCGTGGCTTCCCGTTCCCGGACGGAGCGAATGAAGTCTTCCCAGCGTTGCTGTGTTTCTTCCCGTGCCTGATGGCGCAGGGCCGCCTGTCCGGACACATGCGTCTTGACGGCTTCATCAACGCCGGGACGCTCCAATTTTTCCAGGAGCTGCTGGTCGTCTTCCTCCTCCATCTTGAGTTCGACAGAGATTTCGTCCCGCATGGTTTCGATGTCCTTGCGGCCTTCGATGGTCATGGTCTCAGTATACTCACTCATCACCCGAGATGCTTCGTAGATGATGATTGTGTTGTAAAATAACGGGTCTCCATTCTTTTTGTTCTGGGTTCGTTTGGCGGAACGCTGGGGCGCCTCCAGCTCATCATGAATCGCCTTGTTTATCCGCTCAAAGATCAAAATGGCGATCACCACCGAGCCGATCGAAGCGTTGAAGGCCTGGGCATGCTTTAAGAACCGCTCCAACCTCTCTTTCGCAAGGCGGGTCTGTAGTTTATCAAGCAGGTCATAAAGCGGCTTGAACGACTTTTGCTGAACCCTGGCCGACGACATCTCAAGCACCCGCTTGGTGCCGGCATAGGCCCCGATCATCTGCCCACGCATCTCATCCGACACGCCATCCTTGGGCCCCAAGGCCGAGTCAAGGACCGCCGCAGGATGCACCCTGTGTTCTTGGGTATAGGCGAGGGTATTTCGGGCGGCCTGGCGAAGAAGGCTTGACACAACAACGGCGCCCGCCTCGGCCATGACATCCGTATACGCAGCAAAATCAAGCCCGCTCAGATAGCTGTCAAGGCGGCTCGCCCTGAACGCCACCCAGTTAGCGACCCCCTTGACGGCCTGGCTGAAAGCTTCGCTGTCCTTGGTCTCGAACAATGCAGGGTTCGATAGTTCCCTCGCGATCTCGGTCTCAAGCTCCTCAACCAGATGATTGATCGCCGTCACTCTCATCTGGTCCGTGGTCGAATTGGCCATGGCCGTGTTTCCCCCTCTCGGAAATTGCAGATGCTTGCACATCAATGCACACTTTACGTGCATCGATAGCACTGTGCTTCCGAAGGGTAGCGGTAGCCGCCTATCCGGAGAAGGGTCAATTGCCGCAACAAGCGTCGCTCAAGCAGTGTTGATGACGCAAATCGATCACCCCTTCGGCCACAACACCATCTGGGTGCACCGGAAATGGGCGAGGGTTTTGCCGCCTTCGCCATGGCTTACGACCGCATCCCAGACCTGGGTCGTGCGCCCCTTGTGGAGCGGCGTGGCTTGCGCAAACAAAACGCCCTCCAAGGCGGTGCCGAGAAAATTCGTCTTCAGTTCAATGGTCGTGAACCCCGATGCCCCTTCAGGGAGATTCAACACCGTCGCGAAACCGCAAAGCGTGTCCGCCAGTGACACAATGCTTCCTGCATGGAGAAAACCATTGGGCGCAAGATGGGCTTGGCGCAGGGGCATGCGCGCCGCGATCCGGCCTGGCAGATCGAGCATCTCGATATCAAGCGTACCGGGTAGCATCTCAGCCGCACGGGCATTGAACGCCTGCGCCGGCGACGGTGTGTCGTGTGTCATGGACCCTTGCATCCTTTGCTTTGCGCAGCAGGCGAAATGGCCTACCCTGCGCGCCAGTGATAATCCGGGTTTATCAGGGGTGAGATATGGTCAGGCAAGCGATGAAACGGGCCCTCCATTGGGTTGGCGGAGCCTTGGCGTTGACCGCCGTTGGTTTGGCAGGCTCAGCAGCCGCCCAGTCCGTGGTTCAGACCAAGGGCACTTTTGTCGACAAATTCCGTCAGCTTGAAGAAGTGCTGCCGACCCCCAACAGCTACCGCACAGGCTCCGGCGCACCTGGCCACGACTACTGGCAGCAGGGTGCTGACTATCGCATTGATGTGACCCTTGATGAGGGCAAGCAGATCCTCAGCGGCGCCCAGACGGTGACCTACACGAACAATTCTCCCGACGCGCTGACCTATCTGTGGATGCTGCTCGACCAGAACCGCTTCAAGCCGGACTCCCGTTTCTCCCAGACCCTGACGGCCCCGGAAGCGCGCCGCCTGTCCACCTTCGCGGTGCGCGGCGCCCTCGCCCGCGAACAGTTCGAAGGCGGCTTCACCATCAGCAATGTGCGCGACGCGCAAGGCAACCCACTTGCCAGCACAATCACCGACACGCTGATGCGCATTGATCTTGCCAAGCCGCTGCTACCCGGCGAGACCGTAACCTTCGCCCTCGACTGGTCCTTCCCGATCATCGAAAGCCGCACGATGGGCGGACGGTCCGGGTGGGAACTGTTCCCGGACGGCAACCGCATATTCCTCCTGGCCCAGTGGTTCCCGCGCATGGCGGCCTACACGGATGTCGAAGGCTGGCACAACAAGCATTTCCTGGGCCGTGGCGAGTTCACCCTGGAATTCGGCGACTATGACGTCTCCATCACGGCACCGGACGATCACATCGTCGCCTCAACCGGTGTGCTGCAGAACCCGGACGCTGTCCTGACCGCGGACCAGAAGGCCCGCTTTGAAGCGGCCAAGAGCGCCGAGCGCCCCGCTTTCGTGGTGACGCCCGCAGAAGCTTTGGCGAATGAGACCACGCCGCCGACCGGCACCAAGACCTGGCGCTTTGTCGCCGAGAATGTCCGCGATTTCGCCTTCGCGTCGTCGCGCAAATTCATCTGGGATGCGCAAGGCTATACCCAGAATGAGGGCGAAGAGCCCATCATGGCCATGTCGTTCTATCCGAACGAAGGCGAGCCCCTATGGTCGCGCTATTCGACGGAATCCGTCGTGCACACCATGGAGGTCTATTCCAAATACACTTTCGACTATCCGTATCCGGTGGCAATTTCCGTGAACGGACCGGTGGGCGGCATGGAATATCCCATGATCACCTTCAACGGTCCGCGCCCGGTGAAAGATGCCAATGGTACCATCACCTATTCGCGCCGCACGAAATACGGCCTGATCTCCGTGATCATCCACGAGATCGGCCACATGTATTTCCCGATGATCGTCAATTCCGACGAGCGGCAGTGGACCTGGATGGATGAGGGACTGAACACCTTCCTCCAGTTCCTCGCCGAACAGGAATGGGAGGAAAACTACCCCTCCCGCCGCGGCGAAGCCCGGAACATGATCCCTTACATGCGGTCCAATCGGCAGGTGCCGATCATGACCAATTCAGAGTCGATCCTTCAGTTCGGAAACAATGCCTATGGCAAGCCTGCGACGGCCCTCAATGTCCTGCGTGAGACGATCATGGGACGGGAGCTGTTCGATTATGCGTTCAAGGAATATGCCCAGCGCTGGATGTTCCGTCGCCCCATGCCGGCCGACTTCTTCCGCACCATGGAAGACGCATCCGGCATTGATCTCGACTGGTTCTGGCGTGGGTGGTTCTACAGCACGGACCATGTGGACATTTCCATTGACGCCGTCCGCCGGGCCCGCCTCAACACCCTGAACCCGGATGTGGAAGCCGCCTGGGAGCGGTCGCGTTTCCAGGCTGAGCCCCAGTCGATCACCCAGCAGCGCAATGACGGCATGGAACGGCGGACGGATCGCAAGCCGGAACTGCTGGATTTCTATAACGAGAATGATCAGTTCACCGTGTCCGAGCGCCAGCGCATGATCTACCGGGCCCGGCTGCGGACCCTGTCGAGCTGGGAACGCAAGCTCCTCGACACCAATGCCAATTTCTACTTCTTGGACTTCACCAATCACGGCGGCCTCGTGATGCCGATCATCCTGAAGATCGATTATGACGATGGCACCACTGAAACCCTGCGGATCCCGGCCGAGATCTGGCGCTATGACCCGCGCCAGACCAGCAAGCTCATCATCACCGACAAGCTGATCCGCTCCGTGACCGTGGATCCCAATTGGGAGACGGCGGATATTGATGTGACTAACAATTATTATCCGCGCCGGGTCACCCAAAGCCGGATTGACATGTTCCGCCGGCGCGCGGGCCGCAATCTGATGGCGGAGATGTCGCCGAAACTGACCAATGTCGGTTTTGACGCTCTGCCGGCGGATGGTTATCCGCCCCTCATGGAGAGCGAGATCCTCTTTGTGGCCGATGATCTCTCCGATGAAGAGGCGCCGATGGGCGAAGATCTGAAGCACCAGATCGTGCCGGAACCGGAGCTTTGAGGCTCTTGTGTGAGCGGGCGATGGCCCACTCGTTCCCTGCCCTGAAGCATTTGGCGGCCGTGCTGTTTTGCGCGGCCGTCCTCACGCTCGCTGCCGCAGGCCTGGTATCCGCCCACCGCCTGAACGAGGCCCTTACGACCATTGACGTGAACCCGCGCACGGGCGGTCTGGAGGTCATCCATGAGGTCTTTATGCATGACCTGGAGGAGGCCTTTATCCGCCGTCACGGAAGGCCCCTGATCCTCACCTCGGACAAAACGGATGTGGGCCTTGCCATTGCGCTGGTCACAGAGGCTTTCCGCGTTGCCGGAGCCGATGGTCAGCCTGTGCCCCTCACGCTTATCGGCGCGGAACGTCACCTGGACCGCCTGATCATCTATCGGGAGGCTGCGTCCCCGCCACCCTTGGCGCAGATGATGATCGAGGACGGGATCCTCATGGATGCTTTTCCGGCACAGACCAATCGGGTCCATGTGCGGAACGGGGACCGGGTCTATACCCTCATTTTCGATGCGACCACCGTCGGCGAAACCCACCCTGCCCTGCCACAGCGGGCAGAAGACTGATTTGAGGGGCGTTGTGTGCGGCTCTCAAACTCGGACCTGCCAACGCAATGGCGCAATGGCGGTGGCTCCGGTTTAACACCCGCCGGCATAATCTGCACACAGAAGACTAATCATAATTACCCGTGGCAAGGCACTTAATCTCCCACAGGTGATTGCGATTGCTCTGACTGTTATCGGGCTTGGGCGGTTTCTGCCCGATCCATATCGGCGCGGGCCATATCGGCGCGGGCCA
>CAYUYV010000052.1:0-2248 GCA_964449455.1 uncultured Alphaproteobacteria bacterium | reverse complement strand
CCATATCGGCGCGGGCCATATCGGCGCGGGCCAGTTCGCCGCGCGTGGTCAGCGTGTTGGCCATGTCCTGAAGGCGCGCCTTGCGTGCGCGCATCTTCTGCGTCGTGGGCACACCCATCACATCGAGGACCTGCTCCCACCGATACACATAGTCGTGACGGAGCAGACTGTTGGAGACATTGGCGATGCGCGCTCGCTCCAACCGCTCAGGCTGAGCGTTGAGCTCAGTGATGAGCTCGACAATGTCTTTGTCCGTCGTATTGGTGCGAATGACAAAGTCGTCCCAATCGAAATGCTCGTTGAAAACGGGATTGTTCTGCGGACAGGCACCAAGCATGATCGTGCCAGCTGCGGCGCCTTCATAAAAGCGGTGACCAATCTCCAGGCCATCATTGAGCTTTTTGGGGTCGTCGAGATTGGCAACATTGGCGATGAAGTATTTCGCCCTTTTCGTCGTGTTCGCAAAATGCGTCCGGTGATCGCTCGCATCGCGATATTTCGCCTGAAGGAATGTGTCATAGGAATAATAGAGGCCCGTCTGGTCCATGGCCTTCAGCAGGGCCGCATGGTCCTCGGGGCGGCGGCGTCCGATGCTGAGAACGTCAATGTGGCGCTCTGGAAAGAACGGAAATGGCGAGAATTTCTCCGCATCGACAGCGAAAGCCAAGAAGGAACACGGAACACCGGTCAGCTTGGTCACCACCTCAACGGAATGGCGTGTGCTGACAAAAATATGATCGAACTGGCGAAGGGGGCCAGCCAGATAGGATTGGCGCGTCAGGCTGTGGGCCCAGACTTCAGGGATGTAACACGCCATCTTCGCACAGCGTTCCCGCAAATTCGGGATGCTCGACACGACAAATGCTTCGCGCGGCGTCGGCAAAATTGTGAACAGAAAATCATAATCCTGTTTCAGAGCGTTCCTGCCCAAGGCTGGGGACAAGAAGGGCGAGGCAATCGCGGGAACTGGCAAAGCGGTATTGAGGCCAGCCGCAATCTTTCCGCGCAGACTGTCGAGACCGGAGGATGGTGAGAGGAAATCCGCATCCATCCAGTCGCGCGCCAGATCCTCCTGCTCATAAAAGGCAGCGGCGGCGAGCCAGTGGACCACGCCACGCGCTGACAAAAGCAGGACCTTCGGATCGCGCTGCTTGTCGGAGTCACTCACCACGCCCCTACCTCCTGATCACTTCATCATAAAGCGCCGCCCACACGGCACGGATTGACACCTAACCGCTGCCATCGACAGCCTCGCGCCCGACATGACATGCACCCATGCGCACGCACACACGCCAAGATTACAAAAAATAGCGCTTCTCGGCGCCGCCGCAGCCTGTCTGCTTTATGGCATGTTGTTGTAGTGGGTGACACGAATATCAACAGCGGATTCTACAATCAATACGGAGGATCAGGGATCTTTCACGAATTGCTTTCACTGTAGGATTTTATGGCACGGCGGCCGGAGGTGAGCGGCATGAGCAAGGTCGGCGAAGGCAAAGCCAGACCGCTCCGCACCATCCAATTTGCCCATCAGCATCAGAATCCAGGCGACATATTTCTGTAAAAGTGGCCGGATATGGGGCTTGCAGCGTGATGTCTCAATTTCCAGGGTCGCGAGAAACGCGTCGACAGGAGACTGTTTCTGCACAAATTCCGTCCACGGCGTTTCTGCAGCTTCTCTCGATACCATACCGCCGCCTCGCCCCACGCAAGGCGACGCCGACGCGACCAAGGCTTGGTGCTTGTATAGTGTTCCAGAAACGGTTCAAGCCGTCCGCCAAATGTGAGAGAGGACTCGTGCAGGTTCCAGCGAGGATCAAGGGGCGGCCATCGGCCTTTGAACACTGCATTTAAGGCATCTTGATCCGGCGCCTCATAGCAGCGATCGGGGTATTGCAATTTCACCTTGCCGCGGATCAGGATGCCCGAGGCCGATAGCGCCCAAGAAAAAATCAAAGTGCTGACTTTTTCCCCGAACGCTTCATCAGAGCCCTGCTTTTATGAGATTCGCAATATTGGCAGCATGAACAGATGTTCGAGAATGGCGAGATTTCAACGATTTCACAGCACAGATCAAGCATTTACTTGAGAGCCGGCAAGAATCGCGCTCTCAAAAAGAGACACCTACTGATTAGTTTGCTGCGGAAGTCATCGGGTCGTGGCGTAAACCACAGTGCGTGCCGTCTCAAAGCCGAGCTCCGTTCTGGGGCCCACCTCGGGGCAGACTGGCAAGTCGCTCACCGCCTAG
>CAYUYV010000051.1:17549-29175 GCA_964449455.1 uncultured Alphaproteobacteria bacterium | reverse complement strand
AGAGCCCTTTCAATGACCCGGACTTCTGTGAAAGGGCTCTAAGGGAACCCAACCTCGCCATGAGGATGGTCTTGACCCATCCTATTGAGCCGTTTGCGCTGTTTGTGAGTGCGTCGGGTGCGGAAAGTGCAGCAGGCGCGTTGGGCTCGTTCGTTGCTGGGAAGGTCGCGATGGGGAGAAGCGGCAGGTCTTCCGGGCGCGTTACAGCAGGCCCAACTCGCGCAATTCGGCTTTAAGGGCAGGCGGCATGTCCGCCATGCCTGATCCTGGACGGGCATCGGCAGGCGCATCCTTGGGCGCCAGATACCGCCAGCCCTGGAACGGCCGGCGCGGCACAGCATCGACGGGCACAAGGTCCGGATGCATGAGCAGGTCGCAGCGGCCTACACCGTCCCCATCCGTAAAGGGACGAATATCCACAAGCTGCTGACGGACCTGGATGAAGCCCTTGATCACCCAGTAGATCGACCCGCCGTCGAGGATCTCATCCCGGCGTTTCGGAACCATGCGCGTTGTGTGAGCGATTTCGCCCACCTGGCGTAGACGCCCCTTCTGCCAGCGGGACAGGTCTTCGATGCTGTCCGCACCGACACACAGCTTGATCAGATGAATGGTCATGGATTTGCAAATAGGACGTGGGGGGCGGATGAAAAGACCAAATCCGTGGGGCGTGCCAGGACACACCCCACATGGCTTACTGTTCCAGGCTGCGGGCTGAGGGCCCAAGGCTGAGGGCTGAGGACTCAGGCCACTTGAGCAGCCCCCCTGCCCGCCTCAAAGCAAAGCCCCTGCCATCATCAAAAGGGCAACAAGGCCAGCCGTCCACACAAGAGAGCGCATAACCGAAATCCCGGAGATATAGGCCGGCACGTAGAGCAAGCGAGCGATGACAAAGATCTGTGCACCGAGCAGCCCCATCTCCGGAAGCTCAGGGCGCATGTGCAACAGGATGGCCAGGGGGAGGAACAGGAGCAGCGCCTCTTGCATATTCGCATGGGCCCGCTCCGATCGCGCGCCAGCAATGCTGGTTTCCGGCGGATTATCCCGCGGGCCCATGGGTGCCATCATGTCGCTGTTTGGCCCCAGGAAATAGCGGAAGGCCGGCGGCAAAAAGGTTTGCACCAGATAGATGGCCAATGCGGCCAGGATCCAGATTTCCATGGTCGTTTCCTCTCAGCTTGGATCGCCGCTTGCAGTGGCGACGGGGGCAATCGGTTCGGCTTGGATGATACGCACCGTGACACTCTCTTCGAAATCACTGAACAGTGCACTCCCGGCGACCGCCGTGTTGCTTTCGCGCAGGAGCGGCAATCCGTCACGCAAATTGTAATGGGCGGTCTGCTCGAAGCGCGTGATCCGCGCAGCAAGATTTGGCTTGAAGGGCTCAGGCGCAAAAAGGCGCACGACTTCGATCCACGGGTCAGCCCCATCCTCACCGGCACCGGAGCGCCGTATGGTCAGTTCACCGCGTAATTTGTCGAGAAAGCCTGCCGCGCGCCCCCGGGCCTGGCCCTTGGGCGGCTTTGTGGGCTCAAACCGGTAGATCATCGCATCGGCTTCCTCGCGCGCTAAGGTCACCGCGTCGCCGAGAACTGTAGAGAGATTTTCGTAGCCGAGAACTTCAGAGCCACGCTGGGCCTTCCGGATTCCCTCCAAAATACCGATAACCTCTTTAGGCGCATCTTCGGCAGGCGGAGAGAGCAGAGTCCAGGCTTCCCCCTCTTCGCGCGGATCATATCGCAGCAGGATTTCGCCCTCGTCATTGGCCAAGGCCTGGGTGAAGGCCCAGGCCGTCTCGGAGACGGGGTCACCGGCGGCCAGCGCTTCGCGCACCAGGGCCGGTCGGTTTGGTGTCGGCGCAGGCGCAGTGTCGTCCTGGGCCCAAGCCAGATACGGCATCAGGAGTATTGTCCAAAACGCCAGCAGACCGCCGGCGCCCCGGCCTGCGCGCGCGCGAAAACCCATCATGGTTGGTCTCCTCAAGATCGTCATCCGGTGGAAGATCATTGGCACACCGATCCTTCAGGCCTCGATATGCAAGGTCGCAAGGACAGCCCCCTCTTCCACCTGGTCGCCCGGCGAGACGGTGAGGCTGTCCACCGTACCGTCGGCACCGGCACTCAGGGTGTGTTCCATTTTCATGGCCTCAAGAACCACGAGCGGCTGGCCCCGGCGCACCCGATCACCCATCGTCGCATGCACCGCGATGATCTTGCCCGGCATGGGCGCCGCGATGCGGGATGCGGCATCGACATCGGTCAAGGAGCGCTCCAAGGGATCCTCAAGCACGACCTCATGGGTATGGCCTTCCGCCATGATCACGATTCGCCGGCCCAAACGAAGCACGCCGATGCAGTCATGGCGCCCGTCAAGCACAACCGAGAGCCGTTCCCCTTCAAGGAGCGAGGCCTGGCCCTCAAAGATCCGGCCCTCAATCTCCAAGGATTTTTCCGAGGCGCCATAGCCCACTGTTACCGTGAACGGATGATCGCCGCCAAACCGCATGACCTCGCGCGACGGCGCCCCCACACGCCAGCCATCAAGGGCATGCCAGGGCGAGTGGGGATCGCCAGAGCGGGTCCGCGCCGTTTGGGTCGCCTGATCGCGCTCCGCAAGAACATAGAGCGCGGCCAGCGCCTTGATCTCATCCGCCGGGGGGCCAGGGTCGGGGACCAGATCCTGCAGATGTCGGTCGATAAAGCCTGTGTCGATGGCCGCATCTCGAAAGGCCTGATGTCCTGCGATCTCGGCGAGAAAGCCCGCATTCGTCTGGACCCCCGCCACCTCGGTGGAGCGCAGGGCCTGGCCCAGGCGGCGCAGGGCCGCATCGCGCGTTTCCCCCCAGGCAATGATCTTCGCAATCATCGGGTCGTAATAGATCGTGACGGCATCGCCCTGGCGCACGCCGGTATCAACGCGCAAACGATCATCCGTGGCCGGCAGGGCCAACCGATGCAAGGTGCCCGTGGAGGGCAGAAAGCCCCGGCTCGGGTTTTCCGCATAAAGACGGGCTTCCACCGCATGGCCGTTGAGCGGGATCTGATCCTGGGTGCGCGGCAAAGGCTCGCCCATGGCCACACGGATCTGCCATTCCACAAGGTCCAGGCCCGTCACCAGTTCCGTGACCGGATGCTCCACCTGAAGACGGGTGTTCATCTCCATAAAGAAGAACGCGTCTTCGCGCAGCCCCTCGGAGCTGTCCGCGATGAACTCCACGGTCCCTGCCCCCTGATAGCCGATGGCCCGTGCTGCCTCGACGGCCGCCCGGCCCATGGCCTCGCGCACCCGTTCGCTCATGCCCGGGGCCGGCGCCTCTTCGATCACCTTCTGGTGGCGTCGCTGGAGCGAGCAGTCCCGCTCGAACAGATGGACGACATGGCCATGGGCATCGGCGAAGACCTGGATCTCCACATGGCGCGGGCGGGTCACGAACCGTTCGATCAGCACACGGTCCTGGCCGAAGGCGTTGGCCGCCTCCCGCTTGGCGGATGCAAGCGCCGCCTCGAAATCCTCCCGCTGCTCGACAAGACGCATGCCCTTGCCGCCGCCGCCGGCCACGGCCTTGATCAACAGCGGATAGCCAACGCGATCAGCCGCGTCGACCAGATGGGCCGGATCCTGATTGGCGCCATGATAGCCGGGCACCACCGGCACACGGGCCTTCTCCATCAGCGCTTTGGCCTGATCCTTCAGACCCATGGCCCGGATCGCCTCAGGTGGAGGGCCGACAAAAAGGAGACCAGCCGCCGCCACCGCCTCGGCAAAAGCCGCATTCTCCGACAGGAATCCGTAACCGGGATGGATGGCCTGTGCCCCACTGCGCCGGGCCACTTCGATCAATACCTCGCTGCGCAGATAGCTCTCGGCCGCCGGCGCCGGGCCGATGGCATGGGCCGAGTCGGCAAGCGCCACATGGGCCGCCTGCGCATCCGCCTCTGAATAGACGGCGACCGTCTCAATGCCCATCCGTCGCGCTGTCCGGATGATCCGGCACGCGATTTCGCCGCGATTGGCGATCAACAGCCGATCCACCATGCCCGCCTCGTCCTTGGCCGCTTTGTGCGTGTTTCCTCCATGCGCATGACGCGCACGGCCACCGGCATAGCATGACCCATTCGATCAGGTCAGGGCATGAAGATCAGGAATCGTCGCCACCGGGCCATGATCGGGATACTCCCATGGGGTGTTGGTCCGGTTCAGCCAGCAAGCGTCAAAGCCAAACCGGGCGGCCCCGGACGCGTCCCAGGCATTGGACGAGACGAAGCGGACATTGCCCGGTGCCATGCAGAGCCGGGTCTGGGCCAGCTCATAGGCCTTCGAAGAGGGCTTGTAGGCCCGGACCCCATCCACGGACAGCACATCCTCGAACACCCCCTCAAGACCGGTCCCCGCCAGAGCTTTCGCCAGCATGTCCGGGCTGCCATTGGACAGGATCAGGAGCCGGCGCCCCGCGTCCTTCAGCCGCGTCAGGGAAGGCAGAACGTCATCGAACGGCGTCAGGGACGTGTAGGCCTCCAAAAGCGGCTCACGCACCCGCTCCGGATCCGCGACGCCGCCGAGGCGCAGAGCTGTATCCAACGCTCGGGCTGTGAGCGTCCAAAAGTCCCGATAGGTGTCCGAAAGCGTCGCCGCCCAGGCATATTCAAGCTGGCGTGTTCGCCACAGGAGCGACACCAGCTCGGTCTTGTCGCCCAGAAGGTCCCGGTTGTGCCGCGCCGCCGAGTGAACATCAAGCAACGTGCCGTAAAGGTCGAAAATTATGGCCATCGGGTGCGCCCCTTTCCTTGCCATGTAGCCCTATACGGGCATCGCCAGGAATGGTCCACCACGTCAAGCCACAGCCGCGTGTGATCAAGATCACTGACCGGCCGCAAGGAGCAGGGCCGGCTCGCGGGCCGCAAGGGGCGTCTGGGCCGGGAGTTTGAAAGGGACCGGCCGCGGCGTCAGCGCTCTATGGGCGAATGGCGGTTCCCGCTCGGGCTCCTGCAGCAGGCTGCGCAGGGCATCCTGCAAATCCTGCGTCATCAACCCACCGAAGCAGTCGTCAACGCGGATCCAGGGCCGCCCCTCCAGCACGGACCACCAGGGTCCAGGCACACCCATGGGCTCCACCAGCAAGGGCAGGACAGGCCGGCCATAGTGTCTTGCGGTCAGGAGTTCGCGGAACACCCGCTCGGACCGGAACGTGCTGGCCGTGCCGATCAGCAGCACCACATCGGAGGCTCGAATGGCCCGCAAACTCGGGCCCAGCCATTTGGCGTCGCGATTGCCTTGAGCGGGATTGGGGGTGACGGTGAGGCCCAGCCGGTGAAGATCGAGGGCCAGAATGTCGGCCTCGCGGGCATTGCCGGGGCCATGGATGACCGTAACGTCCCGCATTGCATCCGATCCGCCATGCCCAAGGTCTGGCCCTTCATCCCCATTGCGGCCAATCGGACTGCGGATGGGACGCACACTGAGCAGGCCTGCCCCGGCGAAAAGGCCAATGGCGGCAAACCAGCCTGCAATGCCGAACAGAACCGCAGCACCGAGGGCGAAACTGACGGGGATCCACCCTTCAGGCCCCTGGGCGATCAGATCCTCGACCCAGACCCGGCTGCCGGCGTTGGCACCGATGAGCCCAGAGGCGGTAATGCCAGCCATCGCAAACAGGCTGAAGAGGCCACCGGTGACGACCGCAAGGGCATTCCATATCTCGGCCTGGCGGGCGAGCCGGGTCCCTTCGCGCGGTCCGGGCACCGGTTCGGGCGCCCTCTCGGCGGTGGCGCGAGTCCGGGCCTGATGGCAGGTCAAAATCAAATCCTGGAGGGGACCTTCGTCGATGCTGTCATCGCCGGCACTGTGCCACCGGCTCAAATCCACATGGGGCAGATCGCGAAAGCCATAAGGCAGGGCGTTTTCACCCTCGCCGCCCCGCTCAAGGGCTGCAAGCACGCAGCGATCGGCTGCCAGCCCGTTGAGGCAGTCATCAAGCAGATCCCTGACCTCGCCCCGATCCTCGAACGCCGCCCGGGCACTTTCGCAGGACCAAAGGGCGACCATGACACGCCCGTCATCCTCTTCCGTGTGGGTCCCGTCGGTATTCGCCGCGGGCGCGCCACCGGGCCCACCATCATCCTCACCAGTCCCAAAATAGCAGTCTTGCCCATGCCGGCGCAGAGCGGCAGCAAGCCGACATGCAGCATCGGCGTCCCGGGCTGCGGAACGGATGACGATCACACCCATTACGACCTCCGAATCGGATCAGACACGGATCTACAGTAGCCCGCAGCCCGCTATATAATCCTTAACCTGAGGGATCGGTGGGGCCGTTCTGTGGCCGGTTCAAGGCCAGAGCCTTAACGACGGGTCAAGGCGGAGCCGAAAATGGACGGATTGTCATAGACTTAAGGCGCCAGCCCCGCGCTCACGCGGCGGCACGGGGTCATCCGTGCCCACCCTTTTTACGGGAGCCCGCGCGCATGGAGAATGGACCGGCCCCGCGGCCCGGTCCGGCCCGCCGCACCCGGAGGATCTACAATCCAGGCCGGCGGCGCCGATATCACAATGTGTTGAGCGTTTTTAACCACCCCAGGTGGGACTGCGCCGCTCCAGAAAAGCTGCAAGGCCTTCCTGCCCTTCCGGGCTGGACCGGCGATCAGCAATCCGCCTTGCGGTCTCGGCGCGCAGACCGGAATCGACCTCGCGCCACATGACATCCTGGACAAGCTTCTTCGCGGCGCGGGTCGCCCCGGGAGCGCCCTTGAAGATCTGCGCAACGATGCGCTCCTCCTCCTGGGCAAGGGCATCCTCATCGGGCACGACAAAATGCACAAGCCCCATGCGCTCGGCATAATCCGCATCGAAACTTTCTCCGGTGACGAACAGGGCCCGGGCCCAGCGCGGACCAACCGCCTCAATGACATAAGGCGAGATGGTCGCCGGAGTGAGGCCCAAATGGACTTCGGAGAACCGGAACATGGCCGACTTGCAGGCAACGGCAATATCGCAGGCCGCAACAAGACCAAGACCGCCGCCGACGGCCGCGCCATTCACAAGGGCAATCGTCGGCATGGGCAGCGTGTAGAGCCGGTGCAACATCTCGGCGAGAGCCGCCGCATCCTCCACATTGTCCGCATGGGTATAATGGGCGGCGGATTTCATCCATTCCAGATCGGCGCCGGCGGAAAAGCTGCGCCCGGCTCCCTTGATCAGAACACAGCGCAAGCCATCCTGGCCCTTCAATTCGCCAAACAGCTCGCTCAGATGGGCGATCACATCATTGTTGAACGCATTGTGCCGATCGGGACGGTTCATGGTCACGATGCCCACACCGGCCCGGGTGGCATCGAACAGGACGGGGGTTTCGTCACTCATGCCGTGGCTTCCTTTCCGTTTTGGTTCTTCGTCTTCACATGTTCTATCAATTGCAGAGCCATGGCGAGGCAGCCATCGGTGATCTTGGGCACGTCACGGACCCGTTCAGGATCGACCCTCAAAAGCGCGCCTTCACTGACGATGATGGTGTCTTCTGGCACATCGACCACGCCAAATGAATAGATCTTGATCGTCAGACCACCCTGAAAGCGCCGTTCCCGGTCCTCAAGGCGAATGAGATCGGCCGGATCAAGATCAATATTGAGCTCCTCCTTGATCTCGCGGATCGCTGCCTCTTCCGGCGTCTCGCCTTCATGGCCGCCGCCGCCAAAGGTACCGACCATGCCCGGATTGACGATCCCGGGAATGTCATCGCGCTGCTGCACCAGCAATTTGCCGGAACGGCCCCAAAGGATCACGCCGGAGTAAAAGGGCGGCACTTCCTTGGGCAGCGGCGACAGGTCTTTATCAGGGACTTTTACCGCGTCCCCGGCCTGATGAGTCGACATGGATCAAATCCCCTTTTCCTGTGCGCCCCGAGCTCTGACGCATTGTGCTGGTGCAAAGGCGGCGCAAGGCGCTGTTGGCACGTCGTCAGCGTCCAATTCCGCATCTTTCCGGCTCCCGATTCAGCCAATACGTGTCGTTTTGGCCCTTTTTGTCCGGTCATAGGGGATGCTTTAAGCTCCGCCAACCTGTTGATCCTCCTGATCACCTGGTGAATGCAACATGGAATAGGGAGAAATGTGCATGCGCAGGACAATAGCGGTCCTCCTCACCGGAGCCGCCTTATGTTTCGGCCTGACAGCACCGGGCCTGCCGGGCGAGCGCACTGGAGAAGCCCGGGCAGCCGATGTCGATATCAACTTCGAAAAATTCACCCTGCCGAACGGCCTGCGGGTGGTCGTCCATGAGGACCGCAAGGCCCCGGTCGTTGCCGTGAGTGTCTGGTACCATGTGGGCGCCAAGGACGAGCCCAAGGGCAAATCCGGCTTTGCCCACCTGTTTGAGCATCTGATGTTCAACGGGTCGGAGAATTATGACGGGGAATGGTTCACCCCCCTTGAAGAAGTCGGCGCGACCGACCTCAACGGCACCACCTGGTATGACCGCACCAATTATTTCCAGACCGTGCCAACGACCGCCGTTGAGCGCGTCCTTTGGATGGAATCGGACCGCATGGGTCACCTTCTGGGCGCCGTGACCCAGGAGAAACTCGATGAACAGCGCAATGTGGTGAAGAACGAAAAGCGCCAGGGCGAAAATCGACCCTATGGCCGCGCGTTCTACCGCATTGTGGAGCGCCTGTTCCCCGCCAATCATCCGTATAACAATAATGTCATCGGCTCGATGGAGGATCTGAACGCCGCAAGTCTTGATGATGTGAAGGACTGGTTCCGGACCTATTACGGGCCCAACAACGCCGTTCTGGTGCTGGCTGGTGATATAGACGCTGAAACGGCCCGCCCTCTGGTCGAACACCATTTCGGCGACATCAAAGCAGGCCCGCCCTTAAGCCGACCGACGGCCATGGTGCCCGACCGCAAGACCAGCGCCTACGAGATCATGGAAGACCGGGTGCCGCAGACCCGGATCTATCGTGTCTGGGCCGTCCCCGGGCAGACGACCCGCGCGGCTCGGGATCTTGAAGTGGCTGGACGCATTCTGGGCGACGGCAAGAATTCCCGCCTTTACGAGCGTCTCGTTTACGATCTCCAAATCGCCACCTCCGTGCGTCTGTATATGTATGACCTGGAGCTAACCAATCTGATCGGCATCGAGATCGACCTGAAGCCGGGCGCGGACACTGACCAGGCAAGAGCCGAACTCGACGCGATTCTCGCGACCTTTCAGGACAAGGGCCCAACAAAGGCCGAGGTCGAACTCGTCAAAACCAAGACGACCGCCGATATGATCCGTGGGCTGGAAAAGGTCGGCGGGTTTGGCGGTAAGGCGGTGACCCTGGCGCAAGGCGAGCTTTATGCTGGCGATGCGGGCTTCTACCAGCAGCGTCTTGACTGGATCGAGGCCGCGACCCAGGACAGCGTCGGGGAGGCGGCGGAAACCTGGATGGGCGATGGTTTCTTTGAACTGACCGTCGTGCCCTTCGGCTCCTACTCGGCCGCCCAGGAAGGCGCAGATCGGTCCGCCCTGCCGTCCGTGAAGAGCACGCCCGGCCTCAAATTTCCCGCCGTGGAGGAAGCCACCCTTTCGAACGGCATGAAGGTGGTCTTTGCCCGGCGCAACACCATCCCCGTCGTCGAATTCTCCCTTGAGTTCGATGCGGGCTATGCGGCGGACAAAGGGTCCAAACTCGGCACCGCATCCTTCACCATGGCGATGCTCGAAGAAGGCACCCGCAAGAAAAATGCCCTGGAGATTGTTGCAGAAGCGGAACGTCTTGGGGCGGAGTTATCGACCGGATCCGATGTGGATATCGCCGAGGTCAGCCTGTCCGCGCTCACGGAAAATCTCGACCCGTCCATCGCGCTGATGGCCGAGATGATCCGCCAGCCCGGCTTCCGCAGTGCGGATATCGAGCGCCTGCGCCAGCGCTGGATCGCCCGCATCAACCAGGAAAAGGCCAATCCCTTGCCCCTGGCCCTGCGCCTGCTGCCCCCCTTAATGTATGGTAAGGACCATGCCTATGGTGTGCCCCTGACGGGCTCGGGAACCGAAGACTCGATCACGTCCCTCACCCGGGATGACCTGACGGCGTTCCATGGCACCTGGCTGCGGCCCGACAATGCCACTTTGTTCGTGGTCGGCGACACGACACTTTCGGCCGTGACACCGCTCCTCGAAAAGCATTTTGGGGACTGGAAGGCGCCCGCAGCCCCGAAACCGGAAAAGACCATTCCGGACATCGCCATTCCGGATGGTGCGCGCATCTTCATCGTGGATCGTCCGGGCTCGCCCCAGTCGCTGATTCTCGCTGGCCATGTGGCCCCGCCAAGCGGTGCCAAGAACACCGTGGCCATTCAGGCGCTCAATGATGTTCTGGGCGGTGAGTTCTCCGCCCGCGTCAACATGAACCTGCGCGAAACAAAGGGCTGGGCCTATGGGGCCTACACCTTCCTTCTGGGCGCCAAAGCCCAACGGCCTTTCATCGCTTACGCGCCGGTTCAAACCGACAAGACAGCCGCATCCATGGCCGAACTCGTCGCGGAGTTCACGGCGATCAAGGGCTCCCGGCCGGCCACCCAGGAGGAATTGACCCGCGTTGTCCTCAACAGCACCCGGTCCCTGCCGGGCAGATTCGAGACATCGGGTTCGGTTCTGGGTTCACTGGCGTCAAGCAATCGATTCGGCCGGCCCTATGACTATCCGACGACTTTGCCGGGTGCCTACAAGGCCCTGGATCTCAAGGCGATGCGTGAGACGGCGGAAGAACTTGTCCATCCGGAAGGGTTTGTCTGGCTGGTGGTTGGTGATCGGGCCAAGATCGAGCAGGAAATCCGTGACCTTAAGATCGCCCCTGTCGTGCTGATGGACACGGATGGAAATATCGTCGAATAAAGGCTCGACGTCGCGCCGTGCTTTGAGGCCGCAGAAAAACTCGAGCCGGAGCCCGTCATGGACGGGCTCCGGCCATATTACCCTAATGCGCAGATGTGCTTAGGAGTTCCCGGCGACCCGGAGGTCAGCCACGGGATGGGACTCTTCCTGCCCACGATCCCAGGCCACCGTGGCCACATCGCCTTCGACCTTCACGACGCGGCCGGTATCGAAGTCGTCAGAACCCGGCGTGCCAGTTTCGACGCGCGCATCGACGGTGATATCGGTCATTGACCTGTCTCCTTCGTGTTTCCGTGCCCGAACAGCATGGGCCGGTACAACAGACCGAACGGCGACGTTCCGTCGGACGACGGTCCATTCATGAACCGTTCGGCGAGCGCATTGGTGCAAAGGAGACAGAGTCGATCAAGTTACCGTACGGGAACCTTCCTGTGCGTTCTGTAAAGATTAAAATGCCATCTATTCTCCACAAAGTCTTAATAGATTGGAGAGTCTTTGCAAAGAAATTGCGCCCGAATTCCTCCATCAGCACAAATCTTGACAGTGAAACACGGTTCCCTTCTCCAGGCTGCCACAATATAGGACAAAATGGGACTATTATTTCGTATACAGACGATTAAGGGATCCCTTGGCTGTGACACATAAGCCTCGGCAACGCCCAAAAAGCAAAGGCTCCAAAGAACGCCCTGTTCCCGTTCGATAAAGACCCTGTTCCCATTTGATCAAGACCCTGTTCCCATTTGATCAAGAC
>CAYUYV010000051.1:8023-17449 GCA_964449455.1 uncultured Alphaproteobacteria bacterium | reverse complement strand
AAGACCCTGTTCCCATTTGATCAAGACCCTGTTCCCATTTGATCAAGACAATGTGAGGCGCCTACTGATAAAGGAGGCAGACGGCCCGACTGGCGCGCGTTGGGGCAAAAAGCGCTTTGCCGCAAGAGAACCCTTGCCCCGCCCCATCGCCGCAGGCTCCACGACGCCCATAGATTGATCGGCTGTCAGAAATCTGCGAGGTAGCCCCCAATCTGACCGCGTAAAGAAGGGGCCTTTTTTTCGATGAATCCGTCCGACCGCACCCAGCCTGACACCGCACCTCGACCCGAGACGACGCAGGCACCCCCTGCCCCGCCGCGGGATTTGCGCTCCGCCGAGGCCCTGCTCACCATCATGGGCCATCTGCGCGATCCCAACTATGGCTGCCCCTGGGACCGGGAGCAGACTTACGAGTCCATCGCCCCCTACACGATCGAAGAAGCCTATGAGGTCGCCGACGCCATCCGCCAGCAGGATATTGCAGGCCTTCGGGATGAATTGGGCGACCTTTTGCTCCAGGTCGTGTTCCAGTCGGCAATCGCGGCGGACCGCGGCGATTTCACCTTTGCCGATGTGGCGGAGGCGATCTGTGCCAAGATGATCCGGCGCCACCCCCATGTCTTCGGCTCTGAGGCCCAACGCGCCGCCGGCGCTCAGCACGGCACCTGGGAAGCCCAGAAGGCGGAGGAACGGGCCGCCGCCGCGGCCCGGCGGGGCCAGGAGACAAGCGGCGTGCTTGATGATGTCCCCCTTGCCCTGCCAGCCCTGATGAGGGCGCAAAAACTCCAGAAGCGGGTCGCGCGCATTGGGTTTGATTGGGACACAACAGAAGGCCTTCTTGAAAAGGTGGTCGAAGAGGCCGAGGAGCTGAATGAAGCAGTGACCGAAGGCCAGTCCCATGAACGGGTGGCCGAGGAATTCGGTGACCTTCTGTTTACGATCGTCGGCCTTGCCCGCCGCTTCGATCTCGATGCGGAGGAGAGCCTTCGCGACGCCAATGCCAAATTCGAGCGCCGCTTCCGCACCATGGAGCGCCTTGCGGACGCAGCCGGACAAACCCTGGCCAATGGGGCCAGTGGTGAGCGGCTCGAAGCCTTATGGCAGGCCGCAAAGGCCGAAGAGAAATCCGGCTGATCCTCAGGAAGCCAGCCGGGAAGGCCGATCAGGGCACGATTAAGTGGTCGTTCTTGAATAGGTTCTCGCAAACAGAAGATGTTAAGAGAGCCTGGGTCATTGTCTCCTTGAGTGGTGTGTCCCGGCGACACACCGAGCTGGGGAATGACGGGGCACCACTGTGGCCGAGACGGACGACCATTATTTGCGGAAGGAGCTCCATTCCAGGATCCGCAGTGACGATCGTCTTTTCGAGTTCCTGGAGACCGGCTGCCTGGACGGACTGTGGTATTGGGACCTGGAGCGCCCAGACCAGGAATGGCTCAGCCCCCGCTTTAAGGCCGTGTTCGGATATGAGCCAGACGAGATCCCGCATTCGCCTGAATGGTGGCAGGCCAATATCCATGCCGATGACCTGAAAAAGGTTCTGGAGAATTTCGAGCGGCACCGGGACGATCCCTCATGGCCCTATGATCAGGTGGTCCGGTATCGGCACAAATCGGGAAAAACGGTTTGGATCCGATGTCGCGGCCTCATCATCCGTGATGAGGCTGGGGCACCCATCCGCATGCTTGGGGCCCACACCGATGTTACGGCCATTAAGGAAAGCGAACTCAGGCTCATCAGCAGCGAAAAGCGCTACCAGGAACAACTGGAAATGCTTCAGGCTGCAGAGGAACTCGGCCTTGTGGGCCATTGGCAATTTGATCCCAAATGTCACCGTCTCTTCTGGTCGAAACAGGTCTTCCGCATCCATGGTCTGGATCCGGATGGCCCCAAACCCACCGTTGAGACTGCGATCAAGTTTTACCATCCGGAAGACCGCCCCAAGGTGACGGCCGCGGTGGAGCAGGCCCTGCAATCGGGCGAACGCTATGAGTTAGAGGCTCGGGTGGTCCGGCCCGACGGGTCCATCCGCTATGTGGTGACCCGTGGGCTTTGCACCGCCGCGCCGGACGGGTCCGTCGATAATCTGTTTGGGATCTTTCTTGACGTGTCGGAACGCAAGGCCGCTGAGCAGCGCATGGCCAAGTTGGCGTATAACGATACCCTGACAGGTCTTGCCAACCGGACGTCTTTCCTTGCAGATCTGGAAAAGACGGTTGATCGGGACGATTGGGCCTGCAACAGCGTCGCCCTTCTCCTCATTGATCTCGACCGGTTCAAAGAGATCAATGACACCTTTGGTCATCCGGCCGGGGACGAGTATCTGAAAGTTATCGGACAACGGATCGTAAAATCTGTCTCGACGGCGGACACTGTCGCCCGTCTGGGCGGTGATGAATTTGCGGTCGTCCTGACCGAACCCGGATCACCGGACAATGCGATCGCCGCGGCTGAACGCATTGTCCGGGCCGTGAGCGACCCTCTGTCTCTCCCGTCATGCGGGTCGACGCCGCTCTGGCCAGGATGCAGCGTCGGTGTGCGATTTGCCGACCGGGCCGAACAGCCCGGATCCGTGCAGGTGCTGGCAGACGCCGATATGGCCCTCTATAGGGCAAAAGGCGGTGGGCGTGGGCAAGCCTGCCTTTATGATCCGAGCCTGCGAGCGTCGCTTCAGCAGTCCTTTGTGGAGGGCCAGGCCCTGCATGAGGCACTCGATTCAGGATCCTTGAGCCTGCATTGGCAGGCCTTCGTCTCGTCGCGTGTAGGGGCCTATGAGGGGGCGGAGGCGCTGTTGCGTTGGAACCACCCGGACCGTGGGCTGATCGGGCCGGACAGTTTTGCATTGTCAACGCAGGATGATGCACTGCTGAGGCGCATCGATCTATGGGTCTTGAGAACGGCCCTTGAAAGCATGCGAGGTTGCGAAACGCCGTCGGTGGCCAAGGGTCTCATCTCGGTCAATATCACGGGCGACCGCCTTGCCAATGCCCAGACCCGCCAGGCTATCCTGGAGGAAATCGCTCAAGCCGGCTCCATGGTTCGCATGCTGATCTTAGAGATCAGCGAGGACGTGGTCCTCAGCCGGCAGACCGATCAAATCCGTGATGCTCTCAGTCAGCTGAGGGCCATGGGCGTGCACATTGCCCTTGATGATTTTGGAACGGGCAAGGCAACGCTGGCCCATCTGAAGGACCTGCCGCTCGACTTCATCAAGATCGCCCGGGAATTCGTGACCCAAATGGACCGGCGACGACAGAACCGTGTGATTGTCCAGGCCATAATCGGCCTTGCCCATGGCCTGGGCGCAAAGACCATCGCCGAAGGGGTGGAGCGCCAGGAAGAAGCCGAAATGTTGCGTTGGATGGGCTGCGACTATCTTCAAGGCTATCATGTGGGGCGTCCCATGCCGCTCAGCGAACTGACCACACAGGTCGCCCATATCGCCGCGTGAGCGGGCCTCAGGCCGGGGCGCCGTCCCACAGAATATCGCGCACGGTCAGCCAGGTCGCGTCTTGAGCTGTCGCTAACAGGCCAACCCTGCCCTGTATGTCCGGGCGGTAGTCCGTGTTGTTCAAAAAGGCAACCCGGCCCCCGGCTTCGGTCACGATCAGGGCCCCCATGGCATGGTCCCAGGGCTTGGTGCGCCAGAAAAAGGCGTGGTCGAGATCGCCCCGCGCCAAGTGAATATAGGTGTGCCCGGCGCAGTAGAATTCCTTGTTGGACCGGAAGATGGACAGCCGGGGACGCACGAAGCGGCCCTTTTCCTTGGGCATGTAGCGCACATGGACCGAGGCGCGCATGCGCATGGGGTCGGTCTCCTGTGATGGCGTGAAGGGTGTGCCATCCAAAAAGGCCCCCGCACCGCGCTCGGCCACAGCCATCTCGTCGCTGACGGGCAGATAGATCCAGGCGGCCACCGTCTGCCCGCCCTGCACCAGGGCGACCATGACGCAGAATACATCCGTACCCCGCGCAAAATTGGCTGTGCCGTCCACCGGGTCGATGATCCACACCGCGCCCGGATCGCTCAGGCGCTGAAGGATGGTTTCATCTCCCGCCACGGCCTCCTCTCCCACCACCAGGGAGCCAGGGATCAACGCAGAGAGTCCTTCCGTCAGCCGACGTTCCGTAGCAAGATCGGCATCGGTCACCTGATCGCCAGGCCCTTTCTCGTGGATCTCGTGCTTTTCCAGATTGCGCCAGCGCGGCATGATCTCTTCGGCGGCCACGGTCCGGATCAACTCCGAAACCTGGCCAAGCTCCAATGATCCAGTGCCCATAGGGCCCCCCTTCCCTCTCAATCCGCAGCGAGACTGACGATTTTGGGGGCATCGCCCCCGCTACCGGACTGTTGTTCATCCATGCGGCGGCGCAGCCGCCCAAGCGCCTGATCGTTCAAGCCGGCCCGTACCCGGATCCGCCCGTCCTCAAGGTCCTGACGCTCCAGGATCTCCGCGTTTTGATGAAGCCAGGCCAGCCCGGCCCCATCAGTTGGCGCAAGTTCCAGATCGACGACCGTATGGCGGTCCGCCAGCAGATCATCCAGAAGGGCCACGAAATCAGCAACGCCTTCGCCCGTCAGAGCCGAGAGCACGCAGGCTTCGCGACGGGGGAGCCCGCCAGCCCCATCGGGCGGAGCCATGCGGCGCGTCAAGGCGTCGTGCTGCTCCGGCGGCAGAAGATCGATCTTGTTGTGCACCGTGATCCGGGGTCGCTGGTCGTCCTCGCCGATGCCAAGATCAGCCAGAACCGCCATCACGTCCTGGGCCTCGGTTTCTCCATGGGGACTCGCCGCATTGCGCACATGGACGATAATGTCCGCCTCCAGCACTTCCTCAAGGGTCGCCCGGAACGCGGCAACAAGAGTGGTTGGCAGGTCCGAGATGAAACCCACCGTGTCCGACAAAATAATCTGACGGCCTGACGGCAGAGTAAGCGCGCGCATGGTGGGATCGAGCGTGGCGAACAACATGTCCTTGGCCAGAACATCCGCCTCGGTCACCGTGTTGAACAGGGTGGACTTGCCAGCATTCGTATAACCCACAAGGGCGATGATCGGATAAGGAACCTTTTTGCGCCCGGCCCGGTGCAACTGACGGGTCCGGGTCACGGTCTCCAATTGTCGGCGGATCTTTGTGATCCGGTCCTGGAGCACCCGGCGGTCCGATTCGATCTGGGTTTCGCCGGGTCCGCCCAGGAAGCCTCGCCCGCCGCGCTGACGCTCCAAGTGCGTCCAGGAGCGCACCAGGCGGCTCTTCTGGTAGAGCATGTGGGCCAGTTCCACCTGGAGACGGCCTTCCCGAGTGCGGGCCCGATCGCCGAAAATCTCCAGAATGAGGCCCGTTCGGTCGAGCACCTTGGCCTGCCAGGCCCGCTCCAGATTGCGCTGCTGAGTCGGCGTGACGGCACTGTCCACAATCACAAGGGCGATTTCTTCCGCGGTCACCCGATCCGCGACGGCATCCACTTGGCCGGCGCCGAACAGGCTGGCCGAACGTTGGCCGCTCAAGGCCATGATCTCGGCGCCGACAATTTCCAGGGAGATGGCCTGCGCCAAGCCAACGGCCTCGCTCAGGCGGCTTTCCGGGTCTCGCGGACTGATATCCGCCCCTTTGACCACGGGTTCGAGGAC
The DNA here is from genome assembly GCA_964449455.1 of uncultured Alphaproteobacteria bacterium. Lineage (GTDB taxonomy): Bacteria > Pseudomonadota > Alphaproteobacteria > JAJFIK01 > JAJFIK01 > CAYUYV01. Next base: position 11,817 of record CAYUYV010000051.1, on the reverse strand, counting down.
AAGCGCCCGTACCGGCGCCGTGTCGCGCGCCGCACTGTAGCGGTGGGACGCTTTGCGGGTGAACTCCGGTCCCTCGTCTGGAACGAGGGATCCATCCGGGTTGATCGTGTCTGCGCTCACTCCACTTCCGCTGTCGCTTCGGGATCGGCTTCGAAAAGCTGAACCGGCTGGGACGGCATCACCGTCGAGATCGCATGTTTGTACACCAGTTGGGAATGCCCGTCCCGGCGCAGCAGCACGCAGAAATTATCAAACCAAGTGATCACGCCCTGAAGCTTGACTCCGTTAACGAGAAAGATCGTGAGCGGAACCTTTTGCTTGCGGCAGTGATTGAGAAACGTGTCTTGGAGATTTTGGGGTTTGTCCGATGACATGGGTGTGGTCCACCTCTTTGATCTTGCGTTATTTCCGGCCCGTCCTGCGACGCATGCGGTCAAGCGGCTTGCCGGATGTGCTCACCATCCGAAAAGGCCGTTCGGAAAACGGAGCATCTGTCAGCGTCGATGATGGTTCATAACCGCCCCGACCGCGCATTTAGACGTTATGCTGCATCTGCGAAAAAGACAAGCAGCACGGTCTGGCTTTCAGGGCGAAGCCCCCATCGGCTTGACACAGCACAGATCCTGGCCTTGCGGATATCGGGCTCACTCGGCTGGGCGTGCAGCGCCCACGGCCTCTTGATAGAGGCGCCGAAGCGTCAGGCTGATAGAGCCCGGCTGACCATTTCCGATGATGACGTCATCGATTCGGGTCACCGGCACCACCATGGAGCTGGCGGAGGTCATGAAGGCCTCCCGCGCGGTCTTGGCTTCCTCAACTGTGAAGGCGCGTTCCTCAATGCGGTAACCCTGGTCGACGGCCACATCGTAAAGGGTCTTGCGCGTAATCCCGGGCAGAATGTGGCGGTCCAGATAGCGGGTCACCAGCGTTCCGTCCTGAGTCACAATCCAGGCATTGGACCGGGACGCCTCGGTCACCTCACCTTCCGCATCGACGAGCCAGGCATCATCAGCCCCCTGTTCACGCGCGCCCTGAATCGCAAGAACATTGGCCAGGAGCGAGACTGATTTGATATCGCAACGGCCCCAGCGCAAATCCTCCGTGGTCATAACGCTGACGCCCTTTTGGGCAGCCGCTTCCTGCCGACCTGCCGGAATGGACCGGGCCATGACAATCAGGGATGGGCGCACGGGTTTGACCGGGAACGGATGGTCTCGGCGGGCAACCCCGCGGGTGATCTGGATGTAGACAATGCCGTCGCGCACACGATTGCGCCGCACCACCTCGCCCATCACCACGGACAAGGAACTGAGCGACATGGGCGCCACGATGGACATTTCCCGCATGGACCGCTGAAGCCGGGCCATATGGCCATCATAATCGAGGAACAGGCCGCCTGAGATTGCACAGACTTCGTAAAGTCCGTCCGCGAACTGAAAACCACGATCCTCAACATGCACGAGGGCCCGGGCATGTGGAACGTACCGCCCGTTGACATAGGCCACTCTCGACATCCCGCTTCTCCCGTTGCGCCCTGAAACCCCACACCATACCTGCCGATCCGGGCAATGCCCGCATCGGCATGTCACTGGCGCCAGTATGCAGGGTTCAAAAGGCTCAGCAAGGCCAAAACCTCAACGCGCCCCAGCACCATACCGACGCATAGCAGCCAGCGCGCACCCGCCGGGAGATCCCCATAGCCGACCTCACCGCCAGTCGCGAGCACGAAGGCCGGCCCCGTATTGCTCAGTACCGAGAGACTGGCCGAAATGGCGGCCATGAACGGCACCCCATGGGCGGAAACCGCCAGGGTCAGAGCGCCCGTGGTCAGGATCATGGCCATGAACAAGGAGCCAATGCGCGTCAGAACACCCTCATCGATCCGCATACCTGCGAGTTTGACCCGGGCAATGCCATGGGGGTGGGCCAGCCGCTCCAACTCCCGATTGGCCTGTTTGAAAAGGATAACCACGCGGATGAGCTTGATCCCGCCCGCCGTCGACAGCGCCATTGCTCCCATGGCCGGAATGCCCAGGACCAGCGGCAAGGGCATGCCATGGCTGAAAGGTGTTCCGTCATAGGTCCAGCCCGCCGTCGTGAGCAGGGACACAGCCAAAAAGGCCGCCTCGCCCCGTGAGGGCACAGGGCCATCGGAGGGCGCGACCACATGGGCAAGGCCCACGGACACGATCACAGCCGCCAGCAGGGCCAGGCCAAAAAACCGCAGCTCACGGTCGGCGAGGACGGGACTCATCCGGCGATGCATCCAATACCAGTGGATCATGATGCTCATGCCCCCCAAAATGGTGGCCGCACTGACCAGCACCGGCACCAGCGGTGAGGGATATCCGGCAAAACCAGTCGCGGTCGGCATGAGCCCTCCGGTCGACACGGCACTCAGCGCGGTCACAAAGGCATCGGGAAAGGGCAGTCCACAGATCAGCAGCGCCAGAAACACGCCCGCCGTCAGCATGGTGTAACTGGGCAGGATGAGACGGGTCATCATATCGAGCCGATCGAGCAGCGTCGTGGGCCGGCCAGGCAGCGGCATCATGGTCAAGGGCACGCCGGGCCACAAAATGGGTGCGAACACGCCGCAGGCCACCGCAAGGGCCCCGGCTCCCCCGAGCCATTGGAGGACGGCAAGCCAGACCAGCACACCGCCGGTTTTGAGCTGCGCCTCCACGAGACCGCCCGCCCCCGTGGTGGTGAGCGCCGAAACGGCGGCGAAATAGGCATCAACCACGGACAAACCGGGCAAGGCCCCAAGAATCGGCAAGGCCGCAAAGGCGGGCAGAATGATCCACGCCGCCGTCACAAGGATCAAAGAGGTCCAGCCCGCCGGCGGCGGCATCTGGCTGCGAAAGGCCACGATGAGGCCGACGCCCACGAAAACGGTCAGGAACGCACCGCGCAGGAATGGAAGGGCCGCAAGGGCGGACACCTCCACGACGCATTGCAGCATCGGCAGCACCATGAAGGCGGCCAACACCACCAGCAGCCATCCCATGCGAAAGGCAATGGTCGCCGCCGCCATATTCGCGCTCCTCTTTATGCCCCTCCCAGCCGGATCAGGGCTCTCAACAACCACAATACGCTAGGGTCTTTGGCCGGTTCCCTGCGGCCGAGTCAAACGGCGGCCGTGGCATTTGGGCCGCATCACGGTCCGGGCGTATGATGCCGGGGCAGGACAAAGTCAGCCGAACCGAGGCGAAAAGGGGATTGGGATGACGGTCACAGGACGCGGCCAAAAGGCCAGCCAAGGCGCGGCGATGACCCGGATCGGCGCAGCCTTATTGGTGGCAGCCTTGAGCCTTCCCGCTCCGCCGGTCCTTGCCGCAGAGCAGACCGTCACCTTTCCGGCGGCCGGCGGCGTCACCCTGGAGGGCACCTGGACGGCGCCGGATGCAGACAAGGCGTTGGACATGGCCCCCGCCGTGTTGCTGGTTCAGGGCAGCGGTCCGACGGATCGCAATGGCAATCGGGAGAACGCCCCTCGAAGCGACCTTCTCGACGAGCTTGCCGATGCGCTGGCCAAGAAAGGCGTTGCCAGCCTGCGCTTCGACAAGCGCGGTATGCATGCCAATGCTGCCCAAAGGCCAAAAGTCAAAGACGGCGAGAAGACGGATGAGCTCGGCGCCTTTTTCTCCTGGGAGCGGATGGTCGCGGATGTGGCCGCAGCCCTTGCCTATGTGGCCGGGCGCGACGACACGGACACTGCCCGCCTTGGCGTGATCGGTCACAGTCAGGGCGGCACCCTGGCCCTTGCGGCCCTCACGGCCCAAAACACGGCC
>CAYUYV010000051.1:0-7923 GCA_964449455.1 uncultured Alphaproteobacteria bacterium | reverse complement strand
AACACGGCCGCACCGCCTGTGAAGGCCCTGGTGCTCCTGGCAAGCCCGGCCCGTCCAGCGCGCGACATCATCCGCTTGCGATTGGTCCGCCGCCTTGACCAATGGGGCCTTGAAGGCGAGCCCCGCACAGGCCTCATCGATTTCAATGATCAGATCGCATCTAAGATCATTGAAACAGGGCAAGTGCCCGAGGGTGTCCCGCGCATTCTCAGCCCGGTCTATCCGTCCTATGCCGGCCCCTTTCTCAAAGGCTGGCTGACCTTTGATCCGCTGGCAGCCCTTGGCGGGCTGAAGCAACCGGCGCTCATTGTTATCGGCACATCCGACGCCCAGGTCTCACCGAGCGAAGACGGCGCCCTGTTCCTGACCGTGCTCCAGGACCGGACGGACGGCAGCATCGTTATGCTTCCCGATGACGTCGGCCACGCCCTTCAAGACGCGGACGATCGGGATGAGGATGAAGAGCGCCGCGGCGACCGGGATCCGGACACTGACCTGCTTGAGACCATTGCGAGCTGGACAGCCAAGGCCCTTTGAAGGCAAAGGCGATTGCCCTGCCATCCCGCATGCATCGGCGTTGATCAGAAGTTGATCAGAATCGGAACCGCGCCTTGATGGGCGCAATGTCAGCCCGCACGGAGGGCACATCATCCTCCATATGGAGCAACGCCATCTCGATCAACCAGACCAGGAAATAAAGCCGGTGACGGACGACCTCCTGATGGAGATAGCCCAGATGGCGGACAATGGCCGCCGCATCATCCGGGCCCAAGGGAGCCGGCCGGGCGGCATTGGACTTTCGAGACGCGGCGGCATTCATCGGGCAGCCTCCCTCGCGGCACTGCGTCCATCACCCTCCAAGGCTCCCGTCGAGGTCTCCAACACCCCCGGTCTCTCCCAGGCGCCTTCGGGACGGATCAGGGTGTAGCCATCCGTGGCAAGACCAAGAGCCTGCGGATGGGGGGCGAGGTCGATCACCATTTCCAGATAGTCTTCGCCCGAAAAACTGAGCTCCCCCCCACCGGGCTTGGGCCGGGCCCCGAAAAAGCGCCAGAACTTGACGAGCTCCCGCCGGGCATGGCCATAGACGGTGCGGTAGCCCTTGCGCCTGGCCATTTCCAGGCCGGCACGCACGATGCGAAAGGCAATCCGCGTGTTGCGATATTCCCGGCGTACGGCAAGCCGTTCCAGCTTCACAAAATCCGCGAAATAGCGGATGCGCAGGCAGGCCGCCGGCTCCCCATCAACCCGGGCCAGCAAATGGCCGCCGGCAAAATCATTGCCGTCAAACTCCTCCCGATACGGACAGGCTTGCTCGCTCATATAGACCGAGGCCCGCACCGCCACGACCTGCATGAAGTCCTCAAAGCCCGTGGCGAGCACGATGTCCACCTTGGGCCCTGTGGTCGGGGCCGCGGACCGGTCCTGCGCCGGAGTGGTCGGGCCTGGCGCAGAGCTGGGAGACGGATCACTCGAACCGGGCCGGTCTTCGATGGCGCATCTGGGTTCCATTGGTTTATCCTCCTGCTGCTGATCAGGTCCGGACCTGGCCCGGCACCACCAACCTATGAGTGCATAAATCGCTTGCTTCCCGCACAACCAAGCCTCTAGCATCGCGAGTTGACGCTGTCTATGCACGTTTAACTCGAATCTCCCGGTCCCAACCGGGATACACGTAAGAGTAGGCAGCTCACGGCCTGGTAAGGGAGACCGAATGTCGAACAGGGGTGTCACGAAATCTGGACACGCGCCAGCGAGCCCGCTGCTCAGGCCGCTTTCGGCCCGCATGGGATGGGACGACCTGCGCTACTTCCTGGCGGTTGCAGAGCATGGCAGCCTGCGGGCCGCTGCCGTGGCGCTTGGCACAACCGTGACCACCGTGGGCCGGCGGGTGGAGGAGCTGGAATCGGCGCTTGGGGAGCCGCTCGTGAACCGGCTGCGCCAGGGCATCACGCTCACCCCCTTGGGCCAGGAAATCGTCGCCGATGTGCGCGATGTCTCCCTCCTTGTGGGGAGGATCGGGGAAAAGGCGCAATCCTCCGTAGACGCCTTATCGGGGCGTGTGCGCCTTGCAGTCACGGAAGGGCTGGCGACCTATTGGCTGGGACCGCGGCTTGTAGAGCTGCAGCAGCGTTTTCCCTTCCTGACCATCGATTTGATCAGCACCATGGGTTTTGTCGATCTGGCGCGGGATGAGGCGGATATCGCCATCCAGCTCCAGCGACCGTCGGATCTTGATATGAAGGCCGTGCGGCTCGGGAAGCTGCATTTGTGCTTTTACATGGCGGAGGGATATCGCCGCCGCTACGGCATGCCAATGACGCCCGCGGAATTGAAGGCGCACCGGCTCATTCTTCAAGGGGCGGATCAACTCGATACGCAAGTCCTGCTGGATGTGGCCGGCATTGAGCGGCTGGAAGGGCGGATCGCCTTCACCACCAATACAAGCTCCGTGCACTATATGCTCATCGCCAAGGGCGCCGGCATCGGGATCCTGCCGACTTATGCCAATGCACTGGGGGCGGATCTTGTGCCCGTCGATATTGGCCTGCGCCATGCCTATGATATCTGGATGTGTTTCCACAAGGACACGCGCCGCTCCAAGGCCAAGGCCCAGGTGGTGAACTGGCTGAAGGACTGTTTTGACCCGGACCGTTTCCCCTGGTTCGCGGACACCTATCACGATCCCACGGACCTCGCCCGCCTGCCCAACGACGCCTGGCGCATCAATATGCTGCCCCCCTTGCGCGCCATGGACTGACACCCGATCTTTGTTCGCATACAAATCAGAATAGCATGATGGGCGAAGGGACTGTGCGGCGCGGAGCGCATGGCGCACATCCCACGCCCGGGCCCCGCGTCATGCTATGCTGCGGCGCGGGGCCCGCATGCGCACAATAATCAGTACACGACTTAAAAACCAAAATGACCAGCCGGAAAGTCTCTCTGGGTAGGCCGGGGCCGGCCGCTGCCCATTTAATTCTACGTTATGTTCGCTCACGAAGTAACAGATGGATGAACTTCAATATAAACAACATTTTGCCCCATACCATTCTAGATAGAAATATTCGAAAAGTTTCATCATTACAACATTGACCCCCTACGGACGAACACCGATAACCCCAACGACGGCGGCAGGTGGGGCTTGCCACACTGGGTCTTTCCAAACACTCAGGCCATAACGCACACAGAACAACGACCTACCCTGTGATCTATAGGAGTTGAGCCATGCAAGGCCAAACGGGCGGTATTTTTTCCCAAGGCACGGACCAGAACGACACGATCACCGGATCGGCTGGCGCGGACGTCCTGCGCGGCGGTTACGGAAATGACATCATCGAAGGTCATGACGGAAACGACATCCTCGATGGTCAGCGCGGATCTGATATCCTCATGGGCGGCGCTGGCAATGACGTGCTGATCGCGGGCTCCGACGCCGGCGAGCCGATCATCGCCCAGAACTTTGACCCGAATGACGGCCGCAACGACGAAGTCAATCTGGCGACCAACACGCTTTATGCTAACCAACCGTTCATCGCCGATGACCTGCTGGTCGGCGGCGCGGGCGCTGACCTGTTCCTGATCAAGCCGCAGATCAACGCCAAGGCGGACATCATCGCCAAGCACACGGATGATGACGGCCGAATCGACTGGGCCGATGTCGCCGGCGAGAACGGCAATGTCCACGACCACTGGCTGGATATGTTCGGCACCGACACGATCGTGGATTACAGCGAAGCCGAAGGTGACCAGATCTTCGTTTATGGCCACACGGCAAACATCTCCGTCACGCATGAAGATGTCGACAATGATGGTGACGAAGAGTCCATCATCAAGGTCGTGTCAAATCAGCCGAATGGCGGTGCTCACGACGATGACCTGATCGGTTTTGTCATCGTCAATGGTGACCGCGTCACCGCCGATGATATCGATGTGGAAGCTCCGCCGACCTATGGTGTGGTTGAGACCATCTCGGAAATCATGGAAGCGGTGAACCCCACCGGCGTGACCGACCCGACACCGGACACCCACGAGACCACCACGCCGCAGGACACGGATAATCCGTTCCTGAATATGGTCACCATGGCCCCTGCCGGCATCGAGCCGCCCTTCGTGGAAAATGTCGAGCCAGTCGTGGTGATCCAGGAAGCGGATGAGACCATTTCCGGCACCAACAATTCCGACACCATCATTGAGGATGCTGGCACCGAAGCCGCTGCGTCCCTCGGCGCTCCCATTTCCTATTGGTCATTGACCGACGGTGAGACGGGCGTCTTTGGCGATGCGGGCGGTGTTTCCAACGCATTCTATTATATCCAGGACAATGGCCAGGCTTCGCTCCAGACGGGCTTCATCCCCATCATGCCTGGACCGAAAGAACTGAACTATGCGCCCGCCCCCCTGTTCGGCGTGCAGGAAGACAGCTTCGCCTATATCGCGCATAACGAAGCCTATGAGGTTCTGAACGGCACGATCACGGCGTGGTTCAATTCCGTCGATCTTGGCGGCAACCAGACGATCTTCGCCAAGGACGGCTTTGGCGCCCAGGACGGTGGTCACTTCAAGGCCGTTGTGGAAGGCGATGGCAAGCTGATGATCCGCTTTGCCGAAGGCGATGGTCGCGGCAATGGTGGCTATAACCACGAATGGAAGACCAAGGAAGCCGTTGTTGAAGAAGGCGTGTGGCAACACTTCGCCATGAGCTTCACCAGCGAAGGCGTTGAGGTCTATCTTGACGGCGAGCGTCTGGGCGACAATGCCTTCAACCAGACCAGCGGCAACCAGAACGTTCCGCTGAGTGAATATCAGAAGGCCTATATCATCGGTAACGACAAGCCCCTGCTGATCGGGGCCGGGTCCAGCCGGGTGAAGCTTGACGACACCGCCGAAGCCATGGGCATCGAGGAAAGGGTCGACGATTTCTTCGAAGGCGCCATCACCAATGTGGGCTTCTGGGGCGGCGACACGCCTGCCGCAGCTCTCACGGGCGCCCAGATCCAGGACCTTTATGAGAATGGTCCAGGCGATCTGTCCAATGCCGGTCCGGGCCAAGGTGCGGTCTATACGGAAAGCAATGACACCATTGATGCCGGTGGCAACAATGACGTGGTCAAGTCCGGCCTCGGTGACGATGACGTCAATGGCGGCGCCGGCAATGACGATCTCGACGGCGGTTACGGCAACGACAATGTTGAAGGCGGTGCCGGCAATGACACGGTGGTTGGTGGCCACGGCGCCGACACTGTGAACGGCGGCGCTGGCAACGACGTGATCATCAGCCGCTCCGACGGGCGCGAGCCTGTCATCGCCCAGGAGATCGACCGGAACGATGATCCTGACTATGAGGTCGATTTCGACACCAAGCTGCTTTATCCGTCCCAGGCCAATATCGATCAGAACGATATTCTGACCGGCGGCGACGGGGCTGACCAGTTCCGGATCGAAGTCCTGATCAACGCCAAGGAAGACATCATCAACCGCCATGTCATGGACAACCGGATGATCCATTGGCACGGCGTCGCAGGTGAAAACAACGACGTCCACGACCACTGGGTGGACCGGTTCGGCGATGATACGATCACGGACTTCAATGCCGACGAAGGCGATACGCTGGAGATCGTTGGTCACACGGTGGACGTTTACGATGTCGACGTCACCCAGGATGTGGACAATGACGGCGTTCGCGACACGGTCATCTATGTCCAATCCAACCAGGGGAATGCCGGCGCCCACAACAAGGACAAGCTTGGTACGCTGACTGTCCTTGGTGTTCAGCTTGACGAAGACGACTTCGACGTTGATGCGGGCCCCGCTTACGGCATCGTCGATACCATCGATCAGTATAAAGAGGCCATCACGCCCCTGGACCTCTACAGCGACGTGGCCCCTGAGGCCCCGGGCGAACCCGATGGCGGCCCCGATGGCGGCCCCGATGGCGGCAACGATACGACCAGCGGGGAAGACACCACGAGTGGTGAAGACACCACCAGCGGTGAGGACACCGTCTCCGAAGCGCCGGACGACACCGTTGACGACACGACCCCGTCCGTCGACCTGACCGGCACCAATGGCCAGGATAATCTGGTCGGTACGGATGCCAATGAAACCATCATGGGCATGAATGCCCGCGACACCCTGTCGGGTGCCGGTGGCAATGACACCCTTGATGGCGGAAATGGTGCCGACGCCCTTAACGGCGGTGCCGGCAATGACAATCTGCTGGGTGGAACCGGCCTCGACACCCTGATGGGCGGAGAGGGCAACGACACCCTCAACGGTCAGGGCGGCAGCGACCAGCTTGACGGCGGTGCCGGCAATGACAGCCTGCTTGGCGACAGCGGCAATGACACGCTTCTGGGTCAGGATGGCAATGACGAGCTCAATGGTGGCGCCGGACGCGACCTGCTCCAGGGCGGCAATGGCAATGACAACCTGGTTGGCGGCGCCGGCACCGATACGCTGGACGGCATGGCCGGGAACGACACCCTGGACGGTGAAAGCGGTAACGACGTCGTCAATGGCGGCGCAGGCGATGACGACCTGTTCGGCGGCAATGGCGGCGACACGCTGGACGGCGGTGACGGTACGAACCTGCTTGACGGCGAACGCGGCAATGACCGTCTGATCGGCGGCGACGGCGCGGACACCTTTGTCATCGCCAACGGCATGGGCCGCGACGTCATCGTGAACTTTGACGATGGCGACGTGATCGACGCGCAGGGTACGGATCGCACCTTCGACGATTTCGACATCACCGGCGATGGCGTGATCAACGCGGACGATGCCGCCAATTTCCGGGTGCAGATCGTGGGCGACAATCTCACCCTGCGCTTCGGCGGCGGCGCGCAGGCAGTCCTTGAGGATGTCCAGGAACTCCAGACCGACGACATCGCGTTCTGATCTTCCCCCCCCTTCCTCAGACCTCACCACAGGCCGGCCCGGATCATCCGGGCCGGTCTTTCTTTTGAGGACGATGGGAAAGAGGACTGGGCGGGGTGCGCCGAGCAGCATGCAAAAGCCCGGCGCTGATTTGACACAAGACTGGTACGGCTTCCTGCATACTCTGCGTTTGAAAGGGGCAAGGCGCAGGACCGCAATCTGCCTCAAGATGCTAGCAAGGCCACCAGGGTCATACTGAACCCGGTGGCGGTGGATTGGGGAGTGCAGAAACCATGGTCGTATCGAACAAAGTGATGGGTCGACTGGCCGGCCTGACCTATCTCGGCGTTGTCGTCACCGGGATTTTTTCGCTGGCCTATGTGCCGTCCCAGCTCATCACCATGGCCGATCCCGAGGCGACCTTTGCGGCCATCAGCGGGTCCGAGTTTCTGTTCCGGGCCGGTGTGGCGGTCGGGTTCGCCTGCTACATCTTCTTCTCGATCCTGCCTTTCCTCCTGTTTCCCATCGTCGCGCCCTTTGGTCAGATCCTGGCGTCATTGATGGTCGGCTTTGCGGCCATCAGTGTGCCGATATCCATGCTGGCCCTCTCGAATCAACTGGCCATTGTGCGTCTGCTGGGGGGCGACCCGGTCCGGATGGAGGCAGGGGGGCTGGCCGCGACGGTCATTCAGCATCTCCAGGACTATCGCCTGGACATTGCCGTCGCCGGCATTTTCTGGGGCCTGTGGTTGATCCCGCTCGGTCTGCTCGTGCTGAAATCCGGGGTCATTCCACGCGTGCTGGGGGTCTTTCTGGTGCTCGGTGGGGCTGGCTATGTGCTTGAGTTCTTTGGCCCGGTGCTTTTTGCCGGTTATCGGGACACCATCTTTTCCGAATACGACACGACCGCTTCGTCGATCGGCGAAATCGGCACCTGCCTCTGGCTCCTCATCATGGGCGCCCGAGACAAACCTGCGGACTGATCGCTCCTCATTCTTCAAGGCTGTAGATCACGATCCGTTCTGCCTCCAACCCTAGCCATGG
>CAYUYV010000050.1:11311-29614 GCA_964449455.1 uncultured Alphaproteobacteria bacterium | reverse complement strand
GTTTCGGCCAATCCCGGTCTCGGCCAATCATGGTCTCGGCCAATCATGGTCTCGGGCAATCATGGTCTCGGGCAATCATGGTCTCGGCCAACCAGATGGGGCCATCAAAGGAATCCGCCATGGATCGTCTGCCGACCGCAGCCCTGTTCCTCGCCATCGCCGTGGTGATCATGATGCCCTGCGGCTTCGGCACGGGCCAGAGTGTTGCGGAGCAGGCAGGCCCCCGGTCCGCTCCGCGTGTTTCCGGACCCTCTGGCTTCCCGGTCCCCCGGTTCGTGAGTTTGCGTGGCCGCACCATTAATCTGCGCCGCGGACCGAGCACCAGCCATCCCATCGAGTGGGTCTATCGGAATTTTGACGGTCTTCCGGTGAAGGTCGTTGCCGAGACGGAGCTGTGGCGCCGCGTGGAGGATCACGAGGGTGTTGTGGGCTGGGTTCACCGGGGTCTGCTCGACGGAACACGGCGGGCCCTCATAGCCGCCGACGGCGCCGCATTACGGGCTGCACCATCCCAAGTGGCGGCCATTCGTGCCAAGATCATGCGCGGGGCGATTGGGCGGATCGAGCAGTGTCCGGCCCAGTGGTGTGAATTGACCTTCGGTGAGGTCACCGGCTGGGTCGAACGGGAGGCGGTTTGGGGTATTCTTCCGGACGAGAGGATCGACTGACACGATCATCCGGATGCCTCTCTTCCGAGACCGGAGGGCGGGCACGACGCACCCTGATGACCACGTCCACACCCTCGATTTCCAAACCATCGGGCGCAACCAATCCATCCGGGATGATGGGACGGGGACCGTCGGTCAGTGAGCCCGTGTCCACATCCAGAAAATGCAGGTGATCACTCGTATTGGTGTCAAAAAAGGTGCGCGTTGAGTCAACGGGGATCTGACGCACGAGACCGGCGCGCTCAAACTGGTGCAACGCGTTATAGACCGTCGCCAGGGAGACTTTGAGACCGGCCGCCGCAGCTTCCCCATGGAGGCGCTCCGCGGTGACATGGCGGTCACCTTTTTGAAACAACAGACCATAGATCATCCGGCGCTGCCGCGTCGGTCGCAGACCGGCCGCGGCGAGGCGGGCCTGGCAGGCGCAATCGCAAGTCTCGCCCGGCGGTATCCCATCACGGCAATCACACGACCCCGTGTCTTCGCGAGTCCGGTCTGAGTTCACTGGCTCGGCGGCAATGCGCAAAATTTCGGTCATAGCTGCCACATCACCATGCCGGGCAAGCCTGTCAAGCCGGCTCTTCGATCTGTGCTCGCGACGCTCTGAACACGGACCCTGTTGCCTTGTTCAGTCCTCTGGCCTGATGATACATGATGGAGCTTGGTGACGATCACGCCAGCGTGAAGAATTATGGTAAATCAGTGGCTTGGATCGGAGCCGCGTCCAGGGAGGCCAGAGCAAAGCCGCCATGTCCGAGCGTCGATCGAGTTTTTCCTATGAAGATCTTCTGGCCTGTGGCCATGGCGAATTGTTCGGTCCGGGCAATGCACGCCTGCCCCTGCCGCCCATGCTGATGTTTGACCGCATCACCCACATTGCCAATGACGGCGGGCACTACGGCAAAGGCACCGTTGAGGCCGAACTCGACGTCCGGCCGGACCTCTGGTTCTTCGAATGCCATTTCGAGACCGATCCCGTGATGCCCGGTTGCCTCGGCCTTGATGCGCTGTGGCAGCTTGTTGGCTTTCACCTGGGCTGGCTCGGCCATCCAGGCCGGGGCCGCGCCCTTGGTGTCGGGGAAGTGAAATTCAGTGAACAGGTGCTGCCTTCCGTGAAAAAGGTCACCTATTCGCTGGATATTCGGCGGGTGATGGCGTCCAAGCTGGTCCTGGGCGTTGCGGATGGCACCGTGATGGCGGACGGCCAGCCCATCTATGCCGCCAAGGACCTCAAGGTCGGCCTGTTCGTCGCGCAGTGAACACACACAGCATGGTGACGCGGGTTTGGCCCAAGGGCCCCCGGGTTGGATGCATCAATTCAAGGGGTACGGAATGAGACGAGTCGTCGTCACTGGCATGGGCATCGTCTGCAGCATCGGCAATTCTCCGGCCGAAGTGGTCGAGTCCCTGCATCTGGGACGCTCGGGCATCGAATTCTCTCCGGTTTATGCGGAGATGGGCTTTCGCAGCCATGTCCACGGCTCTCTCAAGATCAATCTCGAAGAGGTTTTGGACCGGAAGACGCGGCGCTTCATGGGCGATGGCGCCGCCTACAACTACATCGCCATGGCCCAGGCCATCGAAGACGCCGGCCTGAGCGACACGGAGATTTCCGATGAGCGCGTCGGCCTGATCATGGGATCTGGCGGTCCCTCCACCCGGGCCATTGTGGAAAGCGCTGATATTGCCCGGGAGCGCGGGCCGAAAAAGATCGGCCCCACCGTCGTGCCCAAGGCCATGTCGAGCACCTGCTCGGCGACGCTGGCGACACCCTTCCGTATCAAGGGCGTGAATTATTCCATCAGCTCGGCCTGTTCCACGTCTTCCCACTGCATCGGCAATGCCTATGAGCTGATCCAATGGGGCAAGCAGGACATGATCTTCGCCGGCGGCGGTGAGGAACTGGATTGGACCCTGTCGGTCCTGTTCGACGCCATGGGCGCCTTTTCCTCTAAATTCAACGACACGCCCTCCCGCGCAAGCCGGGCCTATGACCGGGACCGGGACGGCTTCGTGATCGCCGGCGGCGGCGGAGTCCTCATTCTGGAAGAGCTCGAGCGGGCCAAGGCACGCGGGGCCAAGATCTATTGCGAGATCATCGGATATGGCGCGAATTCCGACGGGTTCGACATGGTCCAACCCTCCGGCGAAGGCGCCGTGCGCTGCATGCAGCAGGCACTCGCAACCGTCCACGACCCGGTGGACTACATCAATCCCCACGGGACCTCGACGCCGATCGGCGATGTTCGCGAAGCCGAGGCCATTCGGACCGTGTTCGGCGACTCGGTGCCCAAAATCAGCGCCACCAAGTCCCTGAGCGGACATTCCTTGGGTGCCGCCGGCGTCCAGGAGGCGATCTATTCCATCTTGATGATGCAAGACCGCTTCATCTGCGCCTCGGCCCATATCGACAATCTGGACCCGAAGGTCGCTGACCTGCCGATCATGCTTGAGCGGATGGATAACGCCCGAATGGATGTGGTGCTGTCCAACAGCTTCGGTTTTGGCGGCACCAACGGCACGCTGGTCTTCCGCCGATTCAATGGTTAAGGTCCCGTTCCATTTGCCATAACGGCACATGGGTCAATACAAGGCGCGTGTGCCGGGAACCATGATGGACAGGCCATGGGTGATCTCGTTCTTTCCGGAAATCTTTTGGCCGGCCGTCGCGGTCTGGTCATGGGCGTGGCGAATGATCACTCGATCGCTTGGGGTATCGCCCGAACACTGAGCGCCCATGGCGCGGAACTGGCCTTCACCTATCAGAACCAGGCCTTTGAGCGACGGGTCCGCCCCCTTGCTGAAAGTGTCGGCGCCAAAGTCGTGGTCCA
Source organism: uncultured Alphaproteobacteria bacterium (assembly GCA_964449455.1). Lineage (GTDB taxonomy): Bacteria > Pseudomonadota > Alphaproteobacteria > JAJFIK01 > JAJFIK01 > CAYUYV01. Next base: position 26,115 of record CAYUYV010000050.1, on the reverse strand, counting down.
GGCCGATGTGGAAGACGACGAGTCCATGGACCGCTGCTTCTCGGATCTGGGCCAGGCCTGGGACCATCTGGATTTCGTCGTCCATGCGGTGGCCTATTCCGACAAGTCGGAGCTGAAAGGCCGCTATGTGGAGACCACTCGGGCCAATTTCCGGCGCAGCCTCGACATTTCCTGCTTTTCTTTCACGGATCTCGCGCGCCGGGCCGAGCCGATGCTGCTGCGTTCCGAGGCGCCCGGCGGGCCGGCCCTCGTCACCCTGTCTTATCTCGGCGCCCAGCGCGTCATGCCGAATTACAATGTGATGGGCGTGGCCAAGGCAGCCCTTGAGGCAAGCGTGCGCTATCTCGCCGTTGATCTGGGCCATTCAGGCATTCGGGTAAACGGCATCTCGGCGGGCCCCATGCGGACCCTGGCCGGATCGGCGATTGGCGATGCCCGGATGGTTTTCAAATGGAACCGCACCCATGCGGCGCTGAAAAAGAATATCGATCTCGACGAGCTGGGCGGCTCCGCGCTTTATCTGCTCAGCGATCTGTCGGCCGGCGTCACCGGAGAAATCCACTATGTGGACTCCGGCTACAATGTCATCGCTATGCCCCGGGTCGACGATCTTCGGGCCCAGGGCATGACCGAGCACGGGTTGAAGGGCAATGGCGCCGGCTCGGACTCTGACGCCTCCTGATTGAAGGCCAGCCCCTTTTGATCGGTCTTTTGGGCCGATTGCACAATTGGCGCGGGTGAGCCAGGATGGGTCATGACCCATTCAACCCATGCTTTTGCCGCCGATCCCAGGAACGACGCCATCCTGATCGACATTAACGGCACCCTTTATCCGAGGGCCGAGGCGAAAGTGTCGGTGTTCGACTCCGGGTTCGTGCTCGGTGATGGGGTCTGGGAAGGCCTCCGGGTCCATAGCGGCGTCATCGCCTTTCTTGACCGGCACTTGGACCGGCTCTTTGAAGGCGCCAAGACCCTCGATTTCGATCTGGGGCTTGATCGCACGGCCCTCACGGCGCGCCTCTATGCCTGCCTGGACGCCAATGATGCCCAGGACGACGTCCATATCCGTCTCATGGTCTCGCGGGGTGTGAAGGCGACGCCCTATCAGGATCCGCGGGCCACGATCACGCCGCCGACCATCGTGATCATCCCGGAATTCAAAAAACCCCTTGCTTCCACTGCCATTGATGGGGTGCAGCTCTTCACGGTGCATGTGCGCCGCGGCTTTCCCGACGTCCAGGACCAAAAGCTCAATTCCCATTCCAAGCTCAACTGCATCATGGCCTGCATTCAGGCGGCCAAGGCCGGCGCCGACGAGGCCCTGATGCTGGACCCGCAAGGCTTTGTGGCGACCTGCAACTCGACCCATTTCTTCATTGTGCGGAAGGGTGAAGTGTGGACCTCGACGGGCGACTACTGCCTCGGCGGCATCACCCGCGGTGTGGTCCTTGATCTTGCAAGGGACGCCGGCATCACCGTGCGCGAACGAAATTTCTCCCTCACGGATGTCTACGGCGCCGAGGAAGCCTTCATCACAGGCACCTTTGCCGGGCTCACACCCGTGCGGGAGGTCGACGGCCGGTCCATCTGCGATGGACGGGGGCCCATGGTCGAGCGGCTGCAGTCGCTCTACTTGAAAAGACTATCGGAAGAAGCAATGCGGGGCCGGCAGTAATCCCTACGCCTTGACAGGCGACACACAGGACGCAGCGTGGCTGGCGGGCCGGCCACCACCAGAAGCAGCACGAGGAGGAGGGACTGGAAATGACGGATACGGCAATCCGGATCGGCATGTGGGCCGGACCCCGCAATATCTCGACCACCATGATGCGCGCCTTCGGCAATCGCGCCGATACGGCCGTGGCCGACGAGCCGTTCTACGCCTTTTACCTGCGCCAGAGCGGCGCCGATCACCCCATGCGGGAGCAAATCCTGGAAGCACTGCCCCAGACCTTTCAGGGCGTCGTGGACATGCTCAATGGCCCGGTCCCAGGCGGCAGAGACCTCTATTTCCACAAGCATATCGCCTATCACGCCGGCGCCCATGAGGATTTGCCGCTCGACTGGATCGATGGTCAGCGCACATTCATTCTGATCCGGGATCCGCGGGCCATGGTCTCCTCCTATGCTCAGAAATATGATGACGTGGGTCCGATCCTCGCGAGCCTCGACGTCAAGGCCCGCATCCTCGATCACACGGCGGCGAAAGGCCTGCCCTGCCCCATCGTCGATGCAGCCGATATTCAGCAGGCCCCGGAAGCGACACTGCGCCATCTGTGCAAGGCGCTCGATATTCCGTTTCGGGATGAAATGCTCTCCTGGCCGACCGGCCCCCAGGAGGGGGAAGGCGTTTGGGGCGATCACTGGTATGACGCCGTGCGCCAGTCCACGGGCTTCAAGCCGCCCAAGGACGAGCCGGTGCATCTGACCCCGGATCTGGAGGCCTTCGCCCAGGCCTGCATGGAACGCTATCGCGATTTGCACGGCCAGCGTCTCAAGGCTGCGTGAGCGGGAGGGGCCCATGACCGCGCAGCGCGGACCCCATATCGGGGCCCATGTCGTCTTGAATGACCCGGCCTTCATCCATGACACCGCCCATATCTACGGGCGGGTGACCCTTGGGCCTGGATCATCCGTATGGCCCCATGTGGTGATGCGGGCGGAGATGCTTGAGGTCCAGATCGGCGCGCGGACCAATATCCAGGACTTCGTCATGGTCCATGTGGGCGCCATGACCCCGACCATCATCGGGGAAGACTGCTCCATCACCCATCATGTGACCTTGCATGGCTGCACCGTCGGCGACCGCAGCCTGATCGGGATCAATGCGACCTTGATGGACGGCAGCCGGATCGGCGCCAATTCCATCGTAGCCGGACATTCGATTGTCACGGAAGGAACGCAGTTTCCGGACAACGCGATCATTGCCGGTGTTCCGGCGAAACAGGTCGCGGAGCGGGATTGCAGCGCGGCCAATCTGGGCAATGCCCGGTTCTATCATCAAAATGCACTTAACTATGCGGCCGGCATTGATGTGATGGACCCGGAGCTTTTGCAACGGATCATGGCCGGCGCCGCGCCGGAACCACCGCAAACGTGAACGCAGACACCCCGATGCTGGACATGCGCCCAAGCTGTGAATGTTGTGACATTGATCTGGCTCCGGACAGTGCTGAGGCCCGGATCTGCAGTTTTGAATGCACTTTCTGCCGGACCTGTGCCGAGGAGCGCCTCCATGGACTCTGCCCCAATTGCGGCGGAAGCCTTGTTGAGCGCCCCACCCGCGCCCCAGCCCTCCTGGCCCGGTTCCCGGCCTCCGCCCAGCGCATCCACAAGCCCGAAGGGTGCGCCTGACGGGCCGGTCAGAAGGAGCACCGCGAGGATAGGGCTGGATTCATGCCTGCTGGCATTAGACCCCTGACGGACGAATAAAGAGAATAACGTCCTATCAAGAGCTTTTGCCACGCGCGTCCCTGGCCGTGGCAATGCGCACCATTGCGACATCCCCCTCTAAGCAGGGCGCTCCCGCCGCCCACCGGTGCAACGCTGATTCTCAAACGAGTCGCGGTCGTCTGTTTCGTCGCCCATGCCGTCTACAATATCTCCATCGTGGGCGGCATTGTGCTCTTTCCGAGCCTGCCGGTGATCTACGGCATCATCCTGTTTCTGTGGCTCTCCGCGATCACCATTGTCTTGCGCTATGGCTGGCGCCGCTTCACCGCTGCTCCTCACTCGGCGTAAATAGGAAACAAGGGCGGGCTTCTCTGCGCCCGAAAGCACGCACAAATTATTCCCCAGGCCTGTTATTTGGCAGGCCTATGGCTTCACCAAGCGCCGGCCGAAATTCTCGCTGCGGAAGAGGCCGATAAAAGCGTCTGGGAGATTCTCGAAACCATCGATGATCTCCTCACGGTATTTGAGGCGACCCTCATGGATCCAGCCGGCCATGCGAAGGATGGCTTCTGGAAACCGGGAGGCATAGTCGAAGACGACAAGGCCTTCCATGCGCAAGCGGTGGGTAATAAAAGTCTGGGTGTCGTAGATGCCGGCGCGCTCAGCCAGGGTCGTATTGTAGTCGGCCACCTGACCCGATACGACGATCCGCCCGTAAGCCCTCATGGTGGGCAGCACGGCATTCACCATGGCATTGCCGACATTGTCGAAATAGATGTCGACCCCCTTGGGCGCGAGACTCTGCACTGCACCCGTGATGTCTTGCGTGGCCTTGTAGTCGATGGCGGCATCAAAACCCAGCTCTTCCGTCAGCCAACGGCATTTCGCCGGACCACCGGCAATGCCGATGACGAGGCAATCCTCGATCTTGGCGATCTGACCCGCTGTCGCGCCCACCGGTCCGGCTGCGGAGGACACGAGCACCACCTGTCCTTTGCGCAGTCCGCCCACGTCATAAAGCCCGAAATAGGAGGTCATACCGGGAATGCCGAGCACACCGATGGCGGCCGAGGACGGCAGCCCCGTCTCCGGGATCTTTCGGAACAGTTTTGAGGGGGCGAGCACATGGTCCTGCCAGCCGAGGCCTGAGACGACGAGATCGCCCGGGCTGTAGCGCTCGTCTGCCGAAGCAATGACCTCGCCCACATTGGCCCCGTCGATCACGCCGCCAAGGGGAATGGGCTGGGCATAGCTCGCGGTTTCGTTGAGCCGGGAGCGCATACCCGGATCGACCGAGGAATAGAGCGTGCGCACAAGGAGCTGTCCCTCGCCGACAGGGCCGAGCCTCGCAGTCTCCATGGCGAAGTCTTCCGGAACCGGGATGCCCTGGGGACGGCGGGCCAGGACGAAGCGACGTGCTTCGACGGTAAGGGTGGACGCTTCCATGGTGCAGGTCTCCGGGCAGGTCTGGGTTTGGACCCGCTAACCTATGGCACCCAAGAGTAAATGCGAAGGCATTCCCGAAGCCTCAGGGGCTCATATCCGCCGGGCGAGGGCCACCGCCGCCACGGACCCAGCCTCAATAAGGCGACCCCACACCCGCCCGGCCAGGGGCACCGCGCCACCATGACGGGCCGCGGCTTCGTCCCGATGGCGTATCTCGTCGTCCCGGCACTGGCGTAAGGACGGCAAAAGGGGATGTGCCGGGTTCCGGGCCTCAAGGAGCTCAATCTGCTCGGTCAGATGGCGGTCCACAAAGCGCTCCACCGCATCGACGGTGATGAAAACGGCCCTGGCCCCGAAAAATGCCGGCAAGGCTCCCGTGATGAAACCAGCAAGCCGCCACAGGACCAGCAATCGGCTGCGATGGGGCGGCGGCACCAGCCGATCCATCAACGCCAGATGGCTCTGCTCGGTCGCCATATGCTCCCGGGCGAAGGCAATCACCTCGGCATCCCGGCTCACGGCCAAAACGCCGCGATAGATGGCCACGGCACCGGTCTCGCCGGCATGATCGGTGCGCAGATCCGCCATGAGCGCCGGGTCAATCGCAAGCGCCGCCGCGTCCGCCGTCTCCAGGTCTTCCGCCATGGACCGCCTTTCTCAAAGCTCTTGATCCGAAAGGAGAGATAGGCCCCACGTTCTTTGAAACCGCGCCAGGGACCTCTTTGCCGCAAGCCATGATGGTTTCGTGATCGGTGACATGTTCGCAGGCGCGGCGGAGCTTGCTACAGTCCAGGCTGGCGGTCAGAATTTAGCACACGCATCAGGAGAATTGCATCCATGGCCACGTCCTCCAGCCGGCTGAACCGCGCCCTATGGGATCTCGATGCCGTTTTGGCCAGCGCAACAGACACGCCCCTGTCTGTGTTTGATGTGAGGACCGCCGACCCCTCCCTTGCCGGAGCACCGCGCACCATCACCATGGTGGCGATTGAGGCCATCGCCGTTCGCGGCGAGACGGATACTCTTTCAACGGAGCTTGAGGCCCTTGGCCTGACCAGCGGTGCCACTGCGGGGCGCATGGTCTCCGGTCTCCTGCCCGTATCCTCGCTCGATGCCCTTGAGGACCTGGAAAGCCTCGCCTTCGTGAACCCAGCCATTTCGGTAACGGCGTCCCAGGGTGAGGCCGAGAACCAGGGCGACTTCGCCATGAATGCCGATATCGCCCGGAACCTGTTCGGGGTGGACGGCACCGGTGTCAGCGTTGGCGCTCTATCCGACAGTTTCGACTTTCTGAACGGGGAAGATGACGATATCGCAAGCGGCGACCTTCCGGCGGGGGGCGTCCGCGTCATCCAGGATTTCTCCGCCAATGATCCGTCCGATGAGGGGCGGGCCATGCTCCAGATCATCCATGATGTTGCACCGGGTGCGGATCTTTCCTTCGCCACGGCCTTTGGCGGCCAGGCCAATTTCGCCCGAAACATTCAGCGCCTTGCCGATGCGGGCGCAGACATCATCGTCGACGATGTCGCGTATCTGGCCGAGCCCTTCTTCCAGGACGGCATCGTGTCCCAGGCGGTCGACGCGGTGGCCGCCGAGGGCGTGACCTATTTTTCCTCCGCTGGCAACCAGGGTCGGTCCTCCTATGAGGCCAATTTCCGCTCCACGGGGATAACCCTGCCAACCGCCTTCGAGCCGGGCGCCATCGCCCATGACTGGGACCCCGGAGCCGGCGTCGACCCGATCCTGAATTTCACGCTCGCGCCGGATGAGAGCATTTTCCTGTCCTTCCAATGGGACCAGCCCTTTGGCAGCATTTCCGATGTGAGCCCCGGGGCGTCGACTGACGTTGACATCTATCTCGTCGACGCAAACACGGGCCAGAGACTGCGCGACAGTGATGGGAATTTTGTCGCCAGCATCAATCCGAATATTGGCCTCGACCCGGTTGAAATTTTCGAGTTCGAGAATGAAGGCAACTCCACCCGCGACCTGGGCCTTGTGATCGAGCATGCGCGAGGCCCTGAGCCTGACTTCCTGAAGATCGTCTTTTTCGACAGCGTGAGCTTCATCAACGAGAAGCGCCCTGAATACACCTCCGAATTCTCCAACTCCACCGTGGTCGGACATTCGGCGGCGGAGGGAGCCATCTCGGTCGGTGCGGCGTTCTATCTGAACACACCGCGCTTCGGTCTCAACCCGCCCCGGCTGAACTCCTTTTCAAGCCAGGGGCCGACCACGATCCTCTTCGACATTGACGGCAACCGCCTTGCGGACCCTGAGATCCGTCAGACACCGGACATCGTCGCTCCGGACGGGGTCGACACGACCTTTTTCGGCTCCAGCGACCCTGACGATACGGGTTTCAACAATTTTTTCGGCACATCCGCCGCGGCGCCCCAAGCCGCCGCCGTCGCCGCCCTCCTGCTCGATGCCAATCCCACACTGAGCCCGGATGCCGTGCGGGAAATTCTGCAGGACACGGCGATCAATATCGGCCCGCTGGGCTTTGACAATGCGTCCGGCGCGGGCCTCATCCAGGCCGATGCCGCGGTCGAACTGGCGCTGGCCGGCGGCACAGCACCGCTCATAGCCCAGGATGATGTCTTCAACGGCAATGAAGACATCATCATCACAGGCAATCTGCTTGCGGATAATGGCAACGGGCCCGATGAGATCGTGCCCGCCGGCAATCCCATCATAACACGGATCAACGGTGCGATGGTGACGGGAGAAACCGTGCTCGATCTGGCTTCCGGCGCCGCCCTGACGATTTCGGAGGATGGCACGGTCCTCTATGATCCCCAGGAGGCTCTCAATGGCCTGGCGCAGGGCGAGATCCTTGAGGAGACCATCACATACCAGATCGCCGCCCCCGACGGGACGCGCGAAAGCGCTCCGGCGACGGCACAGTTCACGGTGCTGGGTGTCAATGATGCTCCCAGACCGGCCGATGACGCCTTCACGGTGGCTTTTGGCGAGACTTTGAGCGCCAATCTGTTCGCCGACAATGGCAATGGTCCAGACACGGACCCTGAGGGCACACCCTTTATCCTGACCGCGATCAATGGACAGAGCCTGGCCGATGGAGCCGTGACGTTCACGCTGGCATCGGGCGCTCTGGTAACTGCCGAGGCAGACGGCACCCTCTTTTACGATCCGAGTACGGTGGACCGGAGCACAGTCACACAGGACAGCTTCACTTATACGGTAAGTGACGGCACCGACTCAGCTGCAGCACTGGTCCGGATCGACCTGCCGCCATCGGATGGTCCAATGCCCGTCGACCAGCCGCCCCTGGCGCGTCCGGATGCCTTTGTCGTGGATGAAGACACCGAACTGACGGGCAATGTTACGGCCGACAATGGCGCCGGCCCCGATCTTGATCCCGAGGGCGAAGCGCTTTCCGTGGCACTGGTGAGCGAACCCTCATCGGGCACCTTGACCTTGGCGGCCAACGGGTCCTTCGTGTACAGACCAGGTCTCAATTTCAACGGAACCGACAGCTTCACTTATGACCTGTCCGACCCGGCCGGCAACACCGCGTCAACGACGGCGACCATCACGGTCACTCCGGTCAATGACCTGCCCAGCCCCCAGGACGACATGTTCACCACGGGCGAGAACATGGTCCTGTCCGGCGATCTGCTGGCGGACAATGGGCAAGGGCCTGATTTCGACCCGGATGGCGACGCGCTCACCCTTGTCGCGATCAATGGGGAAAACCTGAACGGACTGCCCGAGATCCTGTTGCCTTCAGGTGCTCTTCTGACCGTCGATGGGAGCGGCCAATTCACCTACGATCCCAATGGCGCTTTTGTTGAGCTGTCCGGCTCCCAGTCTGGGATCGACAGCTTCGCCTATACAGTCAGTGATCCCTCCGGGGCCACCCAAAGCGCCCAGGCCTTTGTCAGCGTTGAGGGGGAGGAGCCCATCATCACATTCGGTATCTTTATCAGTGAGATTGCCGAAGGGACCGGGGCGCCCACAACGGCGGGCTTCAGCCTTCTGCGCTCAGGCGATTTGAACCGCACCGTGACCGTGACCTTTGAGGTGCAACAGACCGCGGGCGACACAGTTGACGGAGCTGACTTTGTGGGCGGCGAACTGCCCTCCGGGACGGTCATCTTCCTGCCCGGGGAAGAGACGCAGACGATTGAGTTGCAAATCGAAGGGGATAGTGATCCCGAACCCACAGAAACCTTCATTGTCACCCTGACGGATCTCACCGCAGACCAGGGCGGTGTCGGCACCTCCGGCGGCCCCATTGGTTTCGTGATCAGTGACGATGATCAGGCGATCGAGCCGACTATTGTTGGGACACCGGGGAGCGATGTTCTGTTCGGCACGGGCAGCGATGACGTCATTGATGGCCTGGCCGGCAACGACGTCATCCTTGCCAATCAGGGTGCGGATATCATCCTGGGCGGGGCTGGGAACGACGTCCTGTTCGGCGCTCAAGGCAATGACACACTTATTGGCGGGACCGGTGACGACCTTCTCTTCGGCAGCAACGATGACGACATCTTCGTGATGGCCCCCGGTGACGGCAGTGACCGCATTCGAGGCTTCCAGCAAACGGACCGGATCGATCTGCGCGCCTTTTCCGGCTTGAGCATCGAGGATGTCTTTGAGAGCCTGCGCCAGGAAGGCCGAAATGTCCGGCTGACCCTTGATACCGATACGGATGTTCTGATTGAGAGTGTAGACCTCAGCGAGATCACGGAAGACCAATTCCTGATTGCTGTGGTTTGACGGAGCGGCCAAAGACTGAAAAGGTCCAGCCAGCCAGCGCACACCGCGCTGGCGCGGTGCAGGGAGACCGGGGATCATGTTTGTACGGATCGTGTTGCGCATTCTGGTGGGATTGATCATCGTCCTCGCCATCGGCCTGGGCTTTGCCGCTTATGTCAGCCGCGATCTCTCACCGGCATATCTTGAAGAGATTTACACCGATGACACCTCCCGCTTTGTGGAGGTGGGTGGTGTGCGCTTTCACGTGCGCGAAACGGGGACCCAGCAGGCCGAAACGCCAAGCCTTGTGATGATTCACGGGTTCGGTGCGCATCTGCAGACCTGGGATGCATGGGTACAGGACCTGGACGATCAGTTCCACATCATCCGCTTCGACCTGCCTGGCCACGGCCTCACCGGCCCTGATCCGACGGGCAACTACAGCAATGACCGCACCGTTGGCCTTGTGGATGATCTGCTTGATATGCTGGGCGTTGAACGCCGGGTCATGATCGGCAATTCCCTCGGCGGTCTCGTGGCCTGGCGCCACAGCGTCGAGAACACCGGTCAGGTGGCCGGTCAGATCCTGCTGGCGCCCGCGGGAATGCCCTTCGAAACGCAAGAGGATATTGAGGCCCATGCCGTCCCCGGATGGTTCGACCTCATCAATTACATTTTCCCCAAAGCCCTGGTCAAAGCGATCCTGGAACAGCTTTACGCCGATCCGTCACGCGTCGATCCGGAGACCGTGACCCGGTATCACGAACTGATCCGGCGGGAGGGGAACCGACCAGCCCTTCTTGCGCGGATGCGCGTTTTCGGTCTGGAGGATCCGGAGGATCTCTTGCGGTCTTTGCAAACGCCGACCCTAATCCTGTGGGGCCGGGAGGATACGATGATCCCGGTGGAACAGGCCGGCGTGTTCGATCAGTTGCTGCCCAATGCGACGACTCTGCGCCTTCCGGGCGTTGGACATATGCCCATGGAGGAAGTTCCCGCAGAAACCGTACCGGCTGTCAGGACCTTCCTGCGTTCCCTGCAATAGGGATCTGGCCCCTCACATGGCCTTTAAGGCCTGCTCCAAATCGGCAATCAGGTCCGTGGGATGCTCAACCCCCACGGAAATGCGCATCATGGCCGGGGTAATGCCGATCTCCGCCAGCGTGTCGGCCCCAAGATCCGAATGGGTCGTGCTGTAGGGGTGGGAGATGAGTGTCTCTGTCCCGCCGAGGGAGACGGCAAGCTTGATGACTTCCAACCGGTCGAGAACTCGGAAAGCGTCCTCCTCCCCGCCATGGATCTCAAAGGAGAATGTCGAGCCCGGTGAGGAGCACTGCCTGTTGTAGAGGGCGTAGTTCGGATCAGCCTTGTCCAGAAATCCGAGATAATGAACCCGCGCGACTTTCGGATGATCGGTCAGATATTCCGCAACCTGACGGGCATTTTTCATCGCTGCCGTCATGCGCAGTTTGAGCGTTTCAAGACTGCGCATGACGAGCCAGCCCGTATGGGGATCAGCCATAGTGCCAAGACCGGTCCGCATACGGCGCACAGGCCAGATCATCTCCTGGGACCCCAGGCAGGCGCCGGCAACCAGATCTGAATGTCCGCCCACATATTTTGTCAGGGAATAGACAACAAGGTCGCAGCCATGTTCCAGCGGGCGCTGCCACAAGGGACCAAGAAAAGTATTGTCCACGATGACCGGCGGCCGGTGCCCTTGTTCCTGACCCAGGCGGTCGGCCACTTCGGCGCAGAATGCGAGATCCACAAGGCCATTGGTGGGATTGGCCGGCGTTTCCACCATGATGGCCCCGATCCGCCCCTTGGTCTTGGCTCGCTCCACGGCATCAAGGAAGCGTTGGGTGCAGCCGATGCCCAAAAACCCCTCCGCATGGATACCGAATTGGGGCAATGTTTTCTGGATCAGCCCTTGAGTCCCGCCATAGATGGGGGCGCTATAGATCACGGAGTCGCCAGGGCGCAGAAAGGTCCACAAGGTGGTCGAGATCGCCGACATGCCGCTGGAGAAGACAAGTCCGGCTTCAGAGTTTTCCCACAAGGCCAGACGATCCTCCAGAACCTCCAGGTCCGGATTATTCATGCGGGAATAGATGAGGCCGGGCTCCGCTTCGGGTCGGGCCGCCCGCCCTGAATTGAGGGCGAAGAAGTCCTTGCCGTCCTGGGCAGTCTTGAACACAAAGGTCGAGGTCTGAAAGACCGGAATCTTCAGGGACCCTTCCGACAGGTGCGGATCATATCCGTATCCCATCATCATGGTCTCCGGATGCAGCGGCTTTCCCGCCACGGTCCGTTTCCGGTATGTCTTGGGCTTGCTGTGCATGGGGCGTCTCGCGGAAAATGGTCCTTGACCGGATGGCTTGGCCAGCATGGTGCTGTGCGAACCGGTCTCGGGCCCGTGCCATTGGGAGCGGTTCAAGACCGGTCGCCCGGATCTTGGTTTGACACTTTTATCATGGAAAATGAACGCGCGGTTCAGATTCCCGCGAGAGGCAAGGAGGGCGCCTGTCAGGCGCCTTCGATTCCTAGCACGAATGTGCCGATCGCCTGGTCGTAAAGCGGCGCGTTGGCGCGGGTGAAATCATGGCCAAGGCCTGGGACGCGCTCGAACCGCGCCCCCGGAATGTAAGACGCTGTCCGCTCACCGGCAGCGATGGGAACGAGTGGGTCGGCCTCACCATGGATGACCAGGGCGGGCAGGGACACTGTCCGGAGCAGATCGCCCCGGGGCGGCGATCCGATGATCGCGGCAAGCTGACGGGCGGACCCGGTCGGGCGGACGGCCCGGTCGATGGCGCTTTCGGCTAGGGCACGCAGTTCCGCTTCACCGGCCGCATAGGCCGGGCTGCCGATGATCTGCCAGAACCGGATATGGGCCTCGACACAGGCCTCCCGATCATTGGGGTCGGGCGGCGGCCGGCTCAGGCCCGCCGCGGCTTCGTCCGTGGGCGGCGGCAAATCCGGATCGCCTGGTGTTGACATGATGGACACGAGGCTGCGTGTGCGCCCCGGATACCGGCCGGCCACGGACTGGGCGATCATCCCGCCCATGGACGCGCCAACAATGTGGGCGCTCTCAACACCAAGAGCATCGAGAATGCCCACCGCATCATCCGCCATGTCATCGATCGTGTAGGGCGCCGGATCGACCCCCGGCGTGGGCACGCCCAGATGCTCAAGGCCGCTGCTGAGCCCGGAGTCACGATTGTCAAAACGAATGACCCGGCAGCCCCGGCCGGTCAGACCGTCGACCAGGCTGGGTTGCCAATGCAGAAGCTGGCAGGCAAAGCCCATGATCATCAGCACGGGGATGCCATCGCGAGGCCCCTGGTCCAACACTTCGAACTCCAGGCCATTGGCGGACAGGCGAGTCATCGGCATCCCCTCTTGGTTCATGGTTCTCTTTGACGGCAGAACCCTGCCAGCCGTATCAGGCAGACCGTATCAGGCCAGCCGCATCGAGCCGCCCCGATCGGCGGGATGGCTCAGGCCTTCTCCAACGCCTCGCGAACAACGGCACCCGCATCGGCAATGGCTGTCCGGGCTTCCTCCAACACACCGCCCATGGTCATGAAGCCGTGAATCAGGCCCGGATAGTCCACATGAACCGTGGGCACGCCGGCGGCTTTGAGCTTTTCCGCATAGGCCGCCCCCTCATCACGCAAGGGATCATATTGCGCCGTGATGACATAGGCCGGCGCCGCGCCCGAGACATCCGCCGCGCACAGGGGCGAGACACGCGGATCCTTGATCTGGTCCCGATCCTGAACATAGTGGTTCACGAACCAGGTCATGGTGTCCTTTTCCAGCAGATACCCTTCTGCAAGTGTATTCATGGATACGGTTTCGGCCAAAGCTTCCGTCACCGGATAAATAAGAAGCTGGAACATGACCCGGGCCTTGCCGCTCTGCCGGGCTTCAAGAGCAACCACGGCAGCAAGATTGCCGCCTGCTGAATCTCCGCCCACCGCCAAAGCATTGGGATCAATGCCGAGGTCTTGGGCCTTTTGGTGAACAAACTGGAGGGCAGCCATCGCGTCTTCCGCAGCCGCGGGAAAGGCATGTTCCGGCGCCAGACGGTAGTCAACGGCGAACACCCGGCAACCGCTGGCATTGGCGAGTTCGCGGCACAGGCTGTCATGGGTGTCAAGGTCACCGATGACCCATCCGCCCCCATGATAATAGACGATGGCGGGCATGACCGAGACCGCCGCAACCGGGCTATAAAGCCGATAGGGCACGTCGCCGGCGGGGCCTGGAAAGGTCCCGTCAATCACTTTGCCGATGGGAATGTCGCGGGTGTCCGTGGCCGCCGACATGGCCTTGTACATCTCGCGGGCGGCGGGGGGATCAAGTTCGGTGATGGGCGGTGTCGGGTTTTCGGCCAGTTGGGCCAAGATGGCCTCGACTTGCGGGTTGAGCGGCATGCGGACCCCGTCTGCTATTGGCGGATTGCCCTGAATAGACCGGGGCCCCGCCAGGCGCAAGGGACCGTGCGGCGATCCGCCCCCATATCGCCTTTTGCGCAGGATCGACGCGGGGTCAGTGGACGACGATCACAGCGCTGGCTTCAGTCCGCCCCACAATGATGTCGTCGACGAGGGAGCGCAGCGCCCTCCAGGCATTCGCTCGGCGCTCCTCGCCCTGACTTTCCAGTTCATCCACGGCCCGGTCCGCAAAATAAAGGGCCTTGGGACCATGGTTCTCCACCATATACCGGGCGAGGCACTGCATATCTTGGGGCGTGATCATGGGCTCTGTCTCCTCAAGGCTGAATGGCGTGTCCGCACGCATCGATGGCGTGCAAAGCGCGGGCCAGGCAGGAAAGGAACGCAAGACCGCTCCCATTGGGGTTGCGCCAGCAGAACGAGGCAATGGCCGCCCGGCCAATCTGGCCGGGCGGGGAAAATCCTGCCGGTTCGCGGGTTAGGCCAGCGCGGGGGTGGCCCAGTGCGGGGGTGGCCCAGTGCAGAGAAGGACGACCGGCGGTCAGCCGCCGAACAGGCCAACGGCCAGCAGTGCCGTGACGCTGAGGATCCAGATGGCAAGCGCGATCTGCCACAGATAGGCCATCACCCGGGACGGCGCTTCGCGCCGCTGAGCCACGGGTGCCTCGGCTTGGTCGAGATCCGCTCCGGCGACGGCATTTCCCGGGTCAGCAGCGCCCGGATCAGCAGCGATGGATCGGATAGGTTGGGCCGCAAGGCGGT
>CAYUYV010000050.1:0-11211 GCA_964449455.1 uncultured Alphaproteobacteria bacterium | reverse complement strand
TCAGCAGCGCCCGGATCAGCAGCGATGGATCGGATAGGTTGGGCCGCAAGGCGGTCTTCCTCATCCTCCGCAAGCGCCAGGAGATCGGCGTCCGGCGCCACCCCGACAACCTCCCGCAGGGCGTCTTCCAGAACCATGGCCTCTTCAAGTTGCGGCTCAAGAGCCGAGATACCCTTGGCAATCAGCCCGCGGATCAGATCCACGGTGGCCATCGCTGCCATCAGCGCCTGGACTGGCCGATCTGAATCACGCAGTTCAAGGGCAAGCAGGCGCAAATGCGTGGCGAGCACCGGCCCATAACGCTCCGGATCCCGTTTGGCCAGGCGCTGGACGATCCGCAAACTGGCACGGACCTGACCGACGGCGCTGCGCTCCGGACGATATCCGACACTGAGGGCCAACAGTGCGAGGAGCCCGATCAAGAGCCCGACGAGAAACAAATGAAAGACCATCTCAGAACCGATTTCCGCCCATCAGAACGCAATGACATCAGCGCGAAGATCCAGCCTCACGCCATCCCGATGGCGCCCGCCAAACCCTCCACGGCTTAGTCTAACGGTCAGGGTCAAAAGGGCAATCGGCGCCGGGCCCGGCACGTCGCCATCGGGTTTCCTGGCGCGCGGCCACACGCGATACGTGAGTCCCATTGAAGTCATGCCGTGTGACGGCGCATTATCCGAACGACCTATTCCGTCGTCTCAAATCCCATGGAGTTCGAACCCCGATGGCCCGCATCCCTTACGTCAATCCCGATGATGCTCCTGAACCCGTCGCGAAGCTTCTGGAGGATCTTCCGCCCCTCAACATCTTTATGATGATGGCGCATACCGGGCAGACCCTTCGGGACTTTGTGCGGCTCGGCAATCGCATCCTGTTCGAGGGCACCCTCGATCCTGTGCTGCGTGAACTGGCCATTCTGCGCGTCGCGCACCTCTCCAATGCGGCCTATGAACGGCATCATCACGAACAAATCGCGCGTCAGTTGGAAATCCCGGCCCGCAAGATTGAAGCGGTCGAACGCGGCGGCTCGGCGGCAATCTTCTCTGATCTCGAAAAGCTCGTGCTTTTGTTCGTCGATGATGTGGTGAACAATGTGCGGGCGAGCGACCAGACCTTCGTGCCCCTTTCAAAGGAATTGGGCCATACCGCAATTCAGGAACTTGTGCTCACGATTGGCTATTACATGATGGTTGCCCGCTTCTTGGAAACCTTTGAGGTGGACCTGGAAGACGACGACACTGTCGGCGTGAATATCCGCCAGGGAAGCGGTCTCACCTGAAAGTGGGGACTGCCGGGAACCATTATGCTGCTGGGGAGAACCAGCCATGGCTGATCAGCACACGATTATTCTGCATCACTATGATAGCTCGCCCTTTTCCGAGAAGATCAGACTGATCCTTGGTCTGAAAAAGCTGTCCTGGGCGTCGGTTCAGATCCCCACCATTATGCCGCGTCCGGATCTGATGCCGCTGACCGGTGGATACCGGAAAACGCCCGTGATGCAGATCGGGGCCGATATCTTCTGCGACAGCGCCATGATCGCCCGGGAACTGGAGCGCCGCGCTCCGGACCCCACCTTGTTTCCCGGTGGCAATCGCGGGCTGATGTGGAGCGTGGCCCGCTGGACCGATGGCCCCGTGTTCCAGGCCTCGGTCGCCATCATTTTCGGCAATCTTGCCGATCAAATCCCGGAGAGTTTCATCAAGGACCGTCAGGAATTCGCGGGCCAGCGGTTTGACATGGAGGCCATGCGCCAGGCGGTTCCCGTGATGCGCGACCAGTGGCGCGCCGCCATGGGCTGGCTCGAGGCGCAGCTCCAGGACGGGCGGCGCTTTCTGGTCGGTGACCAGCCGGGATTTGGCGACGTGTCCTGTTACATGAATGTGTGGTTTCTTCGGAATGCCTTCCCGCCCGCCGCAACAATTCTCGACGAATTTCCGATGGTGAAGGGCTGGGCCGATCGGGTGGCCGGCTTTGGCCATGGCCGCTTTGAGACCCTGTCCTCATCGGATGCTTTGGCGATTGCCCGCGATGCGGAACCGGCAACGCCCGTGTTTGAAGACCGGCACGACCCCAATGGCCTGACGCCGGGCGATGCCGTGGCCGTGATGCCGGATGACACCGGCCGCATCCCCGTAACCGGCACCATTGTGTCCTCGTCCGCCCAGCACATCGCGGTGGAGCGAAATGATCCGGACGCGGGACGGGTTGTGGTGCACTTCCCGCGCAGCGGATTCCATGTGATGAAGGTGTGATCTGGCCGGACAGGCCAACGCTTAAAGAACGCGTTGGCCGGCGGCGATCTCCTCGAATTCTTCAATCTTCAGGGAGCGGAAAGTGCGGATGGCGTCATCCCGGATGAGGATGGGATCGTCCGTGGCCCCGGGATCGAAACCGTCCTTCACGAGATCCACCTTGCGGTGCTTGAACGTGCCGGTCGTGTCGATCTCACCGCGCAAGCGCAGGAACAGGGGCTGGGCATAGGCCGGCAATTCGCCCGCCATATGCTCATAAAGAGCCGCAAGATCGATGGCGTCGTCGGCCTGAACCGCCGCCATACCGGCCCGTCCATCCGCATGGGGAACGCTGACGCCATACACATTGGCCTCCCGGATCGCCGGGAAACGCGAGAGCACGCCGGCCACCTCCGAGGTTGCCACATTCTCCCCCTTCCACCGAAAGGTGTCCCCGATGCGATCGACAAAATAGTAATAGCCGTGGCGGTCCTGCTTCAGCAGGTCCCCGGTGCGAAAATAGGCATCATCCTTCTCAAAGACGCGGCGCAGGATCTTCTTGTCGGTCTCTGCGGACCCGGAATAGCCGTCGAAATGGTGGCGGACATCATTGCCAATCTGCCCTAAGGCCTCGCCGACTTCTTCGGGCGGGCAGCGCATGCAAAAGCCCTCACCGTCCCGTTTGGGCTCCTCGGCAACCAGATCAAAACGCACCAGATTCACGTTGAAGAATTTGCGCGCATAGGAGGGCACCCGCCCCACGGCGCCCGGCTTTCCGTCATAGTTGAACAGGGTGACATTGCCCTCCGTGGAGCCATAAAACTCGACGATGCGCGGGATGGCGAAGCGTGACTGGAAGTCCTCCCAGATCTCCGGACGCAGACCATTGCCGATGATTGCACGCAAGCGATGGCTGCGCTCCTGGGGGTGAACGGGACTGTTCAGCAGGTAGCGGCACAGCTCGCCGATATATTGGAACAGTGTCGCCTCATAGCGCGCCACATCTTCCCAGAAATGACTGGCCGAGAATTTCCGCTTCAGGATCACACTGCCGCCGACCGTAAGGGTGATGCCAACCGCACATACACCGCCTGCGGAATGATAAAGGGGCAGGGTCACATAGATACGGTCCCGGGCCGTGGCACCCACGGCAGCGGAAAAGCCGTGCATACCCGAATACATCCGCATATGGGGAAATTTGGCCGCCTTGGGCAGGCCCGTTGTCCCGCTGGTGTAGATGTAAAAACACGCGTCGATGCCCCGCAGATTAGGGCGGGCCTCCGGGCCGACGGCCCGCTCGCTCTGACCAGCCAAAAGGGCATCAAGATCGAGGGCAAAGCCGGGGCAGCGCTCGCCGCCAGTGCCCGCCCAAGGATCGGCGAGCCGAAACAGCGCCATAGCCTCCGGCAGGTCACCGCGGACCGCGTCCAACGGCGCCGTCAGCTCCTCACCAAAGATCACATGACGGGCATCGGAGACGGAGAGGCTGTGAAGGAGCGCTTGACCGGTCTGGTTGGTGTTGATGAGGGCGGTCGTCACACCGATCTTGGCCATGCCGAGCCAGACAAAGAGGAATTCCGGCCGGTTCTCCATGAACAGGGCGACCACATCGCCTTGGGTCAATCCTTGCGCCTGCCCCCAGACGGCAAAACGGTTCGCGGCGGCGTCATAATCCCGATAGCTGAAAATGCGGTCTTCGAAGAACAGGGCCGGAGCGTCCGGCGTGCGGGCGGCCCAGTGCTCGATGATGTCGGCCGTGGTGGTGGTCATATCCGGCGCGGCCGGTCGGATACGACCGCCAACCGCAAGCAGTGTCTTGAAAAAGTGCCAGTCCCGCTTCAGTTGCGTGAAAACCGCCATGGCGCGGGCTCCTTTCCTATCGGTATCGTCCGGTGTCCCTCGCGGATCTTACATCCCATAATATAGCGTTCATTGTGATTACGATTTGTCACTTTGGTTAATGGTTTTCGCCCATTGTCCGCCCGCCTGCGTCGCGGGCCCTGCCATCACGCCGCGTGCTGACCACAGCATGGTTTCGCGCGGGCATAAAACCGCTCTAAAGTGAGTAAGGTCCTGTGGCGATTGCAGGACTGGACCGAGAGAGGAGACCCTCAATGTCGAGCCGCACCGTCGTATTGTGTGAACCCCTGCGTACCCCCATCGGGACCTATAACGGCACCCTGAAATCCACCCCGGCGACCGAGCTTGGTGCGACCGTGATCAAGGCAGTGATCGCCAAGAGCGGCCTCGACCCCGAAGCGGTCGGCGGTGTCATTATGGGGAATGTCGTCCAGGCTGGCGGCAAAATGAATCCGGCACGCCAGGCCGCCCGCGGCGCGGATCTGCCCGTTGAGGTTCCGGCGCTGACCGTGAACCGGGTCTGCGGTTCCGGTGCCCAGGCCGTCGCCAATGCCGCCTCTGAAGTGTGGACCGGTTACGAAGACGTCATGATCGCCGGCGGCATGGAAAACATGGACATGGCCCCGTATCTGATCATGAACGGCCGCTGGGGCCACCGCATGGGCCATGCTGAAATCCTCGATTCCATGCTCTATGACGGCCTGAACGATGCTTTCTCGGACCAGCATTCCGGTTGGCACACGGAAGATCTCGTGACCCGCTTCCAGATCAGCCGTGAGGCACAGGACCAGTGGGCCGAGCGCAGCCAGCAGCGCTTCAGCGCCGCCCAGGCCGAAGGCAAGTTCGACGCCGAAATCGCGCCCGTCATGGTGAAGGGCCGTAAGGGTCCGGAAGAATTCGCAAAGGATGAGCACAATCGTCCCGACACGACCTATGAGACCCTTGCCAAGCTTCGTCCGGCATTCCGCAAGGACGGCAGCATCACGGCGGGCAATGCGCCGGGCCTGAACTCCGCCGCCGCCGCCATGATCGTGGCCGAGAAGGAATTCGCCGAAAAGAACGGCCTGAACCCGGTGGCTGAGCTGAAAGGCTATGCCGTGGCCGGCGTTGAGCCTGGCATGTTCGGCATCGGCCCCGTGCCGGCCGTGCGCAAGCTTCTGGCCCGTGTCGGCTGGACGGTTGCCGATGTGGAGCGGGTCGAAGTCAACGAAGCCTTCGCTGCCGTGGCCCTCGCCGTGGCCCAGGAACTGGGCTTTGCCCATGACGTCGTGAACGTTGAAGGCGGCTCCATTGCCCATGGTCACCCGATTGGCGCCACCGGCGCCGTGCTCACCACCCGCCTTTTGCACTCCATGAAGCGCGATGGCCTGAAGCGCGGCGTCGTCACCGCCTGCATCGGCGGCGGCCAGGGCATCGCCCTCGCCGTTGAGATGCTCTAAGCGCAACACACGGACAAATCTGGAGCGGCCCCCTGTTTTCGGGGCCGCTTTTTTACAGCACACGGAGAGAGCGTCATCCTGTCCGCTCTCCTGGGGCGGGCGCAGGGTGTTGCTGGGCCAGGGCCCGGGTCCCTCTTTCAATCAGCCTGGCGATCACAGGTGACAGATACGCCTTTGTGGCTGAATTCCTGTCCGGTCGCTCCCGCGTCCAAAAAAAGGCAGTCCAACCGATCGAACTCCGGGTGAGCGTGCGCTCGAACTCCGCTAAAAAGAAGGTTCAAAATCCGAATCACCACGCCCAGCCCCACACCCATCCTGGACGCAACCATGCCCCTTCCTGACGACCTCAACGCCCGGAAATTCGAGGTTCTCAAGGAGACCTTCGGGTTTGACGGGTTTAGGCCCGGGCAGGAGCGGGTGATCGATGCGTTGCTGTCGGGGCGGCATGTACTGGCGGTCATGCCGACGGGCGCTGGAAAGTCGCTCTGTTATCAAGTGCCAGCCCTGACGCTGGGCGGGCTCGCCATCGTGGTCTCGCCACTGCTCGCACTCATGCAGGACCAGGTGGCCGCCTTGAAGGCCGCGGGCGTTGCCGCCGAATCCATCAATTCAAACCAGTCTTACGAGGAGAACGCCGCCATCTGGCGCCAGGCCGCAGCGGGCGATCTGTCACTTCTTTATCTGTCCCCAGAACGTCTCATGACAGAGCGTATGCTCGGCGCCCTTGCCAGGCTGCCCGTGCGCATGATTGCTGTCGATGAAGCCCATTGCATCTCCCAATGGGGCCCCGCCTTCCGCCCGGAATATGAACAGCTGTCAGTCCTGCGGGAGCATTTCCCCGATGCGGCCCTCGCCGCCATGACCGCCACAGCCGATGAGGTCACCCGATCCGACATTTCCGCCAAGCTGTTCGGCAGCGACGCGGAGGTCTTCGTGTCCGGCTTCGACCGGCCCAATATCACCCTTGCGGTCGAGCCGAAGGATGGCAAGAAACCTCAACTTCTTGATTTTCTGGCAAAACATGAAGGGAAGAGCGGGATCATCTATTGCCTGTCGCGCAAAAAGACCGATGAGACAGCCAAAGAGCTGTGCGCGAACGGCATTACCGCCCTGCCCTATCATGCCGGCATGGACAAGGAGGAGCGACAGGCCAATCAGGACCGGTTCATCACCGAGTCCGGCATTGTCATGGTGGCAACCATCGCATTCGGCATGGGTATCGACAAGCCGGATGTCCGCTTTGTGTTTCACACGGATATTCCGGGCAGTGTCGAAGCCTATTACCAGGAGATCGGCCGCGCAGGCCGGGACGGTCAGCCCGCGGAAGCGGTCATGCTCTATGGCGGCGCAGACATTTCCATGCGCCGCAAATTCATTGAGGACGAAGACAGCGACGAGGAGCGCCGGCGCCTCCAGCACCAGCGCCTCAACGCCCTTATCACCTATTGTGAAGCGGCAAGCTGCCGGCGACAGACCCTGCTTGCCTATTTCGGCGAGACCGCAGAGCCTTGCGGCAATTGCGACCTGTGCCTTAATCCCGTGGACCTTGCCGACGGCACGGAGCTTGGGCAAAAGGCGCTCTCTGCGGTGTTGCGCACGGGCCAGCGCTTCGGCAATGGCTATATCATCGATGTGCTACGGGGCACACGGACGGAACGGGTCCTCTCGAACAATCACGAGGATCTGCCCACATTCGGTGTCGGCGCCGACCGGCGGGTGGAGGATTGGCGCTCACTGCTGCGCCAGCTCGATGCGGCCGGCTTCATCAGGCCGGACATGGAACGCTATGGGGCCCTGACGGTCACGGAAAAGGGCCGTGCCCTGTTGCGGGGCGAGGCCAGCTTTCACTATCGCATTGAAAAGCCGACACGCAGCGGCAAACCCGCAAAACGAACCACGAGGGCCCAGACGACGGAGCCCCTGTCCACGGAGGACACGACACTTCTTGGCGAACTCAAGGCCCTGCGCCTTTCCCTTGCCAAGGATCGCGGCGTTCCAGCCTATGTGATCTTCCCTGACCAATCCCTTGAGGACATGGTGCGCCAGCGCCCGCAATCGACCGAGGAATTCGCGGAAATCAAAGGCGTTGGCGCGTCCAAACTGCGCGATTTTGCCGATCCCTTCCTCGGCGCCCTGCGACAAGGCTCCTGAGCCAAAGGGCTTGCGATCACCAGACCCTTTGCCGGGCCCCCGTTGCACCCGTGATGGCTTGACCCTATAACGCCGCTCCCGCCCCTTTACCACCGTGGCGGCTATTGAGAGCGTTTTTGAGGGTTTTTATGGTTCACCGGTCGCCCCAGGGCCCCACACAGCGGCAATTGCGCGTCGGAGAGCTTGTTCGCCATGCCCTGGTGGATGTGCTTGCGCGCGGCGATGTCCGGGACCCGGATCTGGAGGGCACGATTGTCACCGTTTCTGAAGTGCGTGTGAGCCCGGATTTGCGCCACGCAACCGCGTTCGTCGCGCCATTGGGCGGCGGTGAGGCGGCCGTCGTGGTGAAGGCGCTGACCCGCTGCCGGCGGTTCCTGCGCGGTGAACTCGGACGGCGGATCACTATGAAATTCACGCCCGAACTTCATTTCGAGGCGGACCGATCCTTCGACGAGGCGAGCCATATCGACGAGATTCTGCGCTCTGACCGGGTGCGCAAGGACCTGACAGACGACGAGGAGACTGACTGATGGCACGCAAGCGCCGGGGCGAGGCGATCAGCGGCTGGGCCGTGATCGACAAGCCGGAAGGGCCCACCTCAACAGATGTGGTTGCCGCCGTACGCCGGGGCCTGAATGCGCAGAAGGCCGGCCATGCGGGCACGCTTGATCCCCTCGCCACGGGTCTTCTGATTGTCGCGCTTGGCGAGGCGACCAAGGCCATTTCCTTTGTCATGGACGGTGCCAAGACCTACCGGTTCTCCGCGCGTTGGGGCGAGGCGACGGCCACGGATGATCGGGAAGGCGAGATCGTCGAACGCTCGACCGTGCGCCCCACGCCCGACGCCCTTATGGACGCTCTACCCGCTTTCGTGGGCGAGATCGAGCAAAGACCACCCGCCTATTCGGCCATCAAGGTGGACGGCGAGCGGGCCTATGATCTTGCGCGCGCCGGGGAAGAAGTGGAACTGGAGGCCCGCCCCGTGGTCATCCACGAACTGGAACTGCTCGACTGCCCCGATGCCGACCATGCCCTGTTCGAAATGACCTGTGGCAAGGGCACCTATGTCCGGTCTCTGGTCCGCGATCTGGCTCGCCATGTGGGCACATGCGGCCATGTGGGTGATATTCGCCGCACCGCCGTGGGCCCCTTTACGCAAGACGATGCGATTCCACTGGATCACTTTGAGGAGTTGGTCCATAAAGGCGACGCCTTGGGGCATGTGCTCCCGGTCGAGACCGCGCTGGACGACATCCCGGCGGTGGCCGTGACCGGCATGGACGCCACCCGCCTGCGCAACGGCCAACCGGTCCTGTTGCGTGATGATGGCGTCCTGGGGCGTGTGAAAGCGATCTCCAGACAAGCCAGTGCCGACGGCGCGACCCGGGACGCAACCGTTTTGTGTTCCCTCAAAGGCCAGCCCGTTGCCCTGTGCCGGTTCGACCGGGGAGAGCTCAAACCCACCCGAGTGTTCAATCTTCCGATCTGACCTGCCCCCCCGGGCGCATGTCCTGGGGTCCAGGGATCGGCCATTGCCCATGGGGCGCGGACGGATGAGTTCCGGTCCGCCTTTTGGCGTTTGTAAGACAAGGAAGACCGATGTCGATAACAGGTGAACGCAAGCAGGAACTCGTCAAGGAATACGGGACCGTGGACTCCGATACCGGATCGCCGGAAGTTCAGGTCGCCATCTTGACCGAGAGGATCCGTAATCTCACGGAGCATTTCCAAACCCACGCCAAGGACAATCACTCCCGGCGCGGACTGTTGAAGATGGTGTCGCACCGACGCCACCTTCTCGACTATCTCAAACGCAAGGATCAAAGCCGGTATGAAACCCTGATCCAGCGCTTGGGTCTGCGCCGCTGAGCGCATCGAGCCGGGGGAATGCCCCGGCTCTTTTTGTATGGGTTCCGCATGGGAATGATCGTGGCGGACCCGAAAGAGGCGGCACGGGGCAATGGGGCCTTGGTGCCATGATGACGAAAAGAAGTGAATGACCATGTCCATGTTCAATATGCACCGCAAGGAAATCACCTGGGGCCACGATAAGCTGGTGCTGGAGACAGGCCGTATTGCCCGCCAGGCGGCCGGCTCGGTCCTCGTCACTTACGGCGAAACGGCGGTGCTCGCCACGGTGACCGCCGAACGGGCGGCCAAGCCCGGCCTCGATTTTTTTCCGCTGACGGTCAATTACCAGGAAAAGACCTACGCCGCAGGCAAGATTCCCGGCGGCTATTTCAAGCGTGAGGGCCGCCCGAGCGAGCGCGAAACCCTCGTCTCCCGTCTGATCGACCGGCCGATCCGGCCGCTTTTCGTCCCGGGCTTTCGCAATGAAACCCAGGTCGTGTGCACCGTACTCAGCCACGACATGGAAAATGATCCGGATATCGTGGCCATGGTCGCCGCTTCCGCAGCCCTGACCATTTCGGGACTACCGTTCATGGGGCCCATCGGGGCTGCCCGGGTGGGCTATATCGAAGGCGAGTTCAAGCTTAACCCGCTGCGGGAGGATATGGCGGACTCCAAGCTTGATCTTGTGGTCGCCGGCACGGCCGATGCGGTCCTGATGGTTGAGTCCGAAGCCCAGGAACTGTCCGAAGAGGTCATGCTGGACGCGGTCATGTTCGGCCAGGAGCATATGCGTCCGGTGATCGATGCGATCATTTCCCTTGCGGAACAATGCGCCAAAGACCCTTGGGACGTGGCCGAAGAAGACCTGTCCGACATCAAGTCCAAGATCCTTGGCGAAATCGAGGGTGATTTGCGGGCTGCCTATAATGAGCCCCAGAAGACGGCTCGCGTGGAAAAAGTCGCTGCGGTCAAGTCTGCCCTGCAGGAGCGCCATGGCGAGGAGAGTGCCGATCCCATCGACTCTTCCGTGGTCGACAAATGCTTCAAGTCGATCGAGAAAATGATCGTGCGCAATGCCATCCTCGATACCGGCAATCGGATCGACGGCCGCGATCTGAGCACGGTGCGCCCCATCGAATGTGAAGTCGGCACCCTGCCGCGCACGCACGGGTCAGCCCTTTTCACGCGCGGTGAGACCCAGGCCCTTGTGGTCGCCACACTGGGCACGGGTGATGATGAGCAGTTCGTCGACGCCCTCGATGGGACGTACAAAGAAACTTTCATGCTCCACTACAACTTCCCGCCCTATTCCGTGGGCGAAGTGGGGCGGATTGGTTTCACGGGTCGCCGGGAGATCGGCCACGGCAAGCTCGCCTGGCGCGCCCTGAAGGCTCTTGTTCCGAGCCAGGACGAATTCCCCTACACCATGCGTATCGTTTCCGAGATCACGGAGTCGAACGGATCGTCCTCCATGGCCACCGTGTGCGGTGCCTCGCTCGCCATGATGGATGCGGGCGTGCCCTTGAAGCGTCCGGTCGCCGGCATTGCCATGGGCCTTATCAAGGAAGACGAGCGCTTCGCCGTGCTCTCGGACATTCTGGGTGATGAGGATCATCTCGGCGATATGGACTTCAAGGTGGCCGGCACCCGTGACGGCGTGACTTCGCTCCAGA
>CAYUYV010000049.1:13924-29961 GCA_964449455.1 uncultured Alphaproteobacteria bacterium | reverse complement strand
CGGGTGCGCTCAAGCGTCTCCCAGGCTATCCTCCAAAACAAAGACCGGGGTGTCGCCGACGCCCTTGAGGCTGACCTCGCCGAGGGGGGTGAGGCGGAAATCGCGATGGAGGCGCCAATAGGCGGCCTCGGAAACGCGGATCTCCCCTTTGGCGGCCGAGCTCTCCAGGCGGGCCGCGAGATTGACCGTCTCGCCCCAGACATCAAAGGACAAACGCGATTTGCCGAGGATCCCGGCAACCACCGGCCCGTTATGGATGCCGATGCGCACATCCAAAGGGTAACCGAGCCGTTCCGCCATGGTGCGGATGATCTGGCGGGCTTCAAGGGCGAAAGCAGCGCAGCGGGCCGCATCATCGCGGGCAGTCACCTGGGTCACGCCGGCAGCGGCCATATAGCCGTCGCCGATGGTCTTGATCTTCTGGATACGGTGTTTCTCGGCCGCCTCGTCGAGTTCGCTGAAAATGCCGTCGATGGTTTCGATCAGGTGACCCGGTCCCATGCGCCGGCTCAGCTCCGTGAAGCCGCTCAAATCCAGAAACACGATGGTTCCTTCAGTCCGCGCGTCGGCGATCCGTTCCTCGCCAGCCTTTAATCGGGCCGCGATTTCCGGCGGCAGAATGCTGTCGAGCAGGGCATCGGCTTCGCGGCGCAACCGGTCGGCCTCGGCCATCTGACGGCGGATGGCATCGCGCATGCGCACCAGCGCCTGCATCAGGACTGTGAGTTCTGACCGGCCCTTGATCGTGACCCGACTGTCGAGTTCGCCTTCAGCCACCCGATTGGAGAACTCAGAAATGAGGTGCAGGCGCCCCAAAATATGGGCGCCAAAAAAGGCCGACAGGGCAAGGACAATAATTGCGGCCGCACTCAAGGCCCCAATGAACATAAACAGGCTGTTCTTCACCCGGACCGACAGACCTTCCTGGATGCGAAATCCCTCCGCCGCCAGATCTTGCACAAAAAGCTCAAGCGCTTCACCAATGGAGCTCATGTCCCGGTTCAGCGCTGCCGCTGCCTCCGTGGTGGAGGGGACTGCAGGATCGAGATACCCGATAATGGGTACGCGGGCTGTTGTGATCCGATCGATGAGCGCGGCGCACCGTTCCGCCATGCGATCGTTCAAATTGCTGTCCGCGGCCACCTGCAGATTGGCAAGCGCTTCTGTCAGGTAGAATTCGGCCGCTTGGGTCGCCGGTTGTCCGTAGGCGGCTTGTGTGAACGCATCGACGGCGGATCCATCGGCCAGGGTTTGGGCGCCGAGCACCATTGTGCTCAGCCTCTCCCAATCCGTTTGGGCGGCGCGGGTGTAGCTGGCGGACTGGAAGATCGTGTCGTAGAGAAGAACGGCCTGGTCCAAGGCATTCTGGCGCACGTCATAGGCAATGGTCCCGGCAACCCCCATGGCCGCAATCACTGCAAGACCCACAATGAGCATCCGCAGGCGGATGGGCACACGGTCCACAAAGGTGAAGCTTTTTTCCGGGGCCTGGCTGTTCATCAAAAGACAATCCGATATTCTGCTTGGAGCAACGTCTCGCCCTCCCGGGCGTCGCCGAGGACGCTCCGGCGCGAGTGCACATGGACGAATTCTCCAGCAATCTGGTGGTGGGCGCCGATGACGCCAATGGCGGCCAAAGTGAGCGCGCTGCCCCGTTCATCAAGGGGATTGTCGGGGGCCAGACGCAGATCATCCTGGGTGAAGACGTCACCCCGTGCTGTAAGGCGCACGGGCCCGAAATCCCGGGAGACAAGGGCGGATAGGGCAAAAAAATCTGTGCCAAGACCAACGCGATTATGCGTGCGGCCGGCGATCATGGTGGGAACAAAGGTAACGGATCCGGGAAGGATGGTCTCGGCGGACACGCCCGTGAAATGGGTGTTCCAGAGCCCTGCCCCGGGCCGGCTGTCTTCCGTATCCGCCCGATTGTCCCAATAGAGGAGCGTCAGGGCACCGAGGCCATGGGCCTGGATTTCGGCCTGGGCTTGCACCCCAGGTCGCCCGTCCAATTCCTGGAAAGGGTCGACGCTGAGCGGCTCCCCCGGTGTACGGGCGTCGAAACTCCGTGTGCGGCCATTGAGCGGTGTCTTGATGTCCGTCAAGGCAAAGCCTCCCAGGGCCAGCACTTCGCCCGAGACATCATTGGCGAAGAAGAAGCCGCCCTCAAGGCTCACTGAGACACTGTCCCCGGGATGGCTGAGGCCGGCCAGCACGCCCACGGGCCGCACATCCTCACCAATCCAGGCGATGGCAGCACTGTTTGTCAGGGTGTAGTCATTCATCCAGCCGACACCCCGGTTCTCCCGCGAGAGGCCGGGAAAAAAGGCGCCGCCCTTGAAGGTGACCCGGATCGGACCCGTAAGTGGTGGTTCATAAAGGGCATAGCCGCGGACAATATCGACGCCCTGGTCATCCTCAGGCTGATATTGCACATGCGCAAAGAGACTGAGCCCAAATTCCGTCAGCACCGTGGCTTCGAGGGCGATTTCGGAGATCTCAAAGACCGTGTCCCGGTCACCATCCGCCCGGGCGCCATAGCGCAAACGGCTTGAGCCCCCGTCGAAGCGGTCCCGCACATCGCCCGTGAGTCCGGTGCGCAGCGCCCCATGGCCGGCGAAAAAGACCTCAATGGGGGATGCGGCGACCGGCCCCGGCCAGCCTGAAGAGAGGCCGAGCAATAGGCACCCAAAGGCCCGCGACCGCGCAGAGGGCCTCGCGGCGGTCCGTCCTATGCTGGATCGGTTGGCCATGCTGTCCCAAACCCCGGAATTTCCGCCAGTCTTGGCACCAATCTACTGCATGGGGTGTGGCCCTGTCACGGCGCGCCGGGGCATGCGATCTTGCCAAGTGCGTCTTGCGGGCAGAGTTTGGAGGGGCGAAAGGGCGATCTGGACCGGGGAGGGAGGAGCGTGGCACGACCTTCATGTATTCTGGCGATTAGTATGGTTTTGCTTTCGGCGGGCGGGCTGGCCGCCGATGACCGGCATCTTATCTCCCAGAAAAATCGGCGTTTTGCGCCCGCCCGCGTGGTCATAGCGCCAGGGGATGTGGTGGTGTTCCAGAATGACGATCTGACGGACCATCACATCATGGTGCGCAAGGGCCCGACCTCGTTTTCAAGCCGCCTGCTGGAGCGCGGATCCTCTTTCGAGGTTCAGTTTGACGAACTGGGCGAGTGGACCATCGGATGCCGGATCCACCCGCGCATGCGCATGCGTGTCAAGTCGGTTGAACCGGTGGCACAGACCCAGTCCGAGTCCCAGTCCGAGTCCGAGTCACAGTCCCAGTCAGAGCTCCAATCCGATCCGGAGCGAGTGCCAGATACGCCTCAGGACAGATGATCGCGACCATGGGGAGTGCTGAGATCTTGGTCAGGTCCCAGCGGAACAATGCCGGTCGGATTGATGGTGGCGTGGCTGGCATAGTAGTGGCGCTTGATCGGGGTGAAGTGAACCGTCTGCGCCACCCCCGGCATCTGGTACAGCTCCCGCACGTAACCGGACAGGTTCGGATAATCCGCAATCCGCCGGATATTGCATTTGAAATGGCCCACATAGACCGCGTCGAACCGCACCAGCGTGGTGAACAGGCGCCAGTCCGCTTCAGTCAGGGTGGAGCCCATCAGATAGCGCCGCTTGCCAAGGCGTGCGTCCACCTGGTCAAGACCTTCAAACAGGCGCAAGACCGCCTCCTCATAGGCGTCCTGAGTGGTCGCAAAGCCTGATTTGTAAACGCCATTATTGATGCGATCATAGACGAACGTGTTGATCTCGTCGATCTCGGCCCGGTACTCCTCCGGGTAGAAATCAAGAGCGGCCTTGTCCGCCGGAAGGTGGGCGTTGAAGGCACTGTTGAGCATGCGGATGATTTCTGCGGATTCATTGCTGACAATCGTCTTGCGCTGCTTGTCCCACAGGACCGGCACGGTCACCCGGCCCGTATAGTGGTTGTCCGCCGCCTGATAGACCTCATAGAGCCGGCTTGCCCCATTGATGGGATCGGCGGGAGAGCCGTCCTCCCGGCCAAAGGTCCAACCGTCCCCGGCCATCAGGGCATCAACCGAGGTCACGCTGATCATGTCCTCAAGGCCCTTCAGGGTGCGGAAGATGATCGTGCGATGGGCCCAGGGGCAGGCATGGGCGAAATAGAGGTGATAGCGTCCCGGCTCGGCGGCAAATCCACCCTCGCCGGACGGACCCGGTGAGCCGTCAGGCGTGAGCCAGTTCCGGAAAGCGGACTCCTGGCGCACGAAGCGCCCGCCGGTCGCCTTCGTGTCATACCACTGGTCAACCCATTTGCCGTCGACAAGAAGGCCCATGGCGCATCATCCTCCCTTGCTCAATATGTGACACGGGGATGCGGACAGCGCCCTGGGCGCGAGCTCCACACCCGGGGGACGAGGCCCCCACATCCCGCTGGTGAGGGACATGGGGTCTTGGCGAAGGCCGGACCATGCCCTGGTCCGTCATCACACCATTTCCTTATCGGAAAGAGTGCGCGGGGACCGGAGCGTCACACGGGGTCGTAGGGGAATACGCTGGCGGTTGCGCCCATATCTTCCATGTCCGCCGCCATGGCCGGGAAGGCCTGGGTGAGGAGGCCCGCCGGCGTCCAGCCCTCAAGCCGCGCCATGGAGCGGACAGGACGCGGCTGGGAGAACAGGATCACCTCATTGCCGCGCACGGCAAAGATCTGCCCTGACACCTCACCAGCCAAGGGCGAGGCAAGGGCAACGGCCGTCTGGGCGACCTGGTCGGCGCGCATGGCGTTTTTCATCCGCTCCACCCGCTGGGCCGAGGCTTCGTCCTTGATGGGGATGGTGGCGATCATCCGGGTCCAGGCGAAAGGCGCGATCACATTGGAGCGGACCTTCTTCATGGCGCCCTCCATGGCGATGATCCGGGACAGGCCGACAATGCCCATTTTCGCGGCGGCGTAATTGGCCTGGCCCACATTGCCGATCAGGCCGGAGGTTGAGGTGAACAGGACAAAGCTGCCCTCTTCCTGATCGCGGAAATGGGCGATGGCTGCCTTGGTGACGTTGTAGCTGCCATGAAGATGGACCGTGATCACCGAGTGCCAGTCCTCATCCGGCATTTTGTGGAACATGCCATCGCGCAGAATGCCGGCGGGGCTGATCACCGAATGGAGGCCGCCAAAGGTGTCCAGGGCCTGGGTAACCATATGCTGGGCACCGGCCATGTCCGCGACGCTGTCCGAATTGGACACGGCCTCACCGCCTGAGGCGCGGATTTCCTGGGCCACCTGTTCGGCTGGGCCCGCATCGCCTTCGTCACCGCCGGCCACCGCGCCGCCCAGATCATTGACGACGACTTTCGCGCCTTCCTGGGCCGCCAGCAGGGCACATTCACGCCCAATGCCCCGGCCCGCGCCCGTCACCAGAACAACCTTGCCATCAAGAACGCCAGTCATGATCGCCTCCCGTCTGTGTTCCTCACCGTTATGGCTCTGCCACAAGTATGGAATGAACGGCCCAGGCCCGCCAAGGGCCTCCGGGAGGCCGCGCAGATGCAGAAGCGTCACAAGAAAACGCTTGGCGAGGCGAAACCATTGACGCATAGTCCCGGCGACGATGTTCCGTGACATGATGACGGCACATCTCTTGCCTGTGTATGGGTCCGTAACAGGGCCCCCTCGGCAGATTGGATTGGAACGATGAACCGGCATCCAGCCCTTCGCGAGACACGACGACCGTGTCGCTCCCGCCGACGTAGAGCCGGCGGGCAGGGCTGTTCTCTCGTCTGATCCACCGCGTCCTCGCGGCGGTATCGGCGCCGGAAAAAGCCCGCCCCTAGCCGGGTTCGCCTTTTCCAGACCAACGCCTGATACTGCCGAGTTAACCCATGATCTCGATACGGATGGAACGGTCCGCCGATGCGGCGGCCATTGACTGCCTGCTCGACCTTGCCTTTGGTCCCGGCCGGCATGTAAAGCCGAGTGCCCTTTTGCGGGGAACCACACCATTCCATGACACGCTGCGCTTTGTGGCCGAAGATGAAACGACGCCGGAGCGCCCGCTCCTGGGCTCAGTGCGCTTCACGACTCTCGGATTTCAATCGCAGGGGGAGGGACAGCAGGACATGTTGCTGCTTGGCCCGCTTGCGGTTACGCCCGCCCGTCAGCGCAATGGCGTGGGTCTGAAACTCATCGCCCATGGCCTTGAGGCGGCCCGGGAGCTGGGCTTTGACCTCGTCTTTCTCATGGGAGATCCGGACTACTACCGGCGTGCCGGTTTCACGCAGGTGCCGGCCGGAGCGGTGACCATGCCCGTTCCCTTCAATCCGGCCCGCCTCATGGTCTACCGGCTCGGCGGGAAACCGGCCGAGACAGTACGCGGCCGGATTGTCCCGAGGCTGACATGATGACTGTTGTGGCATCATGTGCGCCCTCTTCGTGCGCAAGGGGATGTCATCGGGGCCAGCGAACGGCGAGCGCGTTTACCTGGATGGCTTTGACGCGCTTGTCAGGACCAAGGCAAGGGGGCTCGACCGGGACCGCCGGGCATTACGGCTTGTCCCGCTCTTCGCCGGTCAGGGCACGGTCGATGGCGCCGAAATCGATGATCTTGAAATTTTGCGGGGCGAGCGGTTCGTCCGTTTCCGTGCGGCCATCGCGGGAGAGGTCTTTGCCCACATTGAAGCCGTCCTGGACCACCAGAATGCCGTCCGGGAAACGGGGGCCGAGGGGCCCAGGCATGGCGGCAATGCCGTCGGTTTCCTGGGCGCCGTCAATGCCGGAGAAGCGATCGGCCACAATACGGAACGCTGTGATGAGCGGCATCTCGGGCGCGGTCAGACTGTACATCACGAAAAGATCGCTGCCCTGGGACGAGGCGATGAGCAGACCATCCCCCGTGTCGTTCTGGTAAAGGGTGAGGCCCTCCACATCGGCCGTCAGGGCGCGGCCCGGCCCTGTCCGGTCAACCAGGGTCACTCCATTGGTGTCAAAGCTGCCATTGCGATAGGGGGCGGACCAGATGCCGGTTTCCTCTTCGCCGACGAAAAGCCGCGCGCCGAAAGCGTCATAGACGCAGCCTTCGATCTGGGAGGCGAAAAAGAGGGGTGGGCGGACGACTGGCGGCTCTTCAAGGTCAGTGAGGACAAAGGGCTGCACAAAGCCCTGTTTGTGGGCGACAAACAGGGTCACCGCCCCTTCATCAAGGCCCATGCAGAAGCCGTAAGGCTCCGGCGCCGTAGAGAAACGGCCCCGCTCTTCGGCCCCTGTTTCGGAGACTGAGAACAGGACCACGCTGTCATCGGTGCGGTTGGTGGCGGCGGCCAGATCGCCGTTCCAGCCGCCGAGCGTGACGTTCTGGATCAAATCCACATTGTTCAGCCGGCCAACGGGCAGGGCCTGGATTTGTGTCCCGTCCAGGCGATAGACGCGCAATCCGAACCTCTTATCCGTCCCCAGAATGAGGCTGTCCTCGGGCTGCGCCGGATGGACCCAGATGGCCGGGTCGTCCGCCGCGTCTTCAAGGGTCTCGACCGGTGCAGTCTCTACCGCCGCCGTCACTTCAGGCAAGGGAACGACGGCTGCGGATTCCGCGGCTGCCATGCCGGCCCAGCAAAGGCCGAAGGCCATTGCGACCGGTGAAGGCCCCCGTCTCGTCACCGCGCTCAGCGCCGCAACGATGCGGTTCCGGGCGCCGGATCCCGAACGCTTGGCACCGGATGGCTTTGCCGCGCCCGCAACAGCGGCCCACGGTGCGTGTGATCTGTGCTTCACGATCATCAGAACACGGCCCGGACGGTGAGCAGCAGACGGCGCTGGGCCTCTTCCCGTTCGATTTCGAAATTGTCCAGATCGCCATCGGTGATGGGGCCGTCGAAATTTTCTTCCGCCTGGCGGGTTTCCGCATCAAGCAGGTTTGATCCGGACAGGCGCACGACCAGCCAGTCGGTGACCCGCTTTTCGATGAAGGCCTCAAGGTTCGCCGTCACATCCGTAGTCTGAATTTCGTCAATGAAGGTTGAGGTGGCACGGCCCTGGCGCTGGTAAGAGAAGCCCATGGTCACGCCCGCATTTTCGAAATCGTGAGTCGCGCCCACATTGTAGACAAAGCGCGGCTGGTCATTGATCCGCACATCATCCTCAAGACCGGCGAAGATGTTCTCGGCCTGGGAGCGCAGCAGCGTGTAGTTGGCGAAGATACCGGTGGTCGGCAGGCCGATAAAGGTCAGCGGCGTGGAGATATCGAATTCGAAACCGGTCGTGTAGGCATCGCCCACATTCTCGAAGGTGAAATCGTCGCCGACGATGAGGTCGCCGTCGTCATCCTCGGTCATCCCATTGGGGCCCCGATTGACGAGCTGGATCAGGTTTGAAATGTCCCGGTAGAAGGCGTTGACACCCATGACGCCGCCGCCAGGCAGGTCGAATTCGAAGCCCACATCGACGCCATTGGCGGTCTCGAACTCAAGATCCGGATTGCCGGTCGTGGTGTCAAGATCATCAGGCTGATCATCGAGTTCGAAGGGGATGCGCTGGTTGAAGGCCGGCCGGCGCACGGTGCGGGCATAGGACATGCGCAAAGTGGCCCAGTCAAGGAACCGGTAGCGCAGGTGTACGGACGGGTTCATGAAGAAGTCTGTGGAGCTGGCATCCACCGGATTGCCGTCCACGAAGCCGGTCTGGTTCGTCTGGGTGTATTCAAAACGCAGGCCCGTCTCCACGGAGAGTCGGCTGGTCATTTCCCAGTCGAACAGGGCGAAACCATCATAGCGGTTTTCTTCCAGGGTGAAGACACCGCCGAGATCCGTGGGCTCCGGATCACTCAGGTCAGGCACGCCATCGTCGAAGCCGAACACCTGGAGCGCGCTGTCGCGGTCCCGGAAGCGGAACTGGAGACCGCCCTTGAAGGTGACGGATGCAAAACCGAAATCCTCCGCGGCATCGATCATGTCGACGGTGACGGTGGCGTCGAGCTGAACTTCCCGATCTTCGGTGTCGATGATCTCAAGCTCATCCGGCTCCGGATTAAATTGGGCGACGGAAAAGGTTTCCAGGAAGGAGGCTTCTGTGGGGAGGGTGCCTTCAATGTCTTCCGCACCGAGTTCAAAATCGGTCTGTTCAATCTGGTTGTCGAACCGGTTCAAAGCGCCGCGAAGATTCAGTTTGACCGTTTCTGACAGGATAATTTCCCCATCGGCGGCGATGCCGAAATTGTTCTGTTCAAAGGTCGTGTCCTGGGCCGTGATCTCAACGAGATTGTCGGGCGCGTCCTCAAAGACAAGCTCATCCTCGCGCTCGTCCCGCTCGGTGCGAATATAAAAACCGGAAATGCCTAATTTGTGACCCGCGTCGAAGGCGTAGGTGGCATCGCCGTTGAGGGCGATGTCGAAGTTTTCCCGCAAGTCGGCCTGGACCGTCCGCTCTTCTCCATCGCCAATGACGGAGTTTGCTCCGCTCACGGCAAGGGCATCTGCTGCTGCATCGACATTGGCGAAATTATCCGGGTCGAACACTTCCTGGACGGAGAATTTGTTGTTGTAGCGCTGCTGGGCATTGGCGTTCAGCGAGTAGGTCAGCCGGTCTTCCATGGCCTTGCCGGCATAACCGATGGCGCCGGCGCCCCGGAATGTGCCCTCACCACCGTCCACATTCTTGAAGTAGCGGATGCCCGTGCCACGCAGATATCCGCCCTCGGGCAGGGTTGCCCCTTCTTTCAGCACAATGTTGATCGTGCCGGCCACGCCTTGGGAGTCAAGATCGGCGCCCGGGCTCCGGATGATTTCCACACGCTCGATCAATTCGGCGGGGATCCGGTCCACAAAGACCGTCCGGGTTGCGGCATCGCCGCCGCCGGCGCTCGTCACCGGTTTGCCGTTGATCAGGATCTGGGTGAAGCCATTGGGCAGACCGCGAAAGCCCGGATCGTCAAACTCCCCCACATCCGTGGAGAAGGAAACGCCCGGCACTCGTTTCAGGGCATCACCGACGGAGAGCGGCTCAAAGCGCTCAAAGAATTTCCGATCATAAACCAGTTCCGGGGCGACGGCCTCGGTGCGGTTACGGGTCGGCACGGACCCGATGACGATGATGGTTTCGGCCTCCGGCGCCAGAACGGCCGGGTCGTCGGTCGTTTCCGCCTCCTGGGCGAAGGTCGGCCCCGCAAGGGCCAGAAGAGCGATCGCGGATGTGGTTGCGGTCAGGAAACGCGCCATGCTGGCCCCCTCTTGGTCCATCGTCACTTGCCCCGAGGCGCTTTGCCCGAAAGGGGTCTATGGCGCCGACTGTCCATTGTTTCTTACACCTGCGCGGGTGGCGAAAGGTGACAGTTTGGTGAAAGGGCGCGAAACTGATCCGAAAAATGGCTGGAACCATGCCGCGGGTCTTAGGGCGCGACGGCCTTCAGAAGAGGTTGAATTCATGGGATTTCGCACATGCGGCCTTCCGGTGCTGCTGGGCGCTGTGGGACTGCTCCACGGGCTCGCCACCCCGGCCTTGGCTCAGAGCGATGCAGATATTGAGGCGTATCTGTCCGATCGGGGCGGACGTGGCCACCAGCTCGACGATGGCCACAATCACGGGGCCGAGCCCGTCGTTGTTCTCACCGTCGTTGAAGAGCGTGTCGGCGCCAGCGCCGCGGATGGCCATGGGGGTGCAGATGTCGCGTATAAGGGGCCGGCTTTTCCCAGCACCTATGCCCCCTATCCCGGCGAGACCGTTGTGATTGCCGGCGCCACCGTATTGACCGGCACGGGCGAACAGCTCGAAAAGGCTGGTGTGCTGATCAAGGGTGGGCGGATTGCGGCGGTCGGTCCCGATCTTGCCGTGCCTGAAGGCGCGAAGGTCATCGACGGCTCCGGCAAATGGGTGACGCCGGGCATTATCGACATTCATTCCCATCTTGGTGTTTATCCATCGCCGGGAGTGCGCGCTCATTCGGATGGTAACGAGGCCACCAGTCCGAACACGGCCTTTGTCTGGGCGGAACATTCCGTATGGCCCCAGGATCCGGGCTTCTCCCGGGCGCTGGCCGGTGGCATTACGAGCCTGCACATTCTGCCGGGTTCGGCCAATCTCTTTGGCGGCCGGGGTGTGACCCTGAAGAATGTATCCTCACGGACGGTTCAGGGAATGAAATTTCCGGGCGCGCCCTACAGCCTGAAAATGGCCTGTGGTGAGAATCCCAAGCGGGTCTATGGCTCCCGTGGTCGCTCCCCGGGCACGCGCATGGGCAATATCGCAAAGATCCGTGAGGCCTGGATCGGCGCGGCCGACTACAAAGCGAGCTGGGACGCCTATGAGGCCAAGATTGCCAAAGGCGAGGAGGCAAAGGCCCCGAAACGCAATCTGACCAATGAGACCTTGAAGGGTGTCCTTGATGGCGACATCCTCGTGCAAATGCATTGTTACCGCCAAGACGAAATGGCCATCATGCTCGATGTGGCGCGGGAGTTTGACTATCAGATTACGGCGTTTCACCATGCGGTCGAAGCCTACAAGATCGCCGATCTCCTGAAGGAGGCTGGCACCTGTTCGGCGGTCTGGGCCGATTGGTGGGGCTTCAAAATGGAAGCCTATGACGGGGTGCGGGAAAACGGAGCCCTTGTCCACGCCGCGGGCGCCTGCGCCATCATCCATTCCGACAGCGACGTGGGTATTCAGCGGCTGAACCAGGAAGCGGCCAAGACCATGGCCGATGGCAACCGCATTGGTCTCGGCATCACCCGGGCGCACGCCATCGCCTGGATCACGGCCAATCCCGCCAAGGCGCTTGGGATCTTTGAGGAGACAGGATCCCTGGAGGCCGGCAAGGCTGGCGATGTGGTGTTGTGGTCCGGCGATCCCTTCAGTGTCTATGCCCAGGCGGAGAAAGTGTTCATCGACGGTGCCCTGCTCTATGACCGGGCCGATCCTGCCCGCAGCCCACGGACTGATTTTGAAATCGGCCAAATCGACAACACCATGACTGGAGGGGCCGGCCAATGATCCGCCATCTGTATAAATCCGTCAGCACCCTGGCCCTCGCGGCGGGCCTTTGCTTCGGTGCGGTCCCGGCGGCGGCGATCACATTCGAGGACCCGGTCGTCATTATTGATGCCACGGTCCACACCATGGGACCTGAGGGGGTCCTTGAAAACGCCGATGTCCATATCGAGGAAGGAATCATCCTCGCCGTCGGCACGGACCTCGACATTCCCGATGACGCAACGGTGATTGGCGCGGCCGGCAAGATCATCACCCCGGGCTTCATGACGGCCTTTTCGGGGCTTGGCCTCTCGGAGGTTGGTGCTGTCCAGGGCACGCGGGATGACCGGTTTGGTGATGATGCGTCCTTTTCTGCGGCCATGGACGTGGTGCCCGCGCTCAATCCGGCCTCGTCCCTCATTCCCGTAACGCGCATCGAAGGCGTGACCCGGGCGATGACGGCGGCAAATCCGGGCAAGACCCTTTTTGGCGGACTGGGCGCGGTCATCCATTTGGGGATTGGTCCTGATCTTCTCGTGCGGCCCAAGGTGGCCCAGGTGATGGCGCTGGGCCAACAGGGTGCGGGTATTGCTGGCGGCTCGCGAGCCCAGGCTTTTGCCTATTTCCGGGAGGCCCTGCGCCAAGCCCGCATGCGCCAGCCCGGCAGCTTCAGTCTTGGGGCCGCGCTGCGCCATGAGGAGCCTTTGCTGCCCCTTCGGGATCTGGAGGCTCTGTATCCGGCCGCCATGGGTGCCATGCCCTTTGCCATCAATGTGGATCGCGCCGCGGACATAAGGGCGGTGCTGGCCCTGGCGGCGGAGTTGGAGCTGGCAATCATCCTCGTGGGGGCGGCGGAAGCATGGATGGTGGCCGATGAAATCGCCGCTGCCGGCGTGCCCGTCATCCTTCGGCCCTCGGACAATCTGCCCCGAAACTTTGAGAGCATCGCCGCACGGCTGGACAATGCAGCGCGGCTCCATGCCGCTGGTGTCATGATCGCGTTCACGAGCTTTGATACGCATAATGAGCGCCTCTTGCCTCAGCAGGCCGGCCTTGCCGTGGCCAATGGTCTGCCCCATGAGGCAGCGCTCGCTGCCGTGACCACAAACCCGGCCATGATGTTCGGCATTGATGAAAGCTATGGCTCCCTGGAGCCGGGCAAGGATGCCGATGTGGTGGTCTGGGACGGGGATCCCCTGGACGTTACCTCCGCCCCCGTTGACCTGTTTATCCGGGGTCGGCGCATCCCTCTGACCTCCCGCCAGACCGCGTTGCGGGACCGCTATCGCTCCCTGGAGCGGGGGGCTTTGCCTTTCCAATATCGGTAAGCTGTCCACTGGTAAGGTGTCCATTGGTAAGGTGATTGGGCGGCCGGACGGGTCTATTATCGTCCGGCCGTCTTCCTGTGTGGCCAAGGCGTGCATGAAAGATCCAAGATCGAGGTATGTGCGTCATGGCTGTCATCCAACTTGAATTGCCGATTGCCATCCGCGTAACCACAAGCCGGGGCACGCGGGATTTCGGGAGTTCCGACTCCAGTAACATTCGCCCCAGCCTCGAGGTGAAGCTTGAGAACCTCGAAAACACGCCAAAATTTGTGCGTCTTGATTTTGAAGGCCAGAGCCCGGACCGGCCGGGAAAAACCCTGCGGGAGACGGTCCGCCATGGCGTCTTTTTCCTGGTGAAGAAAGACCATCCGCGTGACGCCTATTTCAAGCTGCAACGAGCACAGTGGTATCT
Organism: uncultured Alphaproteobacteria bacterium; assembly: GCA_964449455.1. GTDB lineage: Bacteria > Pseudomonadota > Alphaproteobacteria > JAJFIK01 > JAJFIK01 > CAYUYV01. Next base: position 16,284 of record CAYUYV010000049.1, on the reverse strand, counting down.
GACAAAGGTGACCATTGAGGTCCATGGCCAGGTGACCGAGCAAACGCTCCGGGAGCTCGTCACTGATTTCGACGTCAGCGAAGAGCGCGACGAACTCGGTTTCTGCGGCACTCTGCTGATTTTGATCATCGCCGTCATTGTTGTGCTGATGATATTGGGCTGACAGGACCGCTTCGCCGAACGACGCCTGCCGTCTTGATGAGGGGGGCCCTCTACATTCTGGGGGGCCTTTACATTCTGGGGTGGGAAAGCGGGGCTTTGGATGCCTTGCATGCCTGGCTCACAACCGGCGGTGCAGCCATACACTTTGGCGGCACGGCGCGCATAGAGCGCGCATCCGCAGCCATGGAACAGGACAAAGATCATCCCACGGATTTTGCGGATCTCTCGGTTTTTATGGTGGCCGAAGTCCTCAAGACGCGGCAGGCCTCCACACTCGACCTTCATGATTTCTCAGCCTCCCGCATCAAGTGGGGCCACCCATGCCACGGTGTTGAGATTGTCTGAAACCGCGATCTGTATGCTGGCGCCCGTCCCTCATGGCCGCCCGAAAAGGGGATGCGAGCCCACAAAACTCCGCTAGGCTAACCAATTGAACAGCGGCGTCTGAAAGGCATGGGCGCGCAATGGGTTGTCGTGCGCCGCCTGCGTCATTCTGACCGGCAGCGCCGGCGCAGGTCGGTAGACGAGGGGAGGGCATCCCATGAGTGAACAGAGCCAGACGGGTGGTCAGGGGCTTGGGCCCACTGCCGCTCCGCAATCGGAATTGCGCGGTATCCTGGGGTGGATCGAGCGAACGGGGAACGCCCTGCCGGACCCGGTGCTGATCTTTGCCTGGCTGATGCTCGCCGTGGTGATCGCAAGCGCGGTTGCCGCCGCCATTGGTCTCAGCGCGGTCAATCCGGTCACCAAGGAAGTCATCACCGCGCAGAACCTGCTGACGGGCGATCAATTGCGCCATTTCCTGGTCGCCATGCCTGAAACCTTGACGGGCTTCCGGCCGCTGGGGCTTGTGCTGGTGGTGATGCTGGGCGCCGGGGTGGCGGAGCGTGTCGGTCTGTTCGGCGCGGCCATGCGGGCCGGAATGCGCCGGGCGCCCGTCTCCCTCATGACGCCAGCGGTGGCCTTCATCGCCATGATGGGGAATCTCGCCGTCGATGCGGCTTATGTGGTGCTGATCCCCCTTGCCGGCGTTATTTATGCCGGGGCCGGCCGTCACCCGATCGCAGGCATCGCGGCAGCGTTTGCCGGAGTCTCGGGCGGCTTCTCTGCCAATCTTCTGCCCGGTCAGCTTGATGCCCTGCTGTTCGGCATCACCGAGGAGGGCGCCCAGATTCTGGTCGCCGACTGGACCGCCAACATCACCGGCAACTGGTTCTTCATGGCCGTCATGCTGGTGGGCTTCATGCCCGTGATCTGGTTCGTGACCGATCGCCTGATCGAGCCGCGCCTTGGTGGTTGGACACCGCCGCCGGGGGCAGAGGAAACGGCGGCCCATGAGGGTGAGCTTTCACCCGGCGAGTCCCGGGGGCTGCGCTATGCCGGCCTGGTCGTGCTCGCCGTGACCCTGGTCTGGGCTTATCTCGGCTTTGGTCCCGGTGCGCCGCTGCGCGATATGACCGCTGAGCCGGCCTACCAGCTTCGTCCGTTCTACAGCTCGCTCGTTGCCTATTTCTTCTTCATGTTTCTGGGGGCCTCGATTGCCTATGGCGCCAGCTCCGGGGTGATCCGTGGGCACCGGGATGTGGTGCACATGATGACCGACTCCATGTCGGCCATGAGCTACTACATTGTGCTGGCTTTTGTGGCGGCCCATTTCGTCGAGTTCTTCAATCTGTCCAATCTCGGCATCCTGATGGCCATCAATGGGGCTGAACTGCTGCGTACAAGCGGTCTGCCGGCCCCGATCCTTCTTGTGATGGTGATTTTCCTGGCCGGCGCTGTGAACATTTTCGTCGGCTCGGCCAGTGCCAAATGGGCCTTCCTCGCGCCGATCCTGGTGCCCATGCTCATGCTGCTGTCCATCAGCCCGGAGATGACAACCGCGGCCTTCCGCGTGGGCGACAGTGCGACCAATATCGTGACGCCGCTGATGGTCTATTTCCCCCTCGTGCTGACCTTCTGCCAGCGCTGGCGCAGCGATTTCGGGCTCGGCTCGCTGATGGCGGTCATGATCCCCTATGGCCTGTGGTTCTTCGTCGTGGGGTCTGTCATGACGCTTGTCTGGGCGATCTTCAATCTGCCGCTCGGACCGGGCGCCGGCATCACCTATCAGCTCCCGTCCTGACCCAAAAAAGCGCCGAGTACGGTATACCGTGCTCGGCGCCAATCTCTGTATGCGGAAAAGGCCCAGTTAGATT
>CAYUYV010000049.1:0-13824 GCA_964449455.1 uncultured Alphaproteobacteria bacterium | reverse complement strand
GCCAGTGTCAGATTTGCCAGTGTCAGATTTGCCAGCGTCAGGTTCGCCAGCGCAAGGTCGCTTCTTCCGGCACCGGATTTTCAAAGGGTTGACCCGCCTCCTGGGCGTGCACCCAGGATTTCTTCATCCGGAAATACCATTGCGCCAGGGTGTCCGCATCCTTGATCAGGATCATGCGTGGCTCATAGCGCAGGCCTTCCTTTTGCAGGGTGACAATACGGCGATCCTGACCCAGGAAGCGGTGTCCCAGCACCTGCACAAGCGGCTTGAGCAGTCCGACCCAGGGCAGGGTCCAGAAGAACATGTGGCGCACTTCCGTTTTGCCGCCCTCAATCGGCGTGATCGCCGTAACGCCGCACACGGCGCCCTTTGGGGCCTGGATCAATTCTGTCCGCAGACCCGGCAGGCTGAAGGTGATTTCCGTCGTGATGTCGCCACCGAACAGCGTGCGATAGATGGCGGAATTTTTAGACGGCGCATGGGCCTTCATGACAAAGCCCAGGGGCGCACGGGCAAAGGCCTTGGCCTTCTCATGCATGGTCGCGCTTGAGCGCCACAGGCGCGAGCGATGCACGTAGGGGCCGTGGGCGGGATCCACGAGACCCACCACCGCCTGGTCCATCTCGGCATCGAAAATCTGGCGGATCAGGATCCCCGGCGCGCGCTCACCCACTGCCGGAATCTCCGGCACGGGCACTGCGGGTTCAAGATCCACTGTGGCTTCGGCGGCGTTTTCGGGGATGTAGATCCAGAGCAGGCCCTGTTTCTCCACCAGCGGATAACGGGCGACCCGGATCTTCTCCAGATCGACGGTCTGGCTGGCGACGAGTGACGGAATGGCTTTACACCCCCCGTCGGCGCCGAAACGCCAGCCGTGATAGCAGCACTCCACCTGGGTTTCCGTCAGGGTCTCACGGTCAATCGAATCCCCCTTGCCATAAAGGCGTCCATGGCTCAAAGGGATGCCCCTATGAGGGCAGATATCGCGCAAGGCGAATGCAATCCCGTCCCGACCCCGGGCCAGGAGGATGGGCTCACCGGCAATCTCACGATGCACCATGGCTCCGGCTTTGAGTTCGCGGGCGGTGCAGGCGAGATACCAAAGATTGCGCAGGATGATTCCGTCGGGCAGGTCGTTCACGGCATACTCATGGCTATGATGGGACGTCCGGGCATGCGAAGGGGCGGCGCTGAGCGTGCCATTCGGCCTTCATTTCGCCAGCCGCACCCAAGACCCTTTTCGCGGGTCAACCGTGGGGCGGTTCATTTTGGGATGCAAGAGGGAGGGATCGCGTTTGTCATTCTACTTTGATGCTGAGTGGTTCGAACAGAAGATGGCCGACCTGCGCCTGACCCATAAGGATCTGGCGCAGCGGCTAAGCATCACCATGGACGTCCTGTGGGCGATCTGGCGCGGTGAGCAGGCCTTGAATGCCTATCAGGTGCGCGCCCTGGCGACGTTGCTGGCCGTGGGCGAGGTGGACGTGCGCCGCCATGCCGGCCTGGCGCCTGGCCAGACGGGCGGCCAATCCGTACCTCTGGAGCCCATGCGCGTGCTGGATGATCCTGAGTTTGCCGCGCGCTTTCGGGCCATGGAACGCCGCCTCGATACCCTTGAGGACCGGCTTTACAAGCTGATGCGGCATATGGGCTGTTCCCCGGACTGAACGACGAGCGATTCTTGCCGCCTGGATGGGGCTATGGCGCGCCGTGCCAGGGCGAATTTTTCCCACGGGGCCAGATTTGCCCGGCCCCGTTTTTTCAAAAAGATAGATAATTCAACTGATTGACTAGCCATGGCCGGCTGGCACGCGACTTGCGCTGGTGAGATCCGACAGCGGACGCCGAACGCGCCGCGGAGGAATTGCCAGAAACGGAGCCAGCCCCATGGTGATGAGCGTCAACACCAACAAGTCGGCCATGATTGCCCTTCAGAATCTCACCGGGACGAACCGGGAGCTGGAGATGACGCAGAACCGGATCAGCACGGGCTTGAAGGTGGCCAGTGCCAAGGACAATTCGGCCATCTTCGCCATTGCCCAGAACATGCGCGGGGATATCGGCGCTCTGGCATCGGTTCAACAGAGCATTGCCCGCGCCACCAGCGTGATCGATGTCAGCCTGGCCGCCGGGGAGGCGGTTTCCGATCTTCTCATCCAGATGAAAGAGAAGGTCATTGCGGCCAATGACCGGTCCATCGACTCCGCAAGCCGGTCGGCCCTGAACGAAGACTTCCAGGCCATCCGTGACCAGATCACGACCATCATCGACAACGCGACCTTTGACGGCACCAATCTGGTGGACGGCTCGCTATCGAATGGCATGACCGTGCTCGCGAATGCCGAGGCGACCAATACGATCTCGATTGCCACGGAAAATATGAGTGTCGGCGGCTCGATCGTCACGGTCACGGCATCGGCGGATGTTAGTACCCTGTCGGGTGCGCAGGCCGCGCTGACCTTGGTCGAGAACAGCCTTGTGAATGTGAACGCGGCTCTGGCCCGGCTGGGCAGCCTTGCCAATCAGCTTGATACCCACACGGTCTTTTTGTCAAAGCTCGAAGATCAGTTGACCGCGGGGGTGGGCAATCTGGTTGACGCGGACCTTGCGACAGAGAGTGCGCGGTTGCAGGCCTTGCAGGTCAAACAGCAGCTTGGCGGCCAGTCCCTGTCCATCGCCAACCAGGCGCCGCAGGCCATTCTGTCGCTGTTCAACTGACCTGACGCGCCGGCGCGGCGTCGAGCTTATCATCCGTGGACGGTGTGGCCGAAGTGGCGCCACCCCGATGCTCCGACGCAGGGCCGTAACTTGCCGCAAGAAGCGCCTGGAGGGCTCGGGCATCGAGCGTTTCGGGATTGGTATGGCTTGCATAGCAGAAGCCGTCGCCGACCGGTCTGGCGCCTGCTTCTTCGTAGACGGACCAGAGTTCGGGGATATGCGGCGGCAGGATCACATAGCGGTCGTCAAGGGCGAGGGTGGCCCGGGCGTCATCCTCCGGCACCATCACCTCATGCAGTTTCTCACCCGGCCGTATGCCGACGATCTCATGGGGCAGGGTTGGGGCCAGCGTGCGCGCCAGATCCGCCGTCCGCATGCTGGGGATCTTGGGCACGAAGACCTCGCCGCCCGCCATCATGGCAAGGCTTGAGAGGACGAAATTGACGCCCTGCTCCAAGGTGATCCAGAACCGTGTCATACGCGGGTCCGTAATGGGCAGTGACGGAGCGCCTTGCGCGATAAGCGTCTTGAAGAACGGAATTACGCTGCCCCGGGACCCCACCACATTGCCATATCGCACCACGGCAAAACGGGGATCGCGTCCACCGGACAGATGGTTCGCCGCCACGAAGATCTTGTCCGAAGCCAGTTTCGTGGCGCCATAAAGATTGATGGGGCTAGCGGCTTTGTCCGTCGACAGGGCAATCACGCGCGAGACACCCTGGCGTAGCGCCGCCGTCACCACATTTTCGGCACCCAGAATATTGGTGTGAACACATTCGAGTGGATTATATTCGGCCGTCGGCACCTGTTTCAGCGCGGCGGCATGGACCACCACATCGACATCCCGCATGGCCATCTCAAGGCGCGCCAGATTGCGCACATCACCAATGAAATAGCGCATCTGCGGATGTTTCGAGACCGGGAAGCGGGTCTGCATTTCCGATTGTTTCAGCTCGTCCCGGGAAAAGACGATCAGCCGGCGCACATCACTGCGCTCCAGGAGCGCTTTCACCAGCGCATGCCCGAAGGATCCCGTGCCGCCGGTGATCAGCACGGCCTTGCCCTGAAGATCCGGTTCAGGATTACGAAAATCCCGGCCGCCCAGCATTTGGGCGAGAGGATCTGGGGACGGGGGGGCAGGGGGGGTCACCATCGGGCGCACTCCGTTTTTCAGACGGGCGTTCTTAATCCAGGACCGGTTAACGGGATCTTCGCGTTGATGACTCCTTGACCGCTCGCTGCACACATCCCGGGCGGTCTTCACGGGCCGTTAGGATTTGCCCTGCACGGTCAAAATCTCAACGAAGGCATAATGGGTCGCATCATGATTATTTGTATCATTCCGGCGCGGGGTGGCAGCAAACGGATCCCGCGCAAGAACATTCGCCTCTTTGCGGGCAAGCCTGTGATTCACTATTCCATCACGGCGGCACGGGCCTCGCGCCTGTTCGACCGGATCGTCGTCTCCACCGACTGTCCCCATATCGCGCGAGAGGCCCGGATTTCAGGCGCTGAAGTGCCCTTCACCCGGCCGAGCCGCCTTGCTGATGATCATACGGGAACGGTTCCGGTGATCCTCCATGCCCTGAAGGAATTGCAGTGCGAGCATTGGGATGTGGTCTGTGCGCTTTATCCCACGGCGCCGCTCGTGCGCCCGGAACGGTTGCGCGAGGCCTTGGAACTTCTGGATCGCAGCGGTGCGCCGGGGGTCTTTCCGGTCACGTCCTTTCCGGCACCGGTCCATCGCGGCTTTTTGAGGGACGAGGAAGGCCGGGTGCGGATGTTGTGGCCGGAGCATATGGAAAGCCGCAGCAATGATCTGCCGGATGTTTTCCATGATGCGGGGCAGTTTTATTTCTGGGACATTCCCCGCTTTCTCGCCGAGCCCATGCTCTATCCGCCGGCCTCCCGCGGCCTCGTGCTGCCGCGCCATGAGGTCCAGGACATTGACACGGAAGAGGACTGGGCCATGGCCGAACGCCTCTATGCCGCATCCCAAGGCCTGGCAAGCGCCGCATAAGCCATGGCTGGAAAGCCCTGACGATAAGAGGTGATGGCACTTTGTCGAACTCTGTCATTGCGGGCGCTCGTGTCGTGGATCAGAAGTCCGCATGAGACGTCCCGGCACGTCGGTCTGCGGACTTCTGATCCGAAAACGACACGAGCGAAGCAATCCGGGGCCGCAAACGCGGAATGTGTGGTGCTGGTTTGCTTCGCCACCACTCTCCATGACGAGGACGGATGGTCAGGGATGAGATGGTCAGGCCGGATCTATATCGGCCATGAAGTCGCGGATGACGCGGGTCATGCCCGGCTCGTCGAGCAGGAAGGCGTCGTGGCCCTTGTCGGACGGTATTTCGAGGTGGCGCACCGGCACGCCGGCGCGGGCCATGGCATCCTTCACCACCACGCTTTGGGCCGTGGGATAGAGCCAGTCGCTCGTAAAGGAAAGAAGCAGGACCGGCGCGCGCAGGTCCGTAAAGACGGCTGCGAGGTCCCCGCCCGTTGAGGCCGAGAGATCAAAGTAATCCATGGCCCGGGTGATATAGAGATAGCAATTGGCGTCGAACCGGTCGACAAAACGCTCACCCTGATGACGCAGATAGCTCTCAATCTGAAAATCAGCATCAAAACTAAACGACAGGTCCACCCGATCCTGGAGCCGCCGGCCGAATTTCTGCTCGAGTGCTGGTGCGGACAGATAGGTGATATGGGCGGCCATCCGCGCCACGGCGAGCCCGCGCGCCGGCTTCTTGCCGAAACGGGCATATTGACCGTCGAGCCAGTCCGGATCCGCCATGATCGCCTGGCGCCCCACCTCGTGAAAGGCAATGTTCTGGGGCGAATGATTGGGCGCCGTCGCAATCGCCACCGCCGAGCGCAGCCGGTCGCCATGGCGCGCGGCCCATTCCAGCACCTGCATGCCGCCCATGGATCCACCCAGCACGCAGACCAACTGGTCAATGCCGAAATGATCGATGAGATGGACCTGGGCCCGCACCATGTCACCGATGGTGATCACCGGGAAACGCAGCTCCCAGGGGCGGCCGGTGGCAGGGTCCAGGGAGGCGGGTCCCGTGGTGCCCATGCAGCCCCCGAGCACATTGGCGCAAATGACGAAATAGCGGTCCGTATCAATGGCCTTGCCCGCGCCCACCACGTCTTCCCACCAGCCTGGCTTGCCGCTGAGTGGATTTCGCGAGGCCACGTGTTGATCCATGGTCAAGGCGTGGCAGATCAACACCGCGTTGGAGCGCGCCGCGTTTAGCCGGCCGTAAGTCGCAAAGGCGATGGTGACCGGCGCAAGTTTCGCACCATTATCGAGTTCAAGGGGCTCTTCAGGGCCCAAGGTGATGCTATCAATAGTAACGTTCATGAAGGCTGGCCCTCGAGCGGCGCGCGATCGGACGGATGCGCCTGGGTTTGCCGGACGCCGCCGTCTGTTGCTGGCCCCTTTATCTCTAGGCCCCTTTGTCTCTCGGGATGCCCATCCATGACCAACCTTACGCTGGACGACCTTCGCCAGGCCATCGATGAGATTGACGACAAGATACACGCCCTTCTATTGAGCCGAGTGGATGTGGTGGCGCCCATGGCCTCCCTCAAGGCGGATGAGCCGGGCCGGGACTTCATGCGCCCTGCCCGGGAGGCGGAAATTTTGCGCCGGCTCATCCGGCAGCATAGGGGACCCCTGCCGGTTGATGTGGTGGTGCGCATCTGGCGCGAACTCATATCGGCCAAGCTGCGGCTCCAGGGTGACTTTTCCGTCCATGTGTTTGCCAATGCCGGATCCGATCATGCGCCGGATCTGGCGGTTTGGGATCTGGCGCGGGCCTATTTCGGGGTCACAACGCCCATGGTGGTGCAGACCAGCATGCACAAGCTGATCCGGGCCATTGCCGACACCCAGGGCGCCCTGGGCATCATCCCGCCGTCCGCAGGCGGCGACGACGAACCGGCCTGGTGGCAGGGGCTTCTGGCCGAAGAGGGGGCTCCGCCGCGCATCATTGCCCGGATTCCCTTTATCGAGGGCGCAGGCGTTGCAGTCCCTTTTCCACCGGCCTATGTGCTGGGCTGTGTGGAGCCGGCCCCGACGGGCGATGATGTGACGGTGCTCGGTCTCACCGCGGAACCCTCCGTCAGCCGGGCCCGGGTGATGGCTGGCCTTGAGGCGAGTCAGCACCCCATTCGGGTGCTCGCCACACGGGAAGAAACGGGACCCGCCCGCCTGCGCCATTATTTGTGCGAGATTGAGGGCTTCCACCATGGCAATGGCAACCTGTCCAAGCGCCTTGAGGGGCCCGGAATTCTCCAGGCGGCAGCCCTCGGCGCCTATGCCAAGCCAGCCAGTATTGCCAAATTGACTTGATCCCAAACCGATGGGAGTGGGAGAGCGCCATGACCGATACCAGAGGACCGATTCCCGTCACCGGCATTGAGACCATTGCCCCATATCTTGCAGGAAGCAGTCATGGGGGCGGCGAGGGGCGCACCGTAAAGCTGTCCCAGAATGAAGGCGCGCTGGGGCCGAGCCCGGCTGCGCTGGAGGCCGCCCGCACGGCCGTGGCTGACCTCACAAACTATCCCGATCCCCATTGCAGCGCCCTGCGCGAGGCGATCGGCGCTGCCCATGGCTTGGATCCCGCACGGATCGTCTGCGGCAATGGATCCGATGAAATCCTGGCGCTCCTCACCCAGTGCTATGTGGAGCCTGGGGATGAAGTGATCATCACCGCCCACACCTTTGCCGTTTACGACATTGCGGCACGGGCCAATGGCGCAATCATCCGCACCGTGCCGGATCCGGCTCTGCGCCCCCGTGTGGAGGATTTTCTGGAGGCGGTTTCTTCCCGGACACGGATTGTGTTCCTGGCCAATCCCAACAATCCGACGGGAACCTATCTGACGGCAGCGGAAATCCGCGCCCTCCATGGCGGGTTGCCCGAAAGGGCCCTTCTGGTCCTTGACGGGGCCTATGCGGAATATGCGACCCAAGGTGATTTCGAGGCCGGGGCCAGGCTGGTCGAGGCATTCGACAATGTGGTCATGACCCGGACCTTTTCTAAACTCCATGCCTTGGCGGCCCTCCGACTGGGCTGGGCCTTTGCGCCGACGCCGATTGCTGGCGTGCTGAACGCTGTCCGTGCACCCTTCAATGTGAATGCGGTGGCGCAAGCCGCAGGCATTGCGTCCATGGCCGATACCCGACACCAGGCAGCGGTTCTGGAGCACAATGAGACCTGGCGGCCCTGGCTCACGGAGCGGCTCCAGGGCATGGGGCTGACTGTTCTGCCCAGTGCAGCCAATTTCGTCCTGGCCCGTTTTGCATCGGCCGAGATGGCCCAGACCTGCAACACGGCCCTGCGTGCGCGGAACATCCTGGTGCGTCCCACCACCTCATTCGGTCTGCCGGACTGTGTGCGGATCACCATTGGGCCGGAGGAGGATCTTCGGGCGCTGGTCGAAGCCATGGACAGGATCCTCGTGACCCCGAAACAGGGCGTGGCGTGATATCGGCTGTCAAAGCGTTGAGGGGAGGGCAGGCATGAAGAAGATCGCCATGACGGGTGCCAATGGTCTCTTGGGGCGTATGACGGCACCGCGGCTGGTCGAGGCTGGCCACGCGGTGACGGGCCTTGTCCGCAAGCCGGCGCCTGATCTGGACATCCCGACTATTGAAGACTGGACCCGCGCCCCGGCGGCCCTTGAGGCCCTGGCCCAGGCCGATGTGATCATCCATCTGTGCGGCAGCGTGAATCCGGTCGGCGGCAACTCCTACACATCCGCCCAGGTCGATACGGCGCGCCGGGTGGCACAGGGTGTTGCCCATGGTGCCGGCCTGGCCAAGAGAATCCTGTTCACCAGCGGCATTGGTGCCGATCCCGCATCCCGCAACGCCTTTCTGCGTTCCCAAGGCGAGGCGGAGGCGATCATCAATGGGGCAGGCTGCCCGGCCACCATTTTCCGTCTGACACCGATTATCGGACCGCCGGACGCTCCGGGCGATCTGGAGACGGCCCTTAGATCTGTCGGCGGAAAACCGGTCAATGTGTTTGGCAATGGGCGCCAGCGCCTTGCGGTCATCTATCGCGGGGATGTGGCTGCTGCTCTCTTGCGCGCCCTTGATGGGCCGGACGGCACTTTTGAACTCGCCGGGCCGGATATTCTTTTGCTTGACGATGTCATCCGTATCGTGAATGGCGGAGCAATGCCGCAGATCCGCTATACGGCGCCCTGGTTGTCGCGGCTTATCGGCTTTCTCGCGCCGAGCCTGAACAGCGCTTTTGTCGATCTGATCCTGAAGGACGGTATCGCCGACCCCACCGAAGCCGTCGAAACCTTCAATGTGGGTTTGACCCATATCGGCGATGTCCTGTGCCCGCCGCGATAGGGGCACAGAACCAGCGTCTCGCTCATCACCGTTTCCATGGGGGACGCATCAGAATGCGGTGTCGCTTTCATTCAGACTAAAGACATTTTCGAACAGCACCGTGCCCGTGTCGAAGGTCAGTTGCAACCCTGTCCCGGCAATAACCGTGACCCTGGCGCCCGCATCGGCGGCATCAACGATGCCGTTTCCGGACAGATCAAAGTCGGCGAACTGGGCACTCGTCCCTGAAGCATCGAAAATGTCCCGGTGGGCAGTGAAATCGACAATGCGATCATTGCCGAAATCCGTTTCCACCACAAAGCGGTCATTGTGATCACCGCCCCGAAGCGTGTCATTCCCTGCGCCACCATTCAGCGTATCGCTGCCGCTTCCGCCGGAAAGGTCATCATTACCCTGATCACCATTGAGGACATCGGCGGCATATCCGCCGTCTATGAGGTCGTTGTCCGCACCGCCATTGATGGTGTCAAAACCCGAGCCACCGAGAAGCGTATCGTTCCCCGCGCCCCCATTGATCATATCGAAGCGATAGCCGCCGTCGATACTGTCATTGCCATTACCGCCCGAGAGGATGTCATCCCCGGAACTGCCGAAAATAACGTCATTGTTCCCTTCACCGAAGATGGTGTCGTTCCCGGCGCCTCCCAACAGGGTATCGTTACCTCGGGAGCCGAAAATACTGTCGTCGTCATCTCCGCCATCGATACTGTCCGCCCCGCGACCACCGGTCAGAGTATCATTGCCGGCAGCACCGGACAGAATGTCGGCATCCGCCCCGCCGTCCAGAATGTCGTCGCCGAAACGGCCATCAAGGGTATCACTGCCGTCACGGCCGCTCAGGGCATCGTTTCTCCACGTTCCGGTGAGCTGATCATTGCCGTCTGTGCCCGTGCGCTCCACGCCCGTGATCTGTGGCTCCGGCGCCGTGCCCAGAACGGTAACTGTCACTGTGGCCGACGCCGTGCCTCCCTGACCGTCGGTGACGCTATAGGTGAAGCTGTCGGTTGCCGAGTCGCCCACGGCCAGCTCATCGAACTGTCCGTTTGGATCATAAGTGAAGGATCCGTCGCCATTGTTCGTGACCGTGCCCAAAAGCGCACTGTCATCAAATGCGGAGACGGACAGGCTGTCCCCATCCGGATCGCTGTCATTGGCGAGAACAGACGGGGTTGTGAGCAACGTATCGGAGCCTGTTGAAAAATTGGCGCCGCCGTCATCCTGTGCAACGGGGGCGGAATTTTGCTCCGTGGGCTCATCTTCCGGTTGGTCTTCCGCGGGCTCATCGTCCGCCGCCGGCTCATCGTCCGCCGCGGGCTCATCGTCCTCCACGGGCTCTTGGCCAATGGCATAGGGCGGGGGCGGCAGGACATCGTCTGGACCGGGATCATTGAATTCAAGCCGGTTGAGATTGAGCCCGGCCTCGGTATCGACCAGCACCGTCACACCGGAGTGAAGGCCGTTCTCAAAGGTCGCGCCAGGCTGGGGCCAGAGATAGCCATGGGCCATCTGAGCCACGAGCTTGATATGGACGGAACCGTCCTCATCCCGATAAACGGCGGTGTCAGGTGAGGCCTCCAGCATGGCCATGGAGGAGACTTCGCGGGCCGCCCAGGCTGCATTCGAGTATGGGTCGTCGATGGTGAAGCTGGAGTCCGCAGGTACGGGACCCAGGTTGAAAATGACGCTTTGGCCCCAATCCATATCATGCAGATAGAGGCGGAACGTGTCATTGATACTGTCAAAATCAAGCGTGTAGGTATATTCCGAAAACACCGGAATTTGTTTTCTGAGCTGCGTGGCATATTCCCCGTCCGAACGGGTGACGCTCAAATTTCGGCCCGCACCACCGCGATTGGCCCCGTCATTGGTCGCATCGGTGCCGCCATCGTCAATGCGCAGCGTGCCGCTGCTTTGGCCATAGGTAACGATGGCCCCCCATTCTTCAATCACGGCGAAATTCTCACCGGCATTGAAATGCCGTGAGCCGTCCCGGTCATTGCTGTACTGATAAATCATTGATCCGGGGACGCCGGTCAGGCTGCCATCAATATCGACAAAGCCCCTTGCATAGCTGTCATTGCCGATGGCATTGCCGCCGCCACCGATGCTCAGCTTGCTGGCTTCATCGACATTCTCGCCCCAGGTGATGTTGTTGGCGGCAAAGGACGCCGTTTTGTGAATGGCATTCGACAGGGCGATGGCCTCGTCATCCCCTTCGAACCCGTCAAACATCACATTGTTGAGGCCGCCAGGCCCGTCGTAGAGCTGGAAGCCTTCAAAGCTACCGTCGCCGCCCGGAAGGCTGCGCCCCGCCTCGATCTCTTCCCGTGTGGTCGGTGTACCAACATTGTTAGAGCGACCGACAATCAGGCTGTCTTCGATGGTCTGGTTGAGGCGGAAGCGGGCATTGGTGCCCATCTCGGCAAAGACGGACTCGCTGAATGTGCCTTCAATGCCGCGCACATAAGGGCCTAGGGCCTTGTACACGGTAAAGCCTTCCACCGTCCAGGGATCGACCCTTTGGGGTTGCTCCGGGCTGCCGATGGGATTGCCGTCCTGAATATACCCGGCATGGTTCAGTTTGAAGGCCCGGCCCTCCATGGAATGGGCCACATTGTCTACGAAATCATCCGGCCCTTCCCGGCTCGCATATTCTGCCTGGGAATCGATGCGCCGGGAATCCCCATTGACACCGCGCAGCTCGAACCAGAAGCCCGCTGAGTCGGAACCGGCCGCATGGTTGCCGCGGAACGTATTCTCCGCGTTCTCCACCCAGAAGACCGAAGGGGAGTCGAAATCACTGTTTTCGGCTGCCTCGTTACGGCTTGCGGGGCGGCGGGCATTGATGCCGAGATTGTCAATGAACTGATTGCCGACCTCCGAACCGTCTTCCAGGAAATAGCTGTGGCCGATGGTCTCGAAGGTGACATTGTCTTCCACCCGAGCATTACGCGCTCCGTGGACGGTGATGCCCTTGTTGAAGGCGTGGTGGAAGGAGGAGTTCTCAATGTACTGACCAGTGACATCACCGCTCAGATGCCAGTGTGCCGGATATTTGCCCAGGATGCCTGCTTGGCCCATATAGGCAAATTCGGCGCCGGAGATCCGCATCTCCCCGCCCATCATCACCATGGTGTGGCCACCGAACTGATCCGGCTGCTGCGCAAGGGGCAGACGATCATCATAGTCCACATCGCCCTGGATCGTGACATCGCGGCTGAGCAAACCCACTTCCGCCCGCATGTCGAGCGTCCAGCTTCGCTGCCCATTGGAATAGGTGTCCGCCTCGCCGTAATGCATGAATTCGACGGGGCGATCGAGGGTCACGATCCGCCCCCCATCTTCCACCGCAACAATGGTGAACTCTTCAGCCTGATTGTTGTCGAAATCCGTGGGAGCCAAGGCAATCTTGTCGCCAACCTCCCAACCAGTTGCCTCGCTCAGTTCCAGGACGGTATCGCCAGGTGTGCCAGGCGTAACGGTCTTTGTCAGTTGGGCCCAGCTTTCCTTCTGTGCATCATCCGCGTGGATTTCGATCCGGGCATTCTGGCCCATGGCCATGAGGAAAGCGTCATTGTCCCTCACAACATGGTCGATGCCATAGGGGCGCAGGTCGACATCCCGGTTGGGATTTTTCTCGTCTGCCCCGGAGAGGGTCAACGTGAACTTGCTGGCGAAGGGGGTTTCTTCGCTCCCGACACGGAACAGACCGCCCATGCCAACGAAGGCCCATTCCGTGTTCAGCTCCAGATCGCCTCCCATGTCGGCAACATCAAATGTGCCCTTCACGACGAGGCCCTCGATGTCAGCATCTGTGTCAAAGGTCACATGCTGATCGGCTTCGATGACAACGACATCATTCGGACCGGGCCGACTGCCGTCAGCCATCCGGATTTCCGACCAAAGACGTTCTTGCATAACAATCCACCCTCATTTGCTCGGGTGCAAAATTGTGGCGAAATGTGGCGCTCAGAAGGCTGAGGCAGCGCGTTAAAATTATCATTGGTTCATTTCACACAGGAGGTATGAGCATTTTTTCACTTTTAGGAGAAAAATCTGATTGAGATCAATTTTATTACTGGGGTATGGACGAAATACACTGTATAAAGCAGTATTTTAATTTGGGTTTATTTATGATCGGTGTGCCCGAATACTCTGTGCAAACCTCAGTGTGCAGCACTGGGCGTCTTGGCGGATCACGGCGTTGATGCCGCAGGGTGCCCATTGAGGTCATGGGATCCCGTGACACATTCAGCTTATGAGCGAGTAATTCGACTCCTTTCCCGGCCAATGGGCCCGTGAAGCATGGCGATCGAATCGTGAAATCCTATTCCCGTGTCAGTGCGTATCCTTGGGCTGCGGGCAAATATGCAACTTCTTTTTGATCATGGTTTCAGGGCCATGGCCCTTGCCTCTCAATCAATTGGCAGGCTTGTTAGGGCCAAGCTGCGGGGCCGACCCACGCGGCCTCACCCGTGGAGTGGCTTGACCGTGTAAGCCCCCATGTGTGGCGCGTGCCCTCCTCAAATGTTCGAACCAAAAGCTCCACTCGAAACAATGGCTTGCTCGTGGTTCTTGTGACCGGAACATTTGCTTTTGGGCGCGCCGCTCCAGGCAGGCAAATGCTCCGGTCACAATAACCACTAGTGTCGTGGATCAAAAGTCCGCATGAGAAGTCCCGGCACGTCCGTCTGCGGACTTCTGATCCGAAA
>CAYUYV010000048.1:6121-29967 GCA_964449455.1 uncultured Alphaproteobacteria bacterium | reverse complement strand
AGACACCCGCGATGTGCAGGGACAGGATCAACAGATCCATGGCCGGTCCCGGCTGGCCCTTCGTGGAAAGCGGCGCATAGAGCACCCAGCCGCCGCCAACGCCCACATCACCCGGCGGTCCGGGGACGAACATGGAAAGCACGAGCAGCAGGAATGAGAAGGGCAGCAGCCAAAAGGAGATATTGTTCAGACGCGGGAACGCCATGTCCGGCGCGCCAATCATGATCGGCATGAAGAAGTTGCCGAAACCGCCAATCATGGCCGGCATCACCATGAAGAAGATCATGATGAGCCCATGCATGGTGATCAGCACATTGTAGAAGTGATAGGCGGAGTTAAGATTGCCATCCTCGACAAACATGGTGAGGAAGGTCACGCCCGGATCCTGCAATTCAATCCGCATCAGGACGGACATGGCCGTTCCAATAGTCCCCGCGATGATCGCGAAGCCAAGATAAAGCAGGCCAATATCTTTGTGGTTCGTAGAAAACAACCAACGGCGCAGCCCGGTCGGGTGGTCGTCGTGAGCCGCAGTGTGGGCAGTGGCTGAAGTCGCCATTGTCATCCTCATGTGGTTTACAAAGCATCCCGGCGTCCCAGGCCGGTCACGCGTCGAAAGCTGTGGGCAGGCGCCGCCTGGGTGAGCAGGAGCGCCCGACCGGATCGCTTGACGAAGCCTTTAGCGGACCGCAGCAAGCACCGTGTCACCGGCGTCCGGCGCATCGCCTTGTGCCAGAGCCTTTTGCTCCCGCACCCACTTTTCGAATTCCTCCTCGCTGACGGCCCGGACGGCAATCGGCATGAAGGCGTGGCGCGGTCCGCAAATCTCAGAACACTGACCGTAATACATGCCCGGCTCGTCAACGCGGAACCAGGTCTCATTCAGGCGTCCCGGCACAGCATCCATTTTGATGCCGAAAGAGGGCATCGCGAAATTGTGCAGAACGTCGGCGGCCGACACGATCAGGCGCACGGTCTTGCCGACGGGCACGACCACATCCGCATCGACGGAGAGCCGGTAGACATTGGGCTCGCCGAAATAATCCGTGGTCGTCTTGGCCTGCTCTTCAGGGAGCATGTTGGAGAAAAATTCCTCCAGCTCCTGGTCGGGATAAGAATATCCCCAATACCACTGATAGCCCGTTGCCTTGATGGTCATGTCCGCTTCGGGCATGGCGTCCTGGAAGTACATGAGGCGCCAGGACGGCAGGGCAATCGTCGCCAGGATGAGCACCGGAACCAGTGTCCAAACGACTTCAACAGTCGTGTTGTGGGAGAAGGTTGCCGGGTCCGTATTGGCGCGCTTGTTGAAGCGCAGCACCACCCAGACCAGCAGCGCCAGGACGAATGCGCTGATCGCGAAAATAACGACCAGGAGATAGTTATGGAGCCCGTTGATCTGCTCCATGATCGGCGTGGCCGCTTTCTGGAAGCCAAGTTGCCAGGGTTCTGGCTGACCAGCCAGCGCCGCTCCGGCACCCAGCGCAACCAGAATCGCAGTCAAAAGACCCGCGGCAATCCGTCCTTGATAGATCCGTGTCATCGATACAATCCCGTGCGAACGCTGTCCTACGACCTAATTATAGACTTCTCAGTCCGTGCGACCCGCTTATACCCCAGAATTTATTGCACTGCACATTCAACGAACCGGGCATTTATCCAGTCCTAAGGAATATGCTGAATACAAACTCACGGAGTGATCGGACCGATGGCCGGTGCATTGTGCTTCCATGGCCAGCCAACACCTTTGCGTATGGTCATTCACCTATGAACACACACGGATAACGTGTTGCACCTGACCCCAAACCCAAGACTTTGGTTTGTCTGGAAGCTAATTCACCCGATGCCCCGGGTCTAGAGCCTGCATCGCCGCATTTTTGTCTACGACACCTGCGCCGTCGCGCCCTCTGCCTGTATCCGCTGTTCAGGCCGGATCCAGTCAACCATGCGGTGAGATGCCCCGAACCGGCGATATCATTCGGTCCAACGAGGCCGACAGTGACAGAGTGGTTGCGCAGAACCGCGCATCAGAGAACGATGCGGATCCAACAGCACTATTCCGCGACGCGAGTGAGGCCCCCATGACCACCATCACCGAAGACCTTTTTTTCACCCAGACCGGGCTCGATCGGGGGCGCGTCCAGGCGATTCTCGACGATGTGCTGGCGGGCGGAGACGATGGCGAGCTGTTTCTCGAATATGTCCAGTCTGAACGCCTGATGTTCGATGACGGGCGGCTGCGCACGGCCCGTTTTGATATCGACCAGGGCTTCGGACTGCGTGCGGTGGCAGGCGAGGCAACGGGCTATGCCCATGGCGCCGAGCTGAGCGAAGCGGCCATCGCCCGGGCCGCCAATTCCGTGGCCGCCGTGAAGACGGGATACACAGGCACGCTTGCGGGCGGGCCGACGGGCACCAATCAGGCCCTCTATCCGGACGTCAATCCCCTCGAAGAACTGGCTTTTGAAGACAAGATCAAGGTTCTGAAGGACATTGATGCCTATCTGCGCGGCAAAGACCCCCGGGTGCGTCAGGTGAGCTGCTCTATCAGCGGCGAGTGGCAGGCCATCGAGATCCTGAGGGCCGGGGGAGAAGTGATCCGGGACATCCGCCCGCTTGTCCGTGTGGATGTGTCCGTGGTGGCCGGCGAAGGGGACCGCCAAGAAACCGGTCATTCCGGTGCCGGCGGACGGCGCGGCTACGCCCTTTATCTGGCGCAAGACCATTGGCGGGCCCAGGCCGACGAGGCGCTGCGCCAGGCACTGATCAATCTGGACTCCGTTCCGGCTCCGGCCGGTGAGTTCGACGTGGTGCTGGGCCCGGGCTGGCCGGGTGTTCTGCTCCACGAGGCGGTCGGACACGGCCTTGAAGGCGATTTCAATCGCAAAAAAACCAGCGCCTTTGCCGACCTGATGGGTGAGCGAGTGGCGGCCCCTGGCGTGACCGTGGTCGATGACGGCACCATTGACGGGCGCCGCGGATCCTTGACCGTCGATGATGAAGGCACGCCGACGGGTCGCACGGTGCTGATCGAAGACGGCATCCTCAAAGGCTTCATGCAGGATCGGATGAATGCCCGGCTCATGGGCGTGGCCCCAACAGGCAATGGCCGGCGCGAATCACACGCCCACATGCCCCTGCCCCGTATGACCAACACCTTTATGCTGGCCGGAGACACGCCCCAGGACGAGATCATCACCTCCGTGAAGGACGGCATCTTCGCGGTCTCCTTTGGCGGCGGTCAGGTGGACATCACCAACGGCAAATTTGTCTTCGCCTGCACCGAAGCCTATCGAATCACGGACGGTAAGATCGGTGCCCCCTTGAAAGGCGCCACCCTGATCGGCAACGGTCCCGATGCCCTGACCAAAGTCCGGGCCATCGGTGACACTATGGAACTCGACCAGGGCGTCGGCGTGTGCGGCAAGCAGGGCCAGGGCGTTCCCGTAGGCGTCGGTCAACCGGCCCTGTTGATCGGCGGCCTGACGGTCGGCGGGACGGCGACCTGATCCGCCTTTGGGTGGATTGGGGCCGAGCAACAGCATCGGGGCAGGGCGGGACCGGGACATGACCAAGCGCAAAGGGCTTGAGCCCTCCAGTTCGGCCCAGCCATCGGTTTCTCCGGCGGGCGCGTCTGTGCGGCCGAAGCTGCGCGGCGCCCTTCGGCTCTATCCCGCCTTGACCAGCCTTCTGCTCCCCGCCGTGCCCTGGCATCTCGGCCGCCGGGCCGCCCGGGGCAAGGAGGATCCCGCGCGCCTTGGCGAGCGACGAGGGCTTGCAGGCCGCGCCCGGCCCGATGGTGCCCTGATCTGGGTTCATGCCGCCAGTATTGGCGAAGCCCTGTCCATGCTCGGGCTGATCGAGCGGCTGTTGGCCCGCTATGGCGAGGCCCATATCCTGCTCACAACGGGAACCGTAACATCCGCCGGGATCCTTGCCGAACGCCTGCCGCCACGGGCCATCCACCAATTCGTGCCCCTGGATCACCCGCGCTTCATCACTCGGTTCCTGGATCACTGGCGCCCCGACCTGGCCCTGTGGGTGGAAAGCGAGTTCTGGCCTAATCTGATATCCGGCACGGCGGCCCGGGGCACACCGGTCCTGCTGGTCAATGCCCGGATTTCGGAACGCTCCTTCAGGGGGTGGACCCGCTTTCCGCGCAGCATTCAGGGCATTATGTCTCAATTCGCCCTTTGCCTTGCGCCCGATCAGGAAACAGCGCGCCGATTGACGCTGCTTGGCGCGCCAAATGTGTCGGTGACTGGCCATCTCAAGCTCTGCGCGCCGCCCCTCCCCGCCGACCCCACCACCTTGCGCGATTTGCGCGCCGCCATTGGCGGGCGTCCGGTCTGGCTCGCCGCGAGCCTTCACGATGAGGATCAGGCGATTCTCACCGCCCATCGGGCTGTATCCGCCGTCCATGAAGACAGTCTGACCATCGCCGTTCCGCGCCAGCCGGATCGGGGCTCCCGTCTTGCCGAGAACGCATCCCGCCTTGGTCTTGAGACGAGCCTGCGCAGCGCGAGCATGCCGCTCACCCCGACAACACAGCTCTATATCGCGGACACCGTCGGTGAATTGGGCCTCTTTTTCCGCCTCGCCCAGGCCGCTTTTCTCGGGCGCAGCCTCGCCCCCCTGGGCGGCAGCAATCCCCTTGAGCCTGCGCGTCTCGACTGCCCCATCCTGCATGGGCCCCACACCACCAATTTCGCTGGTCTCTACGCCGCGCTGGACGCAGCCGGAGCATCCCAGCCCGTGCGGGACGGAGCCGAACTCGGGGACCGGGTGGCCCTCCTCCTCTCCGCACCGGACCTGCGGCGCACCATGGCCGAGGCGGCGCGCCGGGAGGCCCAGTCCGCGGACGGCATTCTCGACACCGTCATGGACGCCCTCGCGCCCTTCCTGGAGACGGGGCAAGGCGAAGCGGGAATGCCAGCCCCATGAAAACGCCCGGTTTCTGGTACCCGCAGAATCCAGGACTGATTTCCCTTGCAGCAACGGCGCTGACCCCGCTCGGCTGGCTCTATGATGGTGCCGGGCGCGTCAAATCCCTGGTCACCAGGCCGTATGATCCTGGCGTGCCCGTGATCTGTGTGGGCAATCTCACCGTCGGCGGGACGGGCAAGACACCGGTTGCAATGGCCATCGGGCGCTGGCTCGACGCGCAAGGGTCGAACCCCTGGTTCCTGTCCCGGGGCCATGGGGGGCTGGAAAAGGGTCCCTTACGCGTCGATCCTGACCGCGATGGCGCCAGCGATGTGGGCGACGAGCCATTGCTGCTGGCCAGCACCGCGCCCACGGTTGTGTCGCGGGACCGGGCAGCGGGCGCGGCCTTCGCGGTGCGCCATGGGGCTGGGGCCATCGTGATGGATGACGGCTTCCAGAACCCGAGTGTGAAGAAGCGGTTGAGCTTGGTCGTGGTCGATGCCGGTGCCCTGTTCGGCAATGGACGGGTTGTGCCGGCAGGGCCCTTGCGGGAGAGCGTGGCCCGAGGTCTTTCCCGCGCCGATGCCGTCATCGTCATGGGGGCGAAAAAGCCGCCCGAGGGCATCCCGAACGACCGTCTGGCGGGCGCCTTGTCAGACTTTGCCGGCCCCGTTTTCCACGGCCGGCTGACTCCGGATGCCACGGCCTCGGACGCCTTGGGTGCTGGACCTTATGTCGCCTTTGCAGGCATCGGCCGACCGTCGAAATTCTTCGCCACGGCAAAGCAGGCCGGCTTCACGCTGGTTGCCGAAATCCCATTTCCGGACCATCACCGCTTCACCCAACAGGACCTTGACACTCTTGAGGCGTCCGCCCGCCGTCTTGATGCCCGTCTTCTCACGACGCAAAAAGACGCGGTCCGCCTCCCACAGGGGCGGTTCAAGGACCTGGCGGTGTTGCCCGTTAGCGCGCATTTTGACGACGAGCCAGCCCTTTGGCGCCTCTTTTCAGACAAGCTGACAGTACACAGGTGAATGCGAGTGGTGGTGGGTATAGTGACTGGCGCGAGACGGTCCGCATCGTCGGATCCAGCGGCCTGCCAAAAGGTTTTCAAAAAAGATGACTGCTGAGTTCGGTGAGTTACAGAACGGCTTAGCCGCGGAGCGGTCAAAGCCGGTGGCGGCGCAGGCCGCTTTCAAGGAAGGCCGCACGGGGACCGGCCTGATGAGCCTTTCGCGGATGATCCTGCGCCCGATCCACCATGGTTTTGACTACGTCCTGGTTCGCATGCTGATGGCCGCTTTCGGGGCCATGGATGTGGAGACAGCAGGGCGCCGGGGCGCGCGGCTCATGGGTACCCTCGGTCCACGCCTGTCCGCTCACAAAAAGGCGCTGAAAAACCTGGCGAAAGCCTTTCCCGACATGGCCCCGGATCGGCAAGAGCAGGTCATGGCCGATGTGTGGGACGGCATCGGGCGCACCATCGCCGAATATGCCCATTTGGGCCGCTTCGATTTTTTCAGCCCCGATGCGCGCGTCGAGATCGTCGGTATGGAGATCGTGGAACGGATCATCGCGCAAGGGCGCGGCGGCCTGTTCCTGTCCGGCCATTTCGCCAATTGGGAACTCATGCCCCGCGCCATGGTCGCGGCGGGCCTGCCTTGCGCCACACTGGTCCGGCCGGTGAACAATCGCCTCGTTCAGGGCTATCTGCACCGCATCCGGCAGACCCATGTCTGTCCCGATCTCATCTACAAGCAATCGGCCGTGCCCCAATTGGTTCGGGCGCTCAGGGCCAAGAAATTCGTTGCCATGCTCGTGGACCAGCGCATGGACGAGGGCATCATCGCGCCCTTTTTCGGTCATGACGCGCTGACCAACCATGCGCCAGCACTCCTTGCCCTGAAATTTGGCTGCCCTCTCATTCCGGCCTGGATCGAACGCACGGGGCCGGCGCGCTACGCCCTTCATGTCTATGAGCCCTTGGACATCCCTTCCTCGGGCGACATCCAGGCCGATGTGTTGAACATCACCACCCAGATGAACCGCTTCCTTGAGGAGCGCATTCGGGCTTGCCCGGAACAGTGGATGTGGCTCCACCGCCGCTGGGCCGGGCGTAAGCGGACCTGATAACCACGCCTCGCGTTGGCTTAATACCACACGCCGGTCCAATGCCAGCGCGGCGTGACGGGAACAATCTTATAGCCGGGCGGGACGGGCGCCCCCATGAGCGTCGTGTCTTGACCGATGGGAATGGTGGGCGCAGCCCTTTGCGCAAGCAGGGCCATCAGACGGCGCACCCGCTCTTGCGTCGGCGGATGGGTCCGCAACAGCGATGGGTCGGGCACCCGCCGGCCCGGCATGAACAGCCGCTCCCACATGCCTCCCTGATAGTGTTCCAGCTTCGCAAGGGCCGAAGCGAGCCCCCGGGGATTTCCCGTCAGTTCCGCCGCCTTCAGATCGGCATCATATTCGCGGGAGCGGGACAGGCCGAGCTGAAGCAGGGTCATGACCGTCGGTGCAAAGACAAGAACGAAGGCAAAGGACCAGGACCCCGGAGCCATGCCCATCAGAATAAAGGGTAGACTGATAAAAATCGTGACGAGACCAGCGAAAGACAGCACATTTGTCATGCGGCTGAGCGAGTCAGCAAGGGTCATCGTCCACAGATCATTATGGGCGATATGGGCGACCTCATGGGCCATGACGCCGGCGAACTCGTCATAGGTCAGGGTGCGTAGCATCCCGTCCGTCACGGCGATTGCGGCATTCTGGGGCCGGCCGACCGTGAAAGCGTTCAGCATGGGGCTTGGCACATGATAAAGCCCTGGCACAGCAGGCAGACCAGCCCGGGCCGCCAGCTGACGCAGCAGAGCATGGCCTTGGGGAAAAGACCGTTCCTGGATAGGCCGCGCCCGGTAGAGGGACAAGGTCACATCCGGCGGCAGGCTCGGTGACAGGAGCACCAGGACGCCGAATCCGAGGGCCGCCCAAAAGACGCCTGCGGTGCCGAAAACAACGTAGGCGGACAGCATCGCCAGCCCGACCATCCCCGCAATGAGCACCATGGACTGCCAGATATTGCGCCACCGGCTGGGCCGAACCATTGTCATGTTCCCGTTTCGAGGAGGGGACTCGCGGTGGCGTGCACCCTGATCAGGTCAGGTGAAAAGCCTCCGCAAGCGCACCCGAAACGCTTGCGGAGGCCGGATCATCACGCCGGGATCGCAGCTTTCACGGCCTCGGGCCGAATGGGCAGATCCCGCACCCGGGCACCGACAGCGTTGTAGACGGCATTGGCGATTGCCGGCGCCACGACCGAGAGCGGCGGCTCGCCCATGCCCACGGGCATTTCCGTGTTCTCGATAAAGGCGATCTCCAGCTCCGGCACCTGATCCATCCGCAGAGGCGTGTAGGTGTCCAGATTCCGGTCTGCCACCTGTCCGTCCACGAAGCGTGTGCCTTCATGGAGCGCGTGGCTGAGGCCCCACAGAGTCGCCCCTTCTGCCTGGGCCAGGGCCCCATCGGGATGGACGATCGTGCCGGCATCCAGCGCCGACCACAGTTTTTTCACGGTGACCACACCCGTCTCCCGGTTCACCTCAACCAGGGCACAGCACGCGGTCCAGGTCGGCATGTTGCGTTCCTGACCAGAGCCCGTCGCAACGCCGAAAGCGGTATCGGCCGGCAGATCAGTCGATCCGTATCCGGACATCTCCATGACCTTGCGCAGCACGGCGGCCTGGCGGCTTGCGCCGCCAACACTGTTCGGTGCCGAGCCGGCCTGGCGGCCTTCGGCATCGAGCAGCGCGAGGCGAAACGCTGCCGGGTCCTGGCCGGCGGCGTGGGCAGCTTCGTCCATGAAGGATTCCACGGCCCAGGTGGTCCAGCCCGGCCCGACGGCGCGCCACCAGCCGGGAAGGAAGGTGCGGTTGGCAAGATCATTGGTGACGGCGCGCACCCGATGGGCATTCACGCTGTACCAGTGATCAGCACCATTGATCGAGAAGGTGTCGATCTGGGCTTGCGTACCATCCGTGGACGGCGCCAGGAAGAAGGGCGCCATGTTCAGGGTTGGCCAGCCGGCGCAGGCACTGTGATCCATGCCCAGCGGCTTGCCTTCCCCATCGAGCCCCATGCGGACTTTCTGGACCGAGGCGGAGCGCACGCAGTCAAAGCGGGAATCGTCTTCCCGGGTGAAGACCATCTTCACCGGCACACCAAGCGCCTTCGAGGCAAGGGCCGCCGGCACCATATAATCCCCGAACAGACGACGGCCAAACCCACCGCCAAGGGCATAGGTGTGGAGGATGATCTTGTCCTCACCCACCTCAAGGGCCTTCGAGAGCACTGGCAGGATCAGGGACTGCCACTGATTGCCCGCATGGATGTGCCAGACGCCCTCATTGTCTTGGGTGGCAATGGCATTCACGGGCTCCAACTGGAAATGGAGCAGCGTGCTGGTGGTGTAGGTCGCTTCGACCATCTTATCGGCCGCGGCGAGGGCTGCATCCGTATCGCCTTCGTCGACCCACAGGGCGCCGGCCGCGGACTCTTCCGTCAGCTTGCGACCTTCAGCGATAAGGTCGTCTTCCGTCACCGTTGCCGTCTCGCCGGGTGTCCATTCCACCTTGATGGCCTCAGCGGCCTTGCTCGCGGCGGTGAAACTGTCGGCAATGACGGCGACCCAGCCCTGGCAGGTGCCGCTTGGATCCTGGATCTCGATCGCCTGACGATATCCGGGTACGGACTTGGCTTGGGTATCATCGATCCCGACCACCGTGGAGCCATAGCGGGTCGGGGGCAGCAGGGGCCGCGCATAGACCATGCCGGGCAGTTCGGCATCAATGCCATAGACGGCCTCGCCCCTGGTCTTGGCCGGGATGTCGAGGGCGGCTGCCGGCTTGCCCATCAGGCGGCGCTCGGAAGGATTTTTCAAGGGCAGAGCCTGAAGCTCCTCAGCCGTGAAAGTCCGATCCACGGTGCCGCTGGAGACGATATCCGCATAAGTCACGGACTGCTCACCGGCCGACACGACGCCGTTCCGGGCCGTACACTGACCAGGGTCAACACCCATCATGGCGGCACCGGCCTCGATAAGGGCGATGCGTCCTGCGGCGCCGGCCTGGCTCAGCTGCACAAATGAGGTGTGTACGGACCAGCTTCCGCCGGTAACCATCAGGCCCCATTTGGGATCCGTGTCCACATGGTCGAGGCGAACCTGCTCCCAGTCCACCTCCAATTCATCGGCGACGACGCGGGCGAGCGCGGTGCCCACATGCTGGCCCATCTCCGCCTTGGTGATGTGGACGGTCGTGACCCCGTCAGGCTCCATTTTGAACCAGATGGTGGGCTCAAAGGCTTTGGCTTCGATCTGGGCCGCAGCGCTTTGCGGCGGTGCAGCCGGGGCGTCGGTGGTCTCGGCCGGGGCCTGTGTGTCCGTCGCGCTGTCGCAGCCGGCGAAGGCCATCACAAGGCCGGCGCTGGTGCTGCCGACGAGGAAGCGGCGGCGGGTTGCGCTGGCCGTTGAAAGGAGTTTGGAGATGTTACCCATTGGATGCGCCCTCCTCTTTCATGGCCGTGGCGGCCTTCTTGATGGCGCGCTTGATGCGGATATAGGCCATGCAGCGGCACAGATTGCCGCTCATGCCCACCGCGATATCCTCGTCGCTTGGCTCCGGCATGTCAGCCAACAGGCTCGCCGCTTGCATGATCTGGCCGGACTGACAGTAGCCACACTGGGGCACCTGTTCCTCAACCCAGGCGGTCTGCAAGGGATGGGGCCCCTGTTCCGTCAACCCTTCGATGGTCGTGATTGTGGCGTTTGCCACATCGCCCACCTGGGTGATGCAGGAGCGGACTGCCTGGCCGTCCAGATGGACCGTGCAGGCGCCGCATTGGGCAATGCCACAGCCGAATTTTGTTCCCTTAAGGTTCAACTCATCCCTGAGGACCCACAACAAGGGCGTGTCGGGCGGACTGTCGACAGTCACCTCCCGTCCATTCACGGTCAGGACAATCATGGTGCGGCGCCTCCTTGACTTCTTTGCCCGGATGACAACCCTCTTGGGCGGGGTTGATGGGCTGGTTCATGGACCAGATACATTCGCCAAACCTTTCAAAGGCACCAAACCTTTCAAAAGCACCGGGCCTTTCAAAGGCACCAGACCTTTCAAAGACGTGTGGCGGGTGTTGAAAACGGTCCACGGGCGCACCGAGAGTGCGCTCTTCGTCCGGGCGAGGCAACCCGGCATGATGTCTTCTATGAAGAGCGTCCCATGACCACACAGACCCTTCGGCTTGCCCGTGGCGCGGATGACGAGCCGGAAATTTTCGTCTCTATCCAGGGCGAAGGCCCATCCCAGGGCCGATTACGCGCATTCATCCGCCTCTCGGGATGTAACCTCCATTGCACCTGGTGCGACACGCCCTACACCTGGAATTGGATCGAAACGGACTTTCCGCATGCCGGTGACCGGCCCGGCGCGCCGAACAAGTTTTCCATGAAGGACGAGACCCGGGTACTGGCCGTTCCACTCGCTGCGGCGCGCATCCTGGCCCTCGACGCGCCGGGACTGGTCATCACCGGCGGCGAGCCCTTGATCCAGCAGCGCGGTGTGGAAAGCCTCATCCGGGCCCTGCGCGGCACACGGCCAGACCTCTTTGTGGAGGTGGAGACGAACGGCACTCTGACACCGTCCGACGCGCTGCTGGCCAGTGTCGACCAGTTCAATGTGTCGCCGAAACTGGGCCATTCGGGCAATGATCTGGACGCGGCGCTCAAGCCTGACGTGTTGGTGCGCTATGCCCGCTCCCCTAAGGCCATGTTTAAATTCGTTGCCACCGGTCCGGACGACCTTGCGACCATCGGCGCCCTGGCGCAGGCCCTGGGGCTGCCCGGCTCGCGCATCTTCGTGATGCCCGAAGGCGTGACATCGGACACCTTACGCGCGCGCGCTCGCGATCTTATCGGCCCGATTATCGCCCGCAGCTGGGGCTTCTCCGACCGCCTGCATATTCATCTTTATGGGGACAAACGGTCAACGTGATGCCCACGGCCTTTCCGGTCATCCGAACATGGAGCCGGTAAGGCCTTTGTACCAGGCAAGGGACTCCTCGTAATTGGCTTCACGGGTGGACGCCGCATCCTGAAGGCCGGACACCTCGCTTTCCACCTGGGCAATCTTTTCCGTGGTTGGACGGTATCGTCCGCCCACAAAGACGCTGTCTTGGCTGGCAATCAGGCTCCAGCATTTGTTGGCGAAGGCAGCCTGGATGGCCGGCTGATCCAGAAGCTCCGCGGCAAGCCTTTGGGCCGCGACCTGGGCCTGGCTGTTGGCGGAGAAGGAGGATTTGGGCATGTCTCCAGCCTCGCAGGCATCCCCAAGCACGAGAATGCGTGGGTCTTCCTTCGAGGCCATGGTGAAGGCATCGATGGGACAAAAGCCGCGGGCATTCGTCAAACCGGCCTCAATGGCAATGGCGCCCGCCGTCTGTCGGGGAATGACATTGACGAGGTCCGCCCCCTGATAAGTCTCAAAATCGGTTTCGACGGTCATGGTCTTCGGGTCCACGCCTTTCACGCCGCCATGGATCATGGGCGGCAGCCACTCGACCATGCCCGGATAGTGTTTCTCCCAGCCCTGCTGGAACAGGGGCTGCTTGGAAAAGCTGGTCTTGGGATCGAGCACCACGATGCGCGCCCCGGTCTTGCCCGCATCCGTCAGGGCCTTGGCCATCATGGAGACGCGCTCATAGGGTCCCGGCGGGCAGCGATAGGGATTGGGCGGCGCGATCATGACGACAAGCCCGCCATCCGGCACCGCATCAAGTTGGCGCTTCAACAGCACGGTCTGGGGCCCGGCCTTCCAGGCATGGGGCATCACCGTTTCCGCCTCCCGGGACCATCCGGGGACAGAGTCATAATCGAGATCGATCCCCGGTGTCACCACGAGCCGGTCATAAGGCACCACAGCGCCGCCAGCGAGCCGCACGGTGCTTGCCTCCCGGTCGATCGCCTCGGCCCGGTCATGGACCACGCTCACCCCAGGCAAGGCGGCAACGCCGTCATAGCTGAACTGGAGAGAGTCGAGGCTGCGCACACCGCCAATATGGAGATTAGAGTAGAAACACGTCGTATAGGTCTTCACCGGTTCGATCAGTGTCACCGCAATGGCCTCGCCGGCCAGGGCCGTCAGTGCCCGCAGCACCGAAAGGCCCCCTGCCCCACCGCCAATGATCACGACCCGCGGCGTCGCCTTGGCCAGGGCCGGCAGGCACAGTCCGCTGGCAGCCAGAGAGGCCCCGGCACCGGCGAGAATCTGGCGTCTGGTCAGCATGGAAACCTCCTTACCAGCAGCCCCTATCGTCTAATCGCAGGGGTCTCAACGGGCACGCCGGCGGCGCGGCCGGCCAGATAGAGTTCAAGATCAACGGCCTCCGGCGCGCCAAAGGGCAACAGCCTGGCCCGCACACCGCGCAGGCAGGAGCGCAAGCGCCGCTGGATCGACCCGAGGCTCTGCCATTCCAGGCGATAGATCGGGTAGCCATTGGCAAGCCCATGGCTGATCGTATCCCCCCGCAGGCGCCGGCCGGCATTGTCCACATGACACTGGGCACAGGAGAGATTGAGCTGGCCCCGACGCGTGTGAAAATAGGCTTCGCCAGCGGCATAGTGGGGGGCAGCGGCGCCGCCCGTTTCCACAGCCATGGGCAGCCCGAGGGACTGGCGGGACACAAAAGCCGTCAGGGCCAGGAGAGCATCACTCTCATAAGGCAAGGGGTCCGCCTGCTGATGGTCCGTGCGGCAGCGATTGATGCGACCCTCCAGGTTCAAGAGCGCGCCCGTCGCCTTGTCCACGGCCGGGTAGCGCGTGGCGACGCCCCGCATGACCTCGGCCCCGTCGCCATGGCAGGACGCACAGGCTTTTTCGGCTGTCCCTGCCGCCTCGGACCACAGCCCAGCCCCCTCATCGACCCACAGCATGCCCGGATTGAACGCCTCATCCTCCTGGCGCATCTTCAGGTCATCGCTGAGAAAGGTGGTGCCGGACGGCAAAGGCTCTGCCGGCGCGGCGCCAGCCCAGACCATCGCCCCAATGAGACCGGCAAGGAGCGCTGTGATGATCCGGTCCGCTCTCACGCAGCCACCGTCAGGGTTTTCGTGACCGTGATGGTCTCGCCGTCCTGGTCTTCCCAGGTGAACACGAGATCACCGGTCTTCCTGGCGCGCACATGAAAGGCCACAAAGGGATTGGCCGCCACACCCTGGGTGAAGTCCATGTGGAACACGGCCGCCCCGGCATAACTGACCGTCAGCTTGGTGATGATATTCCTTGGGATCGGCCGGCCGCGCGAGTCCACGCGGTAGCCCGTTTCCATCGGGTGACGGATCAGGGTCTTGATGGTGATGATCTCACCGGGGGCCGCCGTTGAGGGCATGGAGACCCGGGCTTGTGCCAAAGCCATTACAGGATCCCTCCCTCAATGCAGGCGGCGATGGTCACGATGACCTCCTTGCGGTCCCGCCAGAAGGTACCATCGCTCATTTCGGCAAGCGCGGTGACCTCCTGGCTGTCGCCAAGGCGAATATTCGTAGACACCTCCGCGAGCCCGGACGCCGGACTGAGATGCCAGGTCAGGAGATGGGCAATCGGGTTCTTCTCGGACAGAATATGGATCGCCCGCACATGATCATCGTCCGTCATGGGACTGTCGACTGTAACGGTGGTGAACACGGACAATCCGTTCTCGGCCAATGGCGGGATGTCGAGCTTGACCCGGCCGTCCTGGACCGGGGTCCCGCCAGTCAACGCGGTAAGAACGGCATCGCGCATTGCCGGCGTTGCGGATGCTCCGTTTGGCACAAAGGCTCCGTTTGGCACAAAGGCAATGGCGCCAGCGGACAGGAGGAGTTGCCTGCGGGTCGGCATGGACCGGATCCTTTCAGTCCTTAAGGGTGACGAGCCAGGCCACCACATCCTCGATCTCCTGGGCCCCAAGGGCCGGACGGCCGGCGAATTCCGGGGCCACATCCTGCAAACCTTGAACCCGGTAATAGGGGGGCATGATGGTGTCCGGATTGATCAGGCTCTGGTCGATCATACGCAGGCGGATTTGGCCCACCGTCAACCGGTCGCCAACACCTGCCAAAGGCGGACCCAGCTCCCCCATAAACACCTGCCCCTCAACGGGCACGGCATGGCAGATTAGGCAGTTGGCATTGGCCCGGTCCAGCACGATGGCCTTGCCCCGATCCGGGTCTCCAATCAGGCCACCCAGCGGTTCAGGTACGGCGTCCCCTTGCCGGATGAAAGGCAGCAAAGGGACGCAAATGTCTTGTGCAGCCTGGAGCGACACGGGGCCACCCCAGGCTGCGATCACAAGAGCCAGCATTGTGCCGGCGCGGATCATGCCTTGGTCAGATCGTGCTTGCGCAGCGGGAAGCTCCGCACACGCTTGCCCGTTGCCGCGAAAATGGCGTTGAGCACAGCCGGTGCCGCCACGGCGATGGTCGGCTCCCCAACACCGCCCCAGAAGCCGCCGGACGGCATGACGATGGTTTCCACATCAGGCATCTCGGCGAGGCGCAGCACCTCATAGGTGTCGAAATTCTGCTGCTCGATGCGGCCGTCCTTCACGGTACATTCGCCATGGATCATGGCCGAAAGGCCGTACACGAAGGAGCCTTCCACCTGGGCTTCGATCTGCTGGGGATTGACGGCAATACCACAATCCGTCGCGGCCACGATCCGATGCATCTTGAGCTGACCATCCGTGACCGACACTTCAGCGCAGGCCGCGATATGGCTGCCGAACGCGGTGCACTGGGCAAGGCCCCGATAAACACCGTCCGCCGCAGGCTTACCCCAGCCAACCTTTTCAGCAACAGCCTTCAGCACGGCCACATTTTTGGGGTAGTTCTTCATCAGCTTCAGGCGGAATGCCAGCGGATCCTGCCCCGTTTCATGGGCCAGTTCATCGATGAAGCATTCCATGTAGATCGTGTTCTGGTTGGCGTTCACGCCGCGCCAGAAACCCGGCGGCACATGCGGGTTGCGCATGGCATGGTCCACCAGGAGATTCGGGAAGGAATAGGCGATCTCGTGGTCGCCTTCCGGCATCAGGCACTGGAACGTGACCGGGTCGGCACCGCCGCGCAGGGCCTGGGGCATGACCCCCGCCAGGATGGACTGGCCGGCAATGCGCACATGGAGCGCCGTCACGTCGCCGTTCTCGTCCATGCCCGCCGTCAGCTTGCACTGGGTAACAGGGTGATAGGCCCCGTGGGTCATGTCTTCTTCACGGCTCCAGAGCAGCTTGATGGGCGTGCCCGGCATGGTTTTGGCGATCAGCACGGCCTGGGTGACAAAGTCGGGCATGCCGCGCCGACCGAAACCGCCACCCAGATGCAGTTTGTATACCTCGCATTGCTCGGGCCGCAGACCGGCAGCCTCGGCGGCGGCGGCAAGAGCGCTTTCGCCATTCTGGGTCGGGCACCAGATCTCGCAACGATCTTCCGTATACACCGCCGTGGTATTGAGCGGCTCCATGGTGGCGTGGTTCTGGAAGGGATAGGCGTAGACCGCTTCATAGGTGCGCGGCGCCGCCTTGATGGCAGCCTTGGCATCGCCATTCTGGTTGCCGACAAAGGCTTCGTCCGCATCGAGACCTTCTGCCACGAATTCAGCGATGGAGGCGCTCGAAACGTCTGCGTGCTCGCCTTCGTCCCACTCGATGGGCAGGGCGTCGAGGGCCGTCTTGGCCTGCCACCAGCGCTCTGCGATAACGGCAACCGCGTTGTCGCCAACCTGAACGGCCTTTTTGACACCGGGACGGCCTTCGATGGCCTTGGCGTCAAAGCTCTTCACTGAACCGCCGAAAACCGGGCACTGCTTGATGGCCGCATTCAGCATGCCCGGCAGATTGACGTCGGCGCCATAGATCTGGGAGCCGTTGAGCTTGGGGGCCGTATCGAGGCGCTTCACCGGTTGGCCGGCGACGGTCCAGTCCTTGGGATCCTTCAGCGTGACCTTTTCGGGCACAGGCAGCTGCGCCGCGGCCTCGGCGACGGCGCCATAGCTGGTCTTGCGGCCCGACTTGGCATGGGTGATGACGCTTTTCGAGGCCTTGCACTCAGCGGCATCAACGCCCCACTTGGCGGCGGCGGCCTGGATGAGCATCTCGCGAGCGGCTGCGCCACCTTCGCGAACATATTGGTGGGAGTTGCGAATGCCGCGGCTGCCGCCGGTGGCGAAGTTGCCCCAGACCCGGTCCCGCTTCAGGTTCTGACCCGGGGTCGGATATTCCGTGGTCACCTTATCCCAGTCACATTCGAGTTCTTCGGCCACGAGCTGGGCGAGACCGGTCAGCGTGCCCTGGCCCATTTCGGAGCGAGCAATCCGGATGACCACCTGGTCATCGGGCTTCACCACAACCCAGGCATTGATCTCATCAGGGAACGTGTCAGAGGCCAGGGCGGCCCCATGCAGTCCAGCTGAACCGAACGGGATCTTGAAACCGAGGGTCAGACCGGCGGCGGCGCCGCCCAGGACAAACCCACGGCGGCTCGTTTGAAGCTTGGTGTCCATCATGGTGCGGTCCCCCCTCAACCCTTGTTGATTTCAGCGGCGCGGTGGATCCCGGCGCGCACCCGGCGATAGGTGCCGCAGCGGCAGATATTGGTCATCTGTGCATCGATATCAGCGTCGGTGGGCTCCGGCGTGCGGGCGAGCAGCGCAGCGGCGGCCATGATCATGCCGGACTGGCAATAGCCGCACTGGGGCACGTCGAGTTCGGCCCAGGCCTTCTGAACCGGGTGGGAAACATCTTCGGACAAGCCTTCGATGGTGACGATCTTGTCGGTCTGCGAGACGGCATCAACGGGATAAACACAGGAGCGCTGCGCCTCGCCATTGATATGCACGGTGCAAGAGCCGCACTGGGCAACGCCGCAACCATATTTCGTCCCCGTCAGCCCGACCTGTTCCCGCAACACCCAGAGCAGCGGCGTGCCTTCTTCGGCCTCGACCTCCATGGTCTTGCCGTTGACGTTCAGTTTCACCATGGCGGTATTCTCCCTAAGTGAACGGACCGGTCGCGCAAGAAACCGGGGGGGTCTTATGTATCACCATTCTCCGCAGGGGAAAAATACCACGCGTCCTCCTTGCGCCAGAACCGCCATTTTGAAGGGCCGGACGCTGTATCGCACCGCAATATGCTATGGCTCAGGGCGCGTATGCGGGGATTGATCCCATAACGGAACGGTCAAACTCCTGCCCTTTGAACAGGAGCGGATAGTAAAATTCCCGCAGCGATTTGTGGAAGTCCCGGACACGCTGTTCGTAGGCCTGGGCTGCATGGGCATCAGTGCCGGCAAGCGAGCTGAGCCAGCGCCGCGTCAGGGATGGAGGTGACAGGAGCGCAACAAAGCCCGCGGCGCCGTCACGGGCTGAAAGCACCTCTCGATAGGCCATGGACAGAGGTTCCGCCGTCTGATCACCGACCTGCTGAAAGGCATAATACCATTTCCATTCAAAGGGAGCGCTGACGTCAGTATAGTCCGCCCAATCCGGATGCCGCTCCACGAAAGCGTCCATCGTGAGCGCTTTGGGCAGATCCCAGGCATCATTCACCGCTTCCCTCTGTGTCATGATGATATCACCGCCGCTGGGGCCAGCGATCAGGCGCTTCACGGCCTGCTCGCCCAATTGTGGAATGACGAAGGTCAGCACCAGCCAAAACCCAAGAAGACCAGCGGCAATGGTCGGCGCGGATGCGGTCCAATGGGCTGCCCAAAGGGCGAGAACGCTCCAAAAGGCAATATGGGCGAGGACAACCAGGCAAACGGCACCACTGTCCAAAAGACCCGCACCGCTCAGCGCACTGCCAACCAAGAACGGCACCAGGAGGCAAAGGGCCAGAAGACCACTCCGGACCACCATCCGCATGCGCCACAAATGCTGAGGGGTTCGGGCCGTGGCGATCAGAAGCTGTTCCCGTCCCGCAGCCCGCTCGGACGCCCGAAGATCATGGAGCAAAAGGATCACAAGAAGCGGCGCGAGAATACTGACGAGGAAGGCGTAATCGACCCGCCCGGCGAGTGCGAGGTCCGGATTGGGCACATCCGCCTCATAGATCTGGCCCTCCAGGGCCAGCATGCGAATCCGATGCTTCCAGGGATAAAGGTCCCGCGCACCGAAGGAGGCAAAGGCAAGCTCTGATGGCGGATCATAGGTCAGGTGGAAGGTGTAGTAGGCCGCCCCCCCATAGGTCGACTGCTGCGACAGGGAGGCTGCACGTTCCTTTTTGTCCGTCTCCAACAGATGCTCAAGTGTTGCCCGCTGAGCGTCGATCTCCGAGAGGCCCGACCAGACGGCAAAAGCGGACAGGGCGGCGCAGGCGAGGAGCAGGCCGACGGCCGCCCGCTGGCGTGAGAGAAAACGAATTTCCCGGATCAGGTCAGACATCAGTGTCATGGCTTGATGCTCCTCGCAGTCCAGACGCACAGGGCCCAAACACCGACGAGCCACGCCAGTAGTTTCGCCAGCTCACCCCCCGCGACCTGCAGCCTTGCTTCCGGCGGTGCGGGACGGAACCGGAAATCCTTCAGGATCTGCCAGTTCTCCGCGCTGATCCGCGTTTTCTTTTCCGCATCCGCATTGTTACTGCGCCGAATATCGTCCGCATAGGACAACTGCTCTTCATGGGCCTTGTTCAGTGCCTGGACAAAAGCAAACCGGACCGCTTCCGCCTCACGCAGGAAGCGGTGATGGGTGGCAAGATCCGTTCCCGCCAGGATCATGGAGAAGGCTCGGACACTGACAATGGGCGAAAGCCAGCCGAACCCCCGGGCAAGCTCTGTCTGGGCCTCCTCGGCCGCCATCCGATCCTCGGCATACCGATTGAGCACATCCGTCAAATTCGCCTCGGCCTGGCCTGCAACG
The DNA here is from genome assembly GCA_964449455.1 of uncultured Alphaproteobacteria bacterium. Classification (GTDB taxonomy): domain Bacteria; phylum Pseudomonadota; class Alphaproteobacteria; order JAJFIK01; family JAJFIK01; genus CAYUYV01. Next base: position 10,096 of record CAYUYV010000048.1, on the reverse strand, counting down.
ATCCCCCGGAAATTGACGGGCAGATCCTCGACCCGGTCCACATCATATCGGTCAAGCAGCTCAGCCTTCAGCCTTGCAAAGGCCGGATCGCTTGCATTGTGGCCATCCCCCTGCTTGTCGAGTTCGGCCTTCATGGCAAAGTCCGTTTCGATCTTGCCCGGCGCATCGACCAGGAGCCGCGAGGCACTACTGGCAATCGGGGGAACAAGGACTGTGATGACGATCCAAACACTGATGAGAACGACAAGGCTGCCCGAAGAAGAGCGCACCCGGCTCGAAACAAACACAACGATGCCGCACCAAACCAGCAGATAGACCGCGTATCCCGTGAGAAAGACCGTCGTCAGAAATACCGCTTCGCCGGTGGTTGCGGCCCAGATCGCGGCCGCGGCCGCCGGGAGCAGCAGGATCACCCCCACAGCGCAGAGCGCGAGGCCCTTCCCGGCCATAAGAGATGTGGGCGGGACACCTTGGGCCAGGATCTGGGCCAAGGTGCCGCTCTCACGCTCCCGGGTCACCGCACCATAGCCCATCAGGATCAGGAGCAATGGCGTCAGAACCTGGAGAATAAAGGCGGGCGTTAAACTGCCAAACACGCCGAGGACGCCCCCGGACTGCTGTTCCGAAAAGGTCGCGGAGTTCTGCCGATGGCCCTCCAGGAAGATCGCCGTTCCCGAATAGGCATCCATGCCGGGATCCACGACCGAGAGCGGCGCGGGCGACCGGAACACATAGTGTCCATAATGGACCATGCGATGGGGATGCCGGTCGGGCTGGCTGCGAAACGCCTCTTCCGCCTCATGCTGTAAATGCTGGCGCTCCTGCGCCGCATGGGTCATCTGAAGCACCGTGACCACCGCCGACACCAGGGTAAGACCAATCAGAATGCCGAAGGTGACCTTGGCGACTTGGGAGCGCGCCCAATAGCGGACCTCTTCACCCGCAATTTTCCAGAGCGCGCTCATGCGGCCCCCCGTGCGGCAAAGGCTTCATGCACGGCTCTGGTATCAATGCGTCCGCCATCGGTTGCGTCCGCGCCGCCGGCCTCGAACACGCCGACCAGCGTGCCGTCCTTCAACAAGCCGATCCGGTCGGCCACTTGGCACGCTCCGTACACATCATGGGTGACCATCATGATCGTGGTGCCATTGGCAGCCAGATCGCGCACCAGGGCGTTGAATTCATCAATGGCAAGGGGATCAAGGCCGGAGGTCGGCTCGTCAAGCAACAGAACCGGCACCTCCCGGAGCAGGGCAAGCGCGATGGCCGTCTTCTGGCGCATGCCCTTGGAATAGGTCTCCATGGGCTTGTCCCAGGCCTGTGCCTTGAGCGCGACGCGGTCAAGGGCCGCTTCTATTTTTTGGGGGACTCTCGGAACATTCGCAAGCGCTAGAAAATAATCGAGGTTCTCGCGGGCCGACAGATGGCCGTAAAGGGTCGCCGCTTCCGGCAGATAGGCGCATTTGGCCCTGGTCGCCTCAATGTCCTCGCCGACCGATGTGCCGAACATGCGGGCCTGCCCGGATTCCGGGGCGAGGAACCCGAGAAAGGTGAGCAGGGTGGTCGATTTACCGGCCCCATTCCCCCCAAGCAGCGCCAGGACATCGCCCTCATGGGCCTTGAAACTGACGGCATTCAGGACCCGCTCAGCGCCGCGCCGCACACTGAGTTTATCCGCCTCAAGAACCGGCTGTGACATGACACCCTCCCCAAGAAAAACCCGCCTTGATTGGCCGCACATCCGCGCCCAACGCCACTTAATGCTTGTCCACTCACGCCGTTCTGACAGAAACCCCAAAAGCACTGGATGAGCAATGCCTTTGGTTGGCCTCGTTGATCCTTTGACGTGCACGCTCAAATTTGTGGGAAGAGGCGATGGTGAGGATCGGCATGGAAATCCTGCCGCTTCCAGACCGCTGGCGTCATTGCAACGCGTGCAGCGAAGCAATGACGCAGGAGGGGATGGTGTGGGGTCAACGGGCCTGGCGTTCGAGGGCACCGATAATGAGGCGAGCGGGGGTGGGGCCGCTGTTTTCCCACCAGGCGGCCGCGCCTCGGTCGAGTTTTGAAAAGCTGCGGGGGGACAGGGTGCTGGTGGCTCCGCCGGGGCGGGTTTCGGTGATGGTGCCGTCCTCGACAAACAGGTGCACCGGTTCGCCGCCTTCGGTGAAAAGGGGCAGCACGCCGCCGGGCTCCAGAATCGCAAGATAAGTGGTCAGGGTATAGCCCTCGCCAAAGGCGCCGAGGAAATGGGCGGAAAGATCCACAAAGCCAAGCAGGCTGCGCGCCACCCCAACCTCATCCGGCATGGCCGACAGATTGGGCAAAGTGGGGAAAGACGCGATCTCGCCCGGCTCACTGGGGTCGGCCGCAGACGGATAAATGTCAAAAGCCACAAGACGCACTTCCTGGTCACCCGCATTCTTCCACCAATGGGCGAGGTTGGCGCCTTCCTCCAGCGACAGCCCGCCAGCCTCATGGAGGATGGGCTCGTTCCGGTCATTGCGGTATTCATAGATGCTGCCCTGCAGCGTATAGATCGTAGCCGGACGATTGGCATGCTCATGGATCGGCACGATGGAGCCCGCCGGAATGGTCCAATAGCGGGTGCGCAAGGTCCGCCCGGCCAGAGTACGGGCGCCTTCGCCATTGAGCGGCGTCTCGCCAAGAACCTGGAAATCGATGAAGAGGTCGGCGGCGGGACCGGTCAAGCCATTAATGGTCTTTGTACTGAAAAAGACGTAATAGGCTCCGCCGCCAAGGGCCAACACGATAACGACCGAAAGACCAAGTAAGACACGCATGGACAAACCTCACCTTGCCGGTCCCCCATGACGGAGGGCCTGTTTCCTGGAATTCTCACGCAATTTATAAGCCTGTTCGCCGATCGGCGCACCCGAAAAGCGGACAATCCCGCCGTGTTCCGGAGATATTTGCCCGTGTTTCACAGGGTTTTGATCCCGCATGCCCCCCCTTATGGCCGGTCAGGCATCCGTTTCGTGCTGCACCCAAAGCGGCATCAGGCGATAAAAGGGCTTCGAGCGTGAATTGGTGAGCAGCACCACTCCTGAGTCCCGCCCCGGCAAAAAGGCAATAACCGCGCCATAACCCTCGACGGAACCGGCATGGCTGACCACTGTTTCCCCCTTATACTGATAGATGCGCCAGCCCAGCCCATAATGGGCGTCCGTCAGGGGCATGATTTTCCGCAAGCGATGGACCTCGCCCGGCGTGCGGACCTTCGGGGCATGGAGCAGCGAGAGGATCTCCGGCGGCAACACATCGGGAATGTGGCCCATCTGGGCAGCCAGCCATTTGGCCATGTCCGTGATGCTCGCATTGACACCCGCCGCCGCGGGCAGCCGGTAATAGGCCGGCTTTACGGGCGCGACCTGCCAAGGTGCGTCCTTTTTGCGCCGGTGGGAGCGGGCCCAGTCCCCGTTCTCGCGCAACCCCTCCGCCCCAACCGAAGCCGTCGCCATGCCCAAGGGGACAAAAAGCCGTGCCTCCATGGCCTCGCCGTAGGATCGTCCGTCGGCGGTTTCAACGGCCCTGGCCACGATATTGAACGCGACATTCTGGTACCCATAGCACCGGCCCACGGGGCAGATGGGGTCCACGGTTCCAAGGCGGCGCAGAATGGTGGCAGGCGGAACATTAGCCTCCAGAAGATTGTCGAAGGCATAAGGGGGCAGACCCAGACGGTGAGACAGGAGGTGCTCAACGGTCACCGCCTCGCGCCGCCCCTTGCCCTTCAGGCGCAGGTCCGGCGCGAAAGGGGCTGCCGGGGCATCAAGGGTGATCTTCTGTTCCTGGACGAGCTGGGCAACCAGGGCCGCGGCAAAGCCTTTGGACAGGGAGGCGATGCGGAACACGGTGTCCGGCCCGATGGCTTCATCGCTGCCCATCTCGCGCGGGCTGCCCATCTCGCGCGGGCCGCCCATCTCGCGCGGGCCGCCCATCGCGCGCGGGCCG